>NZ_JBHGNY010000008.1:0-157204 GCF_053544035.1 Vibrio sp. E150_018 | reverse complement strand
AACCATGACACCACGTATCCTCAGTTTGCTGAACCGAAGAAAAGTTATCTTGTCCTTGATAGCTTCTCACGACTAACGATTCGTCACTGACGCCATCGACACTAATACTAAATTGTAGCGTAGCCATGTTTAATCCTTACCTATACCGACACTTTCATCGTTTTCTTTGAGCACTGTTTCTGCATTAACTGATGAATTTATCACCATCAAATACAAATAACCACAAAGTGTATGGTTATTTTAAGTTCATGTTTAAAAACAACAAAACCCAAAGAAAACTCTGACAGAAAATACTGAATTAATAAAAAGCTTGGCAGATTCCTGCCAAGCTAAATGTTCGATTATCTAAGCAATTATGCTTCGATAGGCTTACGCCAGTCATCACCACCTGAAGTACCCGCATTATTGTGGTCCCAAGTGATTTTGCGGTAAGACATCGATACCGTGATGTTTTGCGTGAAGTCTTTCATTGCTGGATCTTGGCAATGTGGCATTTCACAGTTGATATCAATGATGGTTGCGCCTTCTAATTTAGTGGTAAAGAAGTTTTCTTGTTTACCTTCAATAGACGTGCGGTACCATTTTAGCTCGACTTCATCTAGTTTTTCACCAGAAGTGAGTGAGTTGTACATCAGCGGAACCGCTTTGTTTAAAGCAACCGTGAATTTGAATGGTTTGTGAACACGTTGGCCTGAAGGTTGACCTGATTGAGGATCGGTTGGAATGGTCACGGTGTGGTCAATGCGTTGAACTAGCATTTCATCTTCATGGCCTTCTACGTAAGAATCGCCAATTGAATCAGCAGTACATGCGCCAGCAGTGATGTTGCCTTGAGTTGCGCCTTGGATTGATAAATAACATGGAGTTGGCATTACTAATATCCTTTTTGAGTGATAGATAAACGAAGGCAGCATTTGCCTCGAATTTACACTCCATGTCATAGCAATTAATATGCCAACTTTAATTTTAAATAAAATCAATGACTTTACATTTCAGCAACAAAGAAAAGCAGGCAATATATTGCTTAATAACTGGCAGGTTTTTGCCTACTTTTTTAATGAGAAAAGTTCAGATTTAAAAATACCTTCAGACAATGACTGTATTACGCTTCAGAATCCAGAGTAGCATCCTCCAATGTGAGAATTAATGCCTCTCTTTCACTTTCACTCATGTTCGCAATGAGGCAAGCCAACTTAGCCGTCGCTTCATCCTCACAAAAAAAGTAATTAAGTGGTACACCTAATTCATTCGCGAGTAATTTCAGAGTGTTGATGTCTGGTGTGTGTTTGCCTTTCTCATATTGATTCATTCTAGGACTTGCTGAACTTTCATCCATACCTATATGAACCCCCAAAGCCTTTTGGGAGAGATTTGCTTTTTTACGTGCTTGTTTAAGCCGTATTGGGATGGGGTTATTGAACGACACTTATGATTCATTTCTCTAAGCCTACATTAACTAAGATTTTCTTAGTTTTGTCTATTTCTGTATACTAAGCAATCCTTAGTTTTTGTTAGTGTGAGTGAATAAATGAAACGGCCTATAAAAATCAGTGCATTAATGCATAAATTGCTGATTGAAAAGGGAATGGGTGGATTTTCTGTAATAGAAATACGAGATGCTTTTCTTTCCCTTATAGAAGAAGAGATCGATCCAATTGAGGCACGAAAGAAAGTTTATAGGCAGATCCTACGCTTTGAAAAAAAGCAGTGGCTTGTTAGTGAAGGATCTGGACGAGATAAAAGGTACTTTCAAAGTGAAAAGTTTAAACAGCAATCTCTGTTAAACGGTACAAATAAAGAGTCCGATATAGAACAAAAACACACAGCTTCAGATTATTCGGTCTTGGTGATGGAACGTAATGAATATGCGGGAGAGCTTGAAATCACGCTGAATGAAATTGATGAGTGCCGTTCGATTATTTCTTGATTCCCTGATTTAGAGAAGGAATTGGCACCATTTCAGAAAGAGTTAAAAGATCGCTCTACTTCATTGTTAGGTAAGTTGAATGTGCTTACCCATGTTATCAAGGTACTTTCTAAAGGGAGATCTTCGTGCTAAGAAAATGGCAAGCAGAATGCGCTGAAAATGCATTGAACAAATACAAGGGAAATCAACAGCATTTCTTTTGCCAAGCTACGCCAGCGGCAGGAAAAACAGTACTCGCCGCAGAAGTGGCCTCAAGATTATTAGAAGCAGATATGATTGATCTTGTGTTGTGTTTCTCACCGTCGCTAACCGTTTCTGATGGAATAAAAAGAACCTTTTCGCGGGTTCTCGGTTGTACATTCAATGGTGGATTAGGATCGATTGGACAATCATTAACTTATCAATCAATCCAATTCCTTAATGATGAATTTTGGAAAGCGTTACAGAATCATCGGGTGTTTGTTGTCTTTGATGAAATACATCATTGCTCAGGTTCTGAGATTGAAAATGCTAACGTATGGGGCCAACAAGTGCTCACTAAAATTCAAGACTTAGCCACTTATACCCTTGCATTATCTGGCACACCTTGGCGATCTGACTCTTTACCTATCGTAATGGGTGAGTACACCAATCCTGAAGGGCAACTTCAAGTTAATTATCAATATACATTAAAGGAAGCGATAGCAGATAATGTGTGCCGAATACCTAAAATCGTACTCGTTGATAATGAGCACTTAACTCTGACTAGCAATGAAAAAGTAGAATCATTTTCTTCAATTTTTGGAATGATTAGTGAAGGTACTGATATTCCTCGTCTTCAGGTGTGTTGTCACATGAGTTCTGTCAAAACAGAGCTGTATTTTAGGCAGGTTCTTGGGCGAATTCTTCGAGTTAATGGCATTTTAAACCAGCAAGCATGGTTATTTACCTTTGCAGAACAAAGTTTGATTGAATTTTCCGAACGAATCGAGCAAGACATCCCAGAATCATGCATGTTTGCCAAGATGAAAGACAAGATAGATCCTGATCTAAACGATCGCTTAGATCTGCGCGATCATAAAGAGAAAAGTGACATTTTAGATGATCGAGATAAAGAAGATCCTAAGTTGTTTTGGAATAGCTCGATCAAACAAAAAAAATAGCTCTTCTCACCCGATAGAAACATTCGATGAGCTACGATTAGGGGCTTTTAAGCAGAGGGTTATTTCGGCGTTTGTGCGGCTTTAAGCTAAAGTTAGGATTCAATGACATTATGGTGATAATTTCAGCCCTTAATATTAAGTTGTGGGTACATTTATATACTCTGATTTGGCAGTATTCATTTCGTAGTACACGCATTAGAGTAAAGTATTACCATTAACAACTTAAAAGTGTTTGTGGGCAATAAATGAGCTAGCCAAGTATGATTAAGGGATAATCAGCACTGAGTCGGTTACTCAGTGAACATGTCTGCCTGAAACTCTACTTTCTTGTTATGCAGGCCACGGTCTTCCAGCCAAGAGTAGAAACGACTTCGAGACACTTGTACCCCTTTGTCACTAAGCTCTCTTAGAACCTCAGCCTTTGACTTGTCAGAATCAAGCATATTTAATATGAACGCTGTATGCTCATCAAGCTTGGATTTAACCTTCTGTCCCTTTTGGCGGCCAGATGATAGCCCTTTGGCCTTGCGTTTGGCATGACCCGCTTTAGCTCGCTCAGAGCGTTTCTGAGCCTCTACTGCGCTGGCAAAGGACTGTCCAATAACGGTAAAAATGATTTCAGCGTTATCAACGTTTTCTGAACTTATGATTGTGTCGTTGTATGCCAAATGTAGCTCACCATATGAGGCGATCTGGCCTATAGCACCTACTAACTCCATAACCTTGTGGCGACCCAGACGGGTGATATCCGATACAATGATGCTTTGTTGAGAGGTGATGAGGGAAGATAACTTTCGCTCACGCAGCTCTGTCTTGGTGGCAGACACATGCTCTTCGATCCAATCCGATATTTGTATTCCACGTATAGCGGCGTACGCCTTAATCGCTTCTCGTTGTGATTCGCCATCGGCTCTTTGTGAGTCTGATACTCGAATGTAGCCAATCATGTCTGCCCCCAAGTTGCCAAGTTAATTGAACATGAACGGTTATTTGCTGTTTAGGTAGTCCAGTACAACTTCATGGTGATCTTTGGTTTTGAACTTGTTGAATACATGCTCAAGGTTGCCAGACTCATCAATCAGGAAGCTTGTTCTTACAACGCCCATGTTTTCACGACCCATGAACTTCTTGAGCTGCCAAACACCGTACTTCTCACAAACTTCGTGTTCTTCATCAGCTAGTAGAGTGAAGTTAAGCTCTTGCTTGTTGATAAAGTTGGTCAGTTTTTTCGGGGTGTCTGGGCTTAAACCAAGCACAACAACGTTGTGGGCATCTAGCTCAGCTTTAGTATCACGCAGACCTTGAGCCTGAACGGTACAGCCGGGTGTTGAAGCGCGTGGATAGAAGTAGAGTAACACCTTCTTTCCTTGAAGCTCTGAGAGCGTCACTGGGTTATTGTCTTGGTCATTCAGAGTGAAATCTGGTGCAGTTTGTCCGACTTCGATTGCCATTGGTTTTGTCCTTACTTTCTCAACTAGTGGTATTTGGCGTGGCGTTTTTCACCACGTCCTTTTTAGAGCATTCTTGTTACGTTAGAGTGTACACTTTTATCGAAAATCCAGTGTCCTGTCTAGTGATTACTCCAAACAGGACAGGGTTGAGTGGCAGTGCTAAACACTACTTTGTTTTTCTAAATGGGTGTGCAACCACATTGTCTAAACGAGTCGAGATGATTTTATCCATCGCTTTTTCTCGCTGACTCTCATGCAGCATATCCATAAGCTCTTGAACTACTTTTATATGAATGGATGCTTGAGCGGCCAAGGCCTCTTTATGGCTTTGAGCCTTACAAGTTTCTTATTCGAAGCTACTTGGGTATATAAAGTGAAATGATTAATCTATTTGCGCTTGTATTTGCAGCTCGCCCTTGACAGAAAGTGTCTGACATAATCGCTCAAATGCTTGTTCTAGCTGGCGGCTATCCATATCTAGTTCAGTTAAACCTGAGATGAAAATATGGAATTGATCAGCTTGGGTGTGTGGCGTCTTTTTAGGCGATTTTTGAGTTTGCGCGCTCAGCTCTGCAATATTGATCTGATGATTGAAGAAAAATTGCGTGAAGGCTTCGGTTAAGCCCACTCGGTCTTCCGATTCAATAGTGCATTCAACTTTGTAAGTATATTGCAGTGCTTGGTGAGGAGCCGTACGTTTCATGACTACCATGAGATCGTGTTCAGCACTCATAGTAGGTAATAAGGTTTCGATGCGAGTGATCGTGGTTGTTTCCCCTGAAACTAGCATAATCAGTGTGAATTCTTTGCCAAACAAAGCGATGCGGCTATCAACAATATTTCCGCCAGAATGCGTAACAACCTGGGTTAAGCGATTGCAAATGCCCGGTCTATCGGAACCAATAGCGGTAATGACTAGATGATGAATCATGATCTCAACGTCCAAATTGAAATAATAGGATTATCTTATCATAGATAAAACTGAGCGATTTAAGTATATGTTATGGAGATAAAAACTAGCACTTTATTTAAAGAAACGAAACCAATGTCATTATTTCGTTGTAAATGTTGAGAAAGGGATGTTGAACCCTTGTCTTTATTGAGCTTGTTAAAGTAACATGCTATACCCAAGTGACTTGGATATAGTCGAATTTCGTAAGGAGAGAAGCATGTTCTCAGGAAGTATAGTTGCACTAGTTACGCCTTTTAATCATCTCGATGAAGTCGATTATGATAGCCTTAAAAATCTAGTGGAATATCATATTAAATCAGGTTCAAGCGGCATTGTTGCGGTTGGAACGACAGGCGAATCTGCCACTTTAACCGTTGAAGAACATGTCAAAGTCGTGAATAAAACGGTGGAGTTTGCGGCAGGACGAATCCCTATTATTGCCGGCACGGGTGCCAATGCGACTCATGAAGCGGTGACGTTTAGCCGTTTGCTTAATGACTCCGGTGTTGCTGGTTGTTTGAGTGTAACGCCGTACTATAATAAGCCGACTCAAGAAGGTTTATACCAACATTACAAAGCGATTGCTGAAGTTAGTGAAGTACCCGTGATTCTTTATAATGTACCGGGTCGTACCGCAGTGGATTTATTACCTGAAACCGTTGGCCGTTTATCTCAGATCGATAATATTGTTGGAATTAAAGATGCTACGGGTGATTTGTCTCGAGTGGATAAATTCCGTGAACTTTGTGGCGATGAATTCGTCTTACTAAGTGGCGATGATGCGACTGGCTTAGATTTTGTTAAGCGCGGTGGTAATGGTGTGATTTCAGTGACTAATAACATCGCCGCTGCAGAAATGGCGAAAATGTTTAAATTAGCAGCGGAAGGGCAACTTGATGCGGCTGATGAAATCAATCAGAAGCTGATGCCATTACATAAAAATTTATTTATTGAATCTAGCCCTATTCCAGTGAAATGGGCCGCTCATAAGCTTGGTTTGATTTCTGAAGGTTTCTTGCGTTTACCATTAACCGAGTTAACGGAATCTGGCCAAGTGATTGTGACTCAAGCGCTTAAAGATGCTGGTATTCAATAAAAATGGGTTTCAAGTTCGCTTAAGCCTATTTTCAGGAGTTGTATAGAAATGAAATTCTCTCACCAGTTAGTGATTAGCTCACTAGCGGTATTGGTATTGTCAGCGTGTGCTGGGGATCCAGAACAGCGTCGACAAGCGAAAAATGATTTTGAGTATTTAGATACTTCGTTGGATCAAAAGTGGGTAACGCTTCCTGATGCTCAGCCTCAGTTTTATCCTCAATACAATATCCCTCAAGGTGATTATAAAGGGAAACTTGGTCCTGACGTTGATATACGAGCCCCCCAACAGGTTTTAGAGTTAATCCCTGGCGCTCGTGTTGAAAAGCAAGACAATGAAGTGACGGTTTGGTTAATTAGCCAAGAAGAACTTAATAAAGTCTGGGATATGCTTCATCGTATGGTGGATGAAAAAGGTATCGAGCTTCGAACTGATACACCAATGTCATTAGAAACGGGTTGGATTAATTTAAGTGCGGAAGATGAATCGTACCCAATTGCAGGCCGTTATAAAGTCGATCGTTTAGATGCTGCGGGACGTTATGGTTTTCATGTGGCACTCGTCGAATGGAAAGAAAATAATGATGCTATTGAGTTAACCCCTGAAATTGAAGATCGTTATTCGAGTGTCATGGTGAACTACATTACCACTCAATACGATAAGCAAGTGACGGAAGAAGCGAGAATTCGAGCTTTAGAATTGATTAATAAAGTTCCGGTAACCATGGGTAAAGATAGAAGTGGTTTACCAGTGATCATTGCTCGTGCACCTTACGATTTAGTGTGGAGCAAACTTGAAACAGTTCTGCCGCAAATCGGCTTTAACATTACCAGTAAAAACCGCTCGCAAGGCACTATTGATACGGATTATAAAGATCCAGATGAAGATGTATGGCAAAGCCTAGGTGTTGAACCGTTGACATTAAGCGATAAGAAATATGGCTTATTAGTTGGTGATTTAGACAATCGAACGTCTATTAATGTGACCGATGTCAATGGCAAGCCGATTCAACAAGAAGACTTACAAACTTTGATTCCAGTACTTCAAGCGATGTTTGATACTAACGATAAATCTTAGTTGTTGGGCTGTGTGATTTTCAATAAAAAAACACCGCTGAAGTTGGCGGTGTTTTTATATTCCAATATTATGAGTTGATATCATCTGAATCGTTTTCCTTTTCCCGAACTGCTTTGTCTTGTCGATCTTTTTCTTTATAAATTTCAATGAGTTTCTCTAGGTCAGATTTTGCTTTTGGGTTTTTACGAACTAAATCTGATTGCCCCAAATATTTCATTGACGCCAAATTGCCGATCACGAATACAATGATGATAATACTAATTACCCAAGGGTTGAGTAGTAAATCTAAATCCATAGGTCCTTCTTCTTAGTTGAGCTTAATATTCAGGCCACACTAATATTATTGATATAACGATTATATAAGCTTTCAGCATACTGAGATATTGACTCAACCCCCAAAAAGGGATGCTTGACCCAAATTTGTTGCAGCTTATCTATGGATAACTGCTCTAGCATCTCTCGCCCGGTATCAATATGGCTAATATGCCAAGGCTCTATTGCAACACCACCAAGGTCATGTTGGTAGGGGCGATAGAAACCAAATTTAGGCATAGCTTCCGTTAACCAGATATTAAATTCTGCCTGATGACCCGTATGGTATTCCCAAGGCTCTAAGTGTAGTTGAGTGTCTTGAGGTAACAGATTGCGTGCATAAACATCTAACTCGCAACCCCAGTGATGGCGGCTGGCACCAGGTAGAGCTGACCAACGCATGATAGCGTGAATTTTTTCTAGGTCGCTTAACGTTGTACTATCGAGAGGCTGGCTGTCACTATCTAATATTGGTCTTTCACCACTGAACTTTGCATTCCAGATTATGGCTTGTCGGTGATAATCACGAAAGCTGCTGGCGATAGAAAATTCAAACCCATTCACTTGAGCATCACGGATTAATCCGCTCAGTGGTGTTTTAACATCACGATGAATCAGAAACTCTTTTTGTCCCGCGCTCTCTTTATTTTCAACAAGCAGAGTAGTGAGATGAGTTTGAGATAATCCGGTCAGTTGCTCAAGTGAATATTGGGTCATATGCTACTCTTCTTAATTAGAAAGTGTCCTATAAGATTTATTTTCCTGTTAGACAGTTTTCTAAGGTCTTTTGGTACATATCTGTCAGTTTCTCTAGATCAGAAATTTTCACGCACTCGTTCACTTTATGAATGGTAGCATTAACTGGTCCAAGCTCGACTACCTGACTACCCATTTGTGCAATGAATCGCCCATCGGAAGTGCCACCCGTAGTAAGTAACTGTGCAGGTTGATGATTAACTGCTTTTACGGCTTCCACTACGGCATCAATTAATGGGCCTTGATCGGTTAAGAATGGATGACCACTGAGAGTCCATTTTAAATCATAGTCTAAGCCATGAGCATCAAGGACTGAATGGACGCGACGTTTAATCTCAACATCAGTGAGTTCAGTACTAAAGCGGAAGTTGAACTGGACATGAAACTTACCCGGAATAACATTTGAAGCGCCGGTGCCGGATGATAAATTCGGAATTTGAAAGCTAGTCGGCGGGAAATAGTCGTTGCCATTATCCCAAGTGGTCGCTGCTAATTCCGATAACGCAGGCAGTGCTTGGTGTACTGGGTTATTCGCGAGATGAGGGTAGGCAACGTGGCCTTGAGTACCCTTTACGATTAAGTCACCTGTGATCGAGCCACGGCGGCCATTTTTGATGACATCGCCTACTTGATTGGTGCTTGATGGTTCACCCACAATACACATATCGATAATTTCATCGCGTGCCATTAAGGTATCAACCACGCGGGTCGTACCGTTAATGAATGGACCTTCTTCATCGGACGTAATCAAAAAAGCAATTGAGCCTTGGTGATCGGGATGATCGGCAATAAAACGTTCTACGGCAACGACCATACAGGCGAGTGAGCCTTTCATATCTGCAGCGCCACGAGCATGCAAATAACCATCAATAATCGTTGGTTCAAACGGTGGGGTATGCCATTGTTCTAATGGGCCGGAAGGGACCACATCGGTATGTCCTGCAAAAGCAAAGAGAGGTGAGCTAGAGCCGCGGCGAGCCCAAAAGTTGGTGGTATCTTCAAATACCATGATTTCAATTTCAAATCCAAGTGCTTTTAAGCGTTCAATCATTAAATCTTGACAACCGGCATCTTCTGGAGTGACCGATTGTCGCTTTAATAAATCTTGCGCAAGAGCAAGTACGGGACTGTCTGACATCCTTGTGATTTCCTTACTTTAATTGAGCTTCATAATCAGCAGCTTTAAATCCGATAATGGCTGTTGATTCAGTTAATAAGATAGGGCGTTTAATCATCGCTGGGTTTTCGATTAGTAATGAGATGGCGCTATCTTGATTTAAGGTGTTTTTTTGTTCGTCTGATAACTGGCGGTAGGTAGTGCCGCGTTTATTGACTACGGCTTCCCAACCAAACTTTTGGAAAAATAAGGCAATTAATTCAGCATCAATTCCTGATTTACGGTAATCATGAAAATGATATTCGATGCCTTCAGCGTCTAACCATTTTTTGGCTTTTTTGATCGTGTCACAGTTTGGGATGCCATACATGATAATCATTTTTATTATCCTTGTTCGCTTAATCTTCATTTAACGAATCGTACACAATTCAGCGTGTTAATGCACTTGTTTCCATCATTGTCAGGGGAGAAGGTTAATTTGTATCGCATCTGATTGATCCTACTCAAAATAGCTTTACGTGTTTAGAGTGATAATAAGCTCAATTGTTTTTATTGATCGACTCGGTCATTTTTGAGGATATCATTGTGGATCTTAGCCCGGTATTTGCAAGACGCCTTTATATTGCCTTGCTAATTAAAGATTTAGAACGCCCAAATGTACCTAAATTAATGGAATTAACCGGTTGGCCAAGAAGAACCATTCAAGATGTACTGAAAGCCTTGCCTTCAATTGGTATTCATTTATCTTTTGTACAAGATGGTCGTCGTCATAATGATGGGTATTATAAGGTGAATAATTGGGGGCCTTTCGATGTACGAGTTCTAAAGCAATGGCAAGCTGATATCGCCCAGTTTTTAGGGTTAATGAAATAATATACTGTTATTTTTGTAACAACAGATAAGTAGCAAATCCAACCCAACTGAGAATTAATAGAACCCAGGGTAATATTGGCTGGATAGATGATGGATTGTCGTTCGTAGATGGTTCTACGCCTGATTTCGTTTGATATTGATGATTATTTTTCGATTGCTTTTTTCGTAATTTGTCTGCTTCTCTTAACTTTTCTTTATGTTGCTTCTTATACAGTGCGATGCCTTTTTCTATGCCTTGCGCAATCAATTTAGTTTGTTCTTTGGTCTGTCCTGGCTTTTGAGTAGATTTTGCTACCGCTAGTGCTTCTTGTTGAGTTTCTGGTGAAATGTTTTTTTTACTTGGCTTCATTTTTATCTATTCATTATTTGTTAAAGTATTGGTGGCGAAATGCAGCTACTGATTGTGTAGGATATAAGACTAACAGTCCTCTGCATAATTAAATATCAAAATGGCAAGGAAAAAAAGAGCAGTGCAGTATGCGATCACTTACAGTGTCGATGATTATGATGGAAATGGTTTCCTAAAGCCGAGCCTATGGCTATGGTTAAGTTGGTTATTTCTGGCGAAAGCTTGGATTGTTTTTATCATTGCCAGTGCCAGTCGAACCATGGGCGCTAAGTTGCTATCAATTGTGTATCCTGTCCCCGATAGCTTATATCTGGGGTTGGTGGTCGGTTTACCTGTCGTGGTTTTGGCATGGGCAATATCATTACGTACACCGGAACGGGTTTGGCTTAATAAGATATTAAGTTTTGGCCGCAGTTACACCTTTGCTGTGGTCTCCGCACAGTTTGTGATTACGCTTTATCATTTATCTATTACTCAATGGTTGTTCAACTGGAGTGATGCATTGACTTTATTAGGCCTAGTATGGTTATTAATTTATTTGTCGCATTCTAAGAGAGTGAAAGACACTTTTACAATCCCGAATTTAGCGTAATGATCATAATAAATATAGAATAAGGAAGTATTCATGTCTCTACCACAATCAGCCATTATTCCAGAAGCTAATCCATTTTCTTTACAATGTATGCTTAAGATTAATCGCCATCATTCTCATGTTCTTGAGCAACTGAAAGCCTTGCCTGATCTGGTATCAGATCTTAATGACCAGCAACCGGATGCCAACCTTTATATCACTTTGGCTTTTACTCATTCTTTCTGGCAAAAAACTAATCAGAGTATGCCTCAAGAATTAGAGCCGTTTGTTGAGTTAGGAAAAGGTGAAACTATTGCTCCTGCCACTGAAACGGATGTGCTTTTACATTGCCACTCTAACCGACACGATTTGCATTTCTACCTATTTCGTAAACTGATGATAGAGATTAATGATGATGTTGAAGTTGTTGATGAAACCTATGGTTATCGTTTCTTAGATAGCCGTGATATGACAGATTTCATTGATGGCACGGAAAATCCAGAAGGGGATGAGCGTCGTCAGGTTGCTGTGATCCCAGAGGGTGAGTTTGCTGGTGGTAGCTATGTGATGCTGCAGCGTTATATTCATAATATACCAGCTTGGAATCGTTTAAATGTATCTGCTCAAGAAAAAGTAATTGGTCGAACTAAACCAGATTCGGTTGAATTAGATGACGTGCCAGCACAATCTCACGTTGGTCGTGTCGATATTAAAGAAGATGGTAAAGGCTTGAAGATGGTTCGCCATAGTTTGCCTTATGGTTCAGTGTCTGGCGAGCATGGTTTACTGTTTATTGCTTACTGTAATCGCCTGCATAATTTTAAAGTTATGCTGAACAATATGTTTGGTGAAACCGATGGTAAAACCGATCATCTATTGCGTTTTACTCAAGCCGTGACAGGTGCTTACTTCTTCGCACCCTCAAAAGAAATGCTGGCGGAGTTGGCTTTAGCTTAATATCAATTATTATCAGCGATTGGAGAGTTTTCAGTCGCTGGTCTATTTTCATATATATTCCAGATATAAAAAACGCTGCCCTTGAGCAGCGTTTTTTATATCATCAAGAAAATTACTTAGTGATACGGATAACTGGTGTTTCACCAACAACAACGTTACCAGAAAGTTTGTTCAACTCTTTGATTTCATCCATGTTAGAGATAACAACTGGAGTCAAAGTAGATTTTGCATTCTCTTGTAGGTATGCAAGATTAAATTCGATGATAGTGTCGCCTGCTTTTACAGCTTGACCTTCTTCAGCGATACGTGTGAAACCTTCACCTTTTAGCTCAACTGTGTCGATACCAAAGTGAACGAATAGTTCGATACCATCGTCAGACTCGATAGAGAAAGCATGGTTAGTTTCGAAGATTTTACCAATTGTACCATTTACTGGTGCAACCATTTTGTCGCCATTTGGCTTGATAGCAATACCATCACCAACGATTTTCTCGGCGAAAACCACATCAGGCACATCTTCAATGTTTACGATTTCACCAGAAAGTGGAGCGATAATTTCAATCGCACCCGCATCAGCTGTGTCATCAGATACTAGCTTCTTAAGTTTGTCAAACAGACCCATGTCGTGCTCCTAAGCAGTTAACTTTTTAATCTTTAGTTAAAAGATTATATTCTTAATTCGATTTTTCTGCGATAAATTTATCAACGCAAGCTTCGATTTCTGCCGCAGTCGGTAGAGCAAGAGCTTCTTCAGCCATTGCTTTTACTTCTGCGAAGTTTGAGTTACGGATGATTTTCTTAACGCGAGGGATCGAAATACCACTCATGCTGAATTCGTCTAAGCCCATGCCTAATAGAAGTAGGGTAGCGCGTTCATCACCTGCTAACTCACCACACATACCAGTCCATTTGCCTTCTTTGTGTGATGCATCAATTACTTGCTTGATCACAGTCAGAACAGCTGGAGATAGCGGGTTGTATAAGTGAGAAATTAACTCATTACCACGGTCAACTGCAAGAGTATATTGAGTTAAGTCGTTTGTGCCAATACTAAAGAATGAAACTTCTTTTGCAAGGTGATGAGCAATTGCAGCAGCAGCAGGGGTTTCAACCATTACACCAATTTCGATGTTTTCGTCAAATGCTAGGCCTTCGTTACGAAGTTCAGCTTTATATTCTTCAATCGCTGCTTTAAGTTCACGGATCTCTTCAACGGAGATGATCATTGGGAACATGATGCGAAGCTTACCGTGTGCTGATGCTCGTAAAATACCACGTAATTGATCTTTCAAGATTTCACGACGGTCTAAACTGATACGTACTGCACGCCAGCCTAAGAACGGGTTCATTTCTTCTGGTAGATCCATATATGGAAGATCTTTATCACCACCGATATCCATAGTGCGGATAATTACAGCTTGATCGCCCATTGCTTCAGCAACTTCTTTATAAGCATTGTATTGCTCTTCTTCAGTTGGAAGCGAGTCACGATCCATAAATAGGAATTCGGTACGGTATAGACCTACTCCTTCACCACCGTTACGGATAATACCGTCACAGTCTTTCACTGTACCGATGTTACCGCAAACTTCTACATGGTGGTCATCTAGAGTGACAGCAGGTAGATCTTTTAATTTCGCCAACTCTTCTTTTTCTGCTAAGAAGTTATTACGAATAGATTTTGCTTCTTCTAGTTCTGCATCAGAAGGGTTAACGATGATTTTGTTGTTAATTGCATCCAAAATCAGAGTATCACCATTCGATACTTGTTTTGTAATGTCGTTAGTACCCACAATCGCAGGAAGTTCAAGTGAACGAGCCATGATAGAGGTATGAGATGTGCGACCACCAATATCACAAGCAAAGCCTAAAACGAATTCTAGGTTAATTTGTGCTGTTTCAGATGGTGTTAAGTCGTTAGCAACAAGAATCACTTCTTCGTTGATAGCGCTTAAAGATACGATGTTAATGCCTAGTGCATTTTTAACAAAACGTGTACCGATATCACGGATATCGGTAGCACGTTCTTTAAGGTAGTCATCATCAAGAGACTCAAGTGCTGTCGCTTGTTCTTCAATCACAGTGTGAATTGCAAGGTCAGCAGACATTTTGTCCGATTTGATGAGGGCTAAAATTTCTTCTTCTAGCTCTTCATCTTCAAGCAGCATAATGTGGCCTTCGAAGATAGCTTCTTTCTCTTCACCGAAGGTTTCAAGTGCTTTTTGTTTAATGCCTTCTAATTGCTCAGAAGATTTATTACGAGCATCAAAGAAGCGTTTTACTTCTGCTTCAACTTGATCGTCCGAAATAGGTGTTTTATTTAGGACAATTTCATCTTCTTGAAGAAGTAGTGCTTTACCGAAAGCAATACCAGGAGATGCTAGAATTCCAGAAATCATAGCCTTACCTTAATTTGTTCAAATATAAAAAGTAAAAATACCGTGAATCACAGATGTGATTAGTGTAGTTGGTCCATAAGAGAAACTAGGTGATCAACAGCAGCTTCAGCTTGAGGACCTTCTGCAGAAATAGTTACTACAGTGCCTTTTACTAGGCCAAGAGTTTGTAGTTTGAAAAGGCTCTTAGCGCTTGCGCTTTTACCATTAGAAGTCACTGTAATATCAGCATCGAATGCTTTAGCTTCTTTAACGAATTGAGCTGCAGGACGAGTGTGAAGGCCGTTTTCTGCAGTGATTTCTACTTGCTTCTGATACATGTGTGTTACCCCGATTAATTTGTTTTTTGTTGGAAACTGAAAAGTAATTTAGCTTACCTTCTTATTTAGTACTTCGCTAGTGAAGAAAAATAAGGAGTTCTAATCGATTGCTTTCAGTCATCACTTATCATGTATTTATTTTCTGTTAACTAATCTTAGTTGGTTAATTAACAGGCTTCTTTATTTTGAAGCTAAAAATAAAACATCCCGATTATCACTAAAGGAGTGGTAGGGATCAACAAAAAAGCCCCATAAAGGAGCTTTTTTCATAGAAAAATTGATTTGGACCAGTTTTATTGATCGTTTTCTTTGTCGGTAAAGATACCAGAAAACAGAGCTGTACTTAGGTAGCGCTCACCAGAACTTGGCAGTATGGTTACAATATTTTTCCCTTCAAATTCAGGTAGTTCAGCGATTTTGTTCGCTGCAACAACCGCTGCGCCAGATGAAATTCCGGCAAGTATTCCTTCTTCTTCCATTAGGCGACGAGCCATCGTAATAGCCTCATCAGAAGTCACTGAAATAACTTTATCAATTAGCTCTAAATCTAAGTTTTCAGGGATAAAACCAGCACCAATACCTTGAATTTTATGCGGAGCAGGTTGAATTTTGTCTCCTGCAAGCGCTTGAGCGATCACTGGCGATTCAGATGGCTCTACTGCAACAGTTGTGACTGCTTTACCTTTAGTCTTTTTAAAGTAACGGCTCGCGCCAGTTAAAGTACCGCCAGTACCCACACCTGATACAAACACGTCGATGTTGCCATCTGTTGCATCCCAAATTTCAGGACCTGTAGTTTGTTCATGAATAGCAGGGTTAGCTGGATTGTTAAATTGTTGAAGTAGTAAGTATTTACTTGGATCGCTTGCTACGATTTCTTCTGCTTTTGCAATTGCGCCTTTCATGCCTTTTGCTGCTTCAGTGAGCTCTAAGTTAGCCCCTAATGCTTTTAATAGCTTACGGCGTTCTAGGCTCATTGATTCAGGCATGGTTAGTGTCAATTTGTAACCACGTGCTGCTGCAACGTATGCAAGTGCAATACCAGTGTTACCACTGGTTGGCTCTACTAGTTCAACGCCAGGCTTCAATAAACCTGCTTTTTCTGCTTCCCACACCATGCTGGCACCAATACGGCATTTTACGCTGAAACTTGGGTTACGAGCTTCAATCTTAGCTAAAACGTTGCCTTTGCTTACGCGATTTAAGCGAACAAGAGGAGTGTTACCAATAGTTTGAGAGTTATCTTCGTAAATCTTTGTCATGTTGATGTTCCTTCATTACACGGTAGGGTATGAATTAATAAGCACTTTATGTATGCATGATTGAAATCATAAATCTACAGCAAATAAGGTGAAAGGAATAAATGGTTATATGATATGGACAAATGTCTGCGTTAAAAGTATGAGGGGCAATTCGTAAAGCTGCCCCTTGTGTTATTTATTGAGTGATTTGTATTTATCTACCCACATTGCTGTTGCACCACAGACAGCAATCGGCATAACGAATAAGTTTACAATCGGCACCATGGTGAATAAAGCGACTAATCCGCCAAAGCTATAAGCATTCCATTTGTCATTCTTAAGATCATTTTTCATTTTAAGAAAAGTGACTTTGTGGTTATCAAATGGGTAGTCACAATATTGTATTGCCATCATCCAAGCAGAAAAAGTAAACCATAAAATAGGGCCCAGTGTTTGGCCTAATGCAGGAATAAGCAACAGAATAAAGAGACCAAGCGCTTTCGGTAGGTAGTACTTAAGTTTGACCCATTCTCTATGCAAGATTCGTGGAGTGTCTTTAATTAATGAGAACAGGTTTTGATCTGTAGGTCCTTGGCCCGTTAATTGGATTTCTAACTTTTCAGCCAGTAGGCCATTAAAGGGGGCTGCGATCCAATTAGCAACAGTACTAAAAAAATAACTGAATGTTGCAATAATGGTAATGCCTAATAATGGTAGTAATAAATAAGACAACCAAGACAGTATGTCCGGCAGTGTACCTAACCAATTATCTAACCATTCACTTAAATTACTATATAGATAGAATAATGAACCACCGAACAAAATGATGTTGGTCAGCAAGGGTAAAATGACAAAGCGTCGAATGCCTGGCTTGAAACATAATTGAGCACCATAGACAAAATAACCTAATCCTGTTTTCGGTGATTGGTTTGCTTTTAAGTTAAGGGAAGATGACATGAACACTCCATAAATAAGGGACAAGCGTAGGGTTTATTCTACTGTTATAGATAAATAAGAAAAGCTTGTTTTATTCTTGCTGAATCTCACATCTTAAGGTGACTTGGGGATAATTTTTTTGGTAAAGTAATCAGTAGTTATATACAAACCACTCATTTAGCCATTTCTATGGCATGATAAGACATAATTAAGCATCCAAAATGACTTTTTGTAATTCAACAAGTTGAGCGATGGTTTCGGTAATTACATTAATAGTTGAGAGTGATAAATGCAGGAATTGCGACTAGTACTCATTATTGTAGGTGGGCTGGCGATTGCAGGTTTGCTAGTACATGGTATATGGACGAGTAAAAAAGAAAGCAAAGCTAAATTTGCTGATAAGCCTTTGAATAAAATGGAACCAAAGGTCAATAGTCAGCTTGCTGGTGATGCGCAAGAAGGTATCGTTTCTCATGCCACTTCAGTTAAAGAGCGTAAAGAGCCAGCTTTTCATATTGACGAGCCAGAAGACGATATCGATCCTTTATTTGGGGAGTCGGATATTTCTTTTGTCGCGACGGATGATGTTGTCACAGATGAACTTGTCAAAATGGAAGTTCAACATCAAACAGCTAAAACACAATCCCCATTTTCTGAGTCGGAAAAAGTTGCTATCAATGAAAATATTGCTGATTCTGGAATAAAGCAGGAAAAAACCGAATCAGCCCCAGCATCAGTTGGCTCTCAGCCAAAAGGGTCACAAGAGAATAAACAAATTAATAAGAATGACATGGAAGTGATTGTTTTCCATGTACATGCAGCCGGTTCTTCAGAGTTTGTTGGTACTCAATTATTTGACAGCATGCAGCAACATGGTTTGCATTATGGCGCGATGGATATTTTTCACTGTCATACTGACACATCAGGAACAGGAAAAGTTTTATTTAGTGTTGCTAATATGATGAATCCAGGCACATTAGTACATGATGATCCAGCAGCCTTTACGACCAAAGGTATTTCATTTTTCATGACTTTGCCTTGTTTCGGCGATGCGGATCAAAACTTTAAATTGATGTTAAGAACGGCTCAGCAAATAGCGGATGATTTAGGTGCGAATGTATTAGATGACAAACGTAACCTAATGACCCCAGATAGACTTTCTGCCTATCGTCAACAAATTCGCGATTATGTGGCTCGCAACACTGAAGCTGAATAAACCGTTGATAATGCAAGAATACTAGAAACGAAGATTCAGGCTCCTTCATAGGGGCCTTTTTTAATAAATAAGTACGATCAGGTAAAGACTATGAATCGCGAAGTTGAGCGCAAAATAGAGCAATTAAGAGAGACACTTCATCACCATGGTGTCCGTTATTACGTCGAAGATAACCCTGAAATTACCGATGCAGAATATGACCGATTAATGCGAGAGTTAATCGAATTAGAACAAGAAAATCCAGAGCTAGCTTCTGATTCGTCTCCATCAATGCGAGTGGGCGGGAAACCGCTTGATGGCTTCATCCAAGTAAAACATGAAATACCTATGCTTTCATTAGACAACGCATTTGAAGAATCCGAGTTAGATAACTTCCATAAAAAGATCGCCACTCGTTTAAAAACCAAACAATGTGATACGTATTGCTGTGAGCCTAAATTGGATGGTCTGGCAGTGAGCTTGCTTTATGAAAACGGTATTTTAGTTCAAGCGGCGACTCGTGGTGATGGTGCTACCGGTGAAAACATCACCGCCAACGTAAAAACCATCAAATCGATTCCACTTAAACTACAAGGTGATAATTGGCCACAGCGTATTGAAGTACGCGGCGAAGTTTTCATGCTTTTGGATGGTTTTAATACCTTTAATGAAAAAGCGTTAAAAAATGGTACTAAGCCGTTTGCTAACCCGCGTAATGCAGCGGCCGGTAGTTTGCGCCAGCTCGATTCTAAAGTGACCGCAACCCGACCATTAAGCTTTTATGCTTATAGTGTTGGCATTGTTGAAAGAGGCATGTTACCGCAAAGCCATTATCAACGTTTTTTAACTCTAAAATCTTGGGGACTACCTATGTGTCCTGAGACAAAAGTGGTTGAAGGGCTGGAAAAGGTAAAAGCGTATTACCAAGATATTTTGCAGCGTCGTAGTGAGCTTGCTTATGAAATTGATGGAGTAGTGATTAAGGTAGATGACATTGCCTTACAAGAAGAATTAGGTTTTGTTGCCCGAGCACCTCGCTGGGCGATTGCTTATAAGTTTCCAGCTCAAGAAGAAATGACACGTTTAAATGATGTGGAGTTTCAAGTGGGGCGTACCGGGGCGGTGACTCCTGTTGCTAAACTAGAACCAGTTTATGTCGGTGGCGTGACGGTCAGTAATGCCACGCTACATAATGCCGATGAGATTGAACGTTTGGATGTGCATATTGGCGATACGGTGATTGTTCGCCGAGCTGGCGATGTGATCCCTAAAATTGTTGGTGTAGTGTCTGACCGACGCCCTGAAGATGCTGTTCGTGTTATCTATCCGACTCAATGTCCGGTGTGTCATTCGGAAGTTGAGCGAATTGAAGGTGAAGCGGTTACTCGTTGTACTGGCGGTTTGATCTGCCAAGCGCAACGAATAGAAGCATTGAAGCACTTTGTGTCACGTAAAGCGATGGATGTGGACGGACTCGGCGTCAAGGTGATTGAGCAACTAGTCGAAAAAGAAATGGTTCAAACACCTGCGGATTTATTCAAGTTATCTGCAGGCGTGATTACGGTTTTAGATAGACTTGGGCCTAAGTCGGCACAGAATATTGTCAACGCCTTAGAAGCTGCCAAGGAAACAACATTGCCACGTTTTCTTTATTCATTAGGGATCCGTGAAGTTGGTGAAGCGACAGCGCAAAATCTTGCATTACACTTCCACACTTTAGAGAAAGTGAGAGTTGCCACCAAAGATAATTTGATTGAAGTACCCGATGTGGGTCAAGTTGTGGCTGAGCATATCGTACACTTCTTTTCAGAAGAAAATAATCAAAAAGTGATTGATGACCTTATAAGTCAAGGAATTCACTGGCCTGAAGTTGAAGTCAGTTCCGATCCTGATTTATTACCTCTTAAAGATAAAACCATAGTAATCACAGGGTCTTTTGGCCAATTAAATCGTAATGATGCTAAAGCAGCACTACAGGCACTAGGGGCGAAAGTAGCGGGAAGTGTATCGAAGAAAACGGATATTCTATTTGCCGGAGAGGCAGCAGGATCTAAGCTAACTAAGGCTCAGGAGCTAGGCGTCGAGATCCAAACGGAAGAGCAGCTATTAGCAATATTGAATGATTAATCTTTATTTAAATCGTTAATTAAGTCACTATTTTTTCAAAGGCTCCTAATCAGGGGCCTTTTTTTGTATTTATTGCTTAATCAATGTTTTCTTATATTTGGCTTATTTATTTATGTTCGACAGAGGAGCTGGCCTCGTGAATACTTTGTGGTGTAGTTATATTTAGTTATCTTGTATATTCATATTTAAATTATTGATTTATAGAATTTATATTTTTATTGTTACTTTGTGATATTGATCACCAATGTTAGGGAACTTTGCACTCGCTCATGTTTTTCTGTTAAAAAATTAACTTATTGTTGATGTTTTGCGTAGCGAAGTTAGTCTTAAGCACGTGGACACACATTGTGTGCGAACATTAAAAACATAAAATTTTTGTTTAGTTAGTTTACTAAGCAAATTAATAGGAAGGATACCTTGTTGCTTTCGGCGGCCACTTAAAGCTTCAAGGTTAAATAAAAACAGCTATGTCCATTTTTTAGGAGCTTTTCCATGGAAAAAATTTTTAAACGTACTTTACTCGGCGCTATAGTTTCAGCTGCAGCATTTGCTAGTACAGCTAACGCGGCTGAAATTGGTATTAACTCCGATTTTACTGTTGAAGCATACGGCGTAGCCGCTATTTCTGTTGTGAATTACAACGTTACAGATAAGCGTAGTGATAGCACGGGATCTGTAATTGAAAATGAATCACGTATTGGTTTCCGAGCAGGTAAAGATATTGTTGATGGTTTAAATGTCTTTATGCAAATCGAATCAGGTTATGTTGATAATACTGATTGGGGCCAAGGTGGTAATCCAGGTGGTGTTCTTGGTTTCCGTGATACATTTGTTGGTCTACAAGGTGATAGCTGGGGTAAAGTTCGATTTGGTCGTATGTTGACACCAATGTATGAAATTGTTGACTGGCCTTTCTCTAATCCTGGCTTAGGTAGTGTATTTGATTGGGGCGGTGTTCAAGGGACTTATGATCGTCAATCTAACCAAATTCGATATGATTCATTGAATTATGGAGGCTTTACTTTTGCTGCCTCTGTAGGTCGAGATTCTGGAGACTTTGGGGGGGGACAAGCTACACGTGATTCTTATTTTGGTGGTCTGAACGCTAGATATACAATAAATAAATTAACATTATTAGGAGCGGTTGAAGCTGGTAATAACTTTAAAGGCGTAGAAGGCAATGATAACTTTGCTTACATCGCTGGTTTTGACCTAGCACTTCCGGCGGGTTTTGGTCTTTCTGCTGCGTTTAAGCATGAAGAAGTCAATGCTGCAAATAGTGCTGATGATCTATCTCAAGACTCTTACTCGATTATTGGCCAGTACTGGTACGACAATATTGGCTTTAAGTTAGGCTATGCTGCGAACCTAGATTCAGATAAAGGTGGTATTGAGCAAGATGATGACGCAAGCACTATTTCTGGTCAGTTAATGATGACTATTAATGGGTTTGTTCCTTATATTCGCGTTGCAGGTCGTAAAACGCACCAAGATGCTACAACGAATGATACAGATCTTGTGACACGTGTTGGGATTGAATACGGTTTTTAATCCTTTTTTATCGGTATAATACGTGAACCTGACGCTGGCTTAGGCCAGCGTTTCTTTTTATAGCGTAGGTGAATTTATGAAAAAGATATGTTTGGTGTTGTCCACGTTATTTTTAGCATCATGTGCAAACTTTGCAGATGATGGTGACTATTCCGATGCGATTCAATCAGTGAAAGAACGCTCGAATTTTACTGAAATTAAAGGAAAAGCTTTTACAACAAGTGATATATTAGTTAATAACAGTCAGATATTAAATAGTGCCGCGAATATTACCGCTATTTTTCCCAAGCATGGTGCAACCAATATCGAATCGTCATATGTAGCGATGAGTATGACATACTTTAAAACATATAATCTTTATGAAGAAGCTCGTTACCGTGGAAAAAGTGTACCACTCAAGGCTTATAAAGTTACTAGCGAAACTTGTAATGATAATTGTACAACAACGCAGTATGTGACATTTCCTATTGATATGGTGACTTTAGAGAAAGCTAAGGTAGAAGGTCTTGAATATCAAATAGCAACATCAAATGATTCTTCAGTCGTTGACTACAAAATACCAGCCGGTTATATCCAAGCTATTTTTAATGAAGGGGCAGAATACAGTAATTCGACTCTTCAAGTTGTAACACCTAAATCTGAAATCAGTAAACCACAAGAAATGGTTGAATACTGGTATCAAGAAGCTGAGCAAGCAGAAAAAGAAGCCTTCTCATCTTGGGCTTTTCAAAATCGAAAACAAGTTTCTTCAGACCTAAAAACAATGGGTAAGCCAAGTGAAATGTTGGCCTACTGGTATAAGAAGGCATCTGAAGAGCAAAGAAGTAAAATTCTCACTTGGTTACTGAAAGTTGAGTAATATTCTTACGTTAATTCATTAGCTCTACATTGTATACTTTGAATCGATTATGAACCTTTTGTTTATGATCGATTTTATTTTGGAGGGTAATCATGAACATTAGCCAAGTAGCAAAATTAACTGGGTTGTCGGCAAAGTCTATTCGTTTTTATGAATCTAAAAATGTGATTAACTTACCATTGCGGGCTGAAAATGGTTATCGATATTATACTGAGGAAATTGTTGAACAGCTTAAATTAGTCGCGCGTTCACGAATGGTTGGGTTTAGCTTAGATGAGTGTAGAAGCTTAGTTGAACTGGCGAATGATCCTATTCGTCATAGTTGTGATGTAAAAGAAACGGCTAAGCAAAAGCTGATTGAGGTAAGAGAAAAATTATCGCAATTGCAACAGATCGAGAAGCAGTTGACTCAGTGGATCGATGATTGCCCGGGAGATGATAATCCTGATTGCCCAATTATTGATAACTTGAAAGGCAACCAGAAATAATCTTGCTTTAGTCTAAAGTATAGTCTTTGATAATACGTGACATGCCACGCCTAGTATAGCAGTGAATAAAGTTGTCTACGGTATTTAGAAGCGAGTGCATTTCCTTGTCCTAGTGCAGATAAAATATCCATGCACACCTTTTTAACTTCTCCATCATGAGCATGGAGATCCTTCTTCAAAACCCCCATCAATAATTGCAGCGCTTCTTCATCTCGTGCAACCTGATGATATTGTAGTGCTAAATCACATAGGCATGTTAGATTCATCGGTTCTTCTGCAAATTGTGACTCTAGCGCTTGAATTTCGGGGCTGTCTGCCGCTTGTTCATGTAACTCTAATTTTGCCACCAAGCCTTTGTAATAATTATCTTGATATTCAAGTGGAATATTGGCTAATTGTGTTTTAGCAAGATCAAACTGTTGTGTCTCTAATAAACAGTCGGCAATCGCGAGCTTGATATCACCACGTGAAGTGTAGTTTTCCGGTAATGCTTGTAGTGAGGTTAAGGCCTCTTGATGTTGGTTATTTTCCATTGCTTCAATGGCCGTTTTAAGAGTCAAATCTTCCGGGCTTGGAAGGTGTTTCACCAACATAGTTGTGATGGTTTCAATATTTTGAGGCCCAGCCATGCCATCGACTGCTTGGCCATTAGAAAACAAAGCAATCGTTGGGAGAGATTGAACCCCAAATTGAGAGGCTAAATTGGGCTCTGTTTCACAGTTAAGAAAAGCGAGAGTAAATGCACCTTGATATTGATTGGCTAGTGTTTGTAATTCGTTGATAACAGTAGTGCTTTCAGCCACAGATGGTGCCCAAAACTGGATAAGAACCGGTTGTTGTTGCGAAAGTTCTATCGTTGAGCGGAAATTTTGTTCATTAAGTTCAATGATGAATTCTGGCTGCATTTCAATATCCTTGAAGTCACTTGGGGGGAGTAGGTTCGGGGACCTAAATCATTTATATAACAA
The DNA here is from genome assembly GCF_053544035.1 of Vibrio sp. E150_018. Classification (NCBI taxonomy): domain Bacteria; kingdom Pseudomonadati; phylum Pseudomonadota; class Gammaproteobacteria; order Vibrionales; family Vibrionaceae; genus Vibrio; species Vibrio sp. E150_018. The sequence goes on along the minus strand of NZ_JBHGNY010000008.1, from coordinate 132,543 downwards.
TGAGGTCACGAGCGTGATAATTCAAGGTAGTAAGATAATAAGATAAAGGTGAAAGCTGCTTGTTTGAGTTTTAAATTAATACTCGAAAAATTTTTCTGTCATTAGAACATCAAAAAAATAGTACATACAATGGCTATACACAGCCAGTTAAGCTGGTTGAGGGTCATTAAACTACTCCATGATACGCCTCTCTATTTTTGAATAATGACACATAAATATTAAGGTTTAATGACATACAATTATTGAAGGGATTAAATTTGTTAGATTAGTTTTCTCGAGCATGCAAAATTTGCTTTAGTGCGGACTCGAAGTGAGAGAAAGTGAATATAAAACCAAGTTCCGTTAGGTGTTTTGGTTTAGCTCGCACACTCTCAAAGAGTAATTGTGATGATTCACCCATGATGAATTTCATTACCCATTGAGGCGTTGTTATTATGGCTGGACGTTTTAATATTTTTGCTAAGCTATTACTAAATACGAGATTGGTAACAGGGTGAGGCGCACTTAGGTTGAAAATGCCATTGGCTTTATGATGATTGGTTAAGTATGCAATTGCGCGGGCTGCATCTTGCAAGTGTATCCATGGTATATATTGCTCACCATTCCCCATTTTACCGCCAACACCAAGCTTGAATGGTGGTAGCATAGCGGCCAAAGCGCCACCTTCAGTACCGAGTACTATGCCTGTTCTTAATAAGCATACTCGTGTTTTATCGCTTTGTGCCTGTAGTGCAATAGACTCCCATTGTTGACAAACTTTGAAAGGGAAACCACCTTTAGCAAGAGGAGTATTCTCATACACATGCTGCTGACTTTTATCACCATAGATACCGACTGCTGAGCCACTAATGAAACATTTTGGTGGCGAGTTACTTTTTTTGATGAGATCAACAAGTTGCTGTGTTGTATTCCAGCGGCTGTGACATATTTTTTGTTTTTGAGTAGATGACCAGCGCTTTGTAGCAATCGGCTCACCGGCAAGATTGATCACGATATCTATATGATTAAGATCTGAGAAGCTAGATAATTTATTGATATAGTCAATGTTTGAAAAGTCAGCATGTCGTAAGGCTGATTTGGCTTTTTTTTGTGAGCGTGTCAGTACAGTAATTTGATGGCCTGTGAGATGTTTAATTAACTCACAGCCGATAAACCCTGTTCCTCCAGTGATTAATATATGCATAACTTCTCCTTGTTTGTCACCATTATACCTAAGTGACTTCAAGATGCAGGATTTAGAGCTGTTAGTATAAATCCCATATTATGGCCGTTCGTGGTAATTGTAATAGTGTGAGTTTTCAAGCAGTAAATTTTAATCAACTATTTATTATCATTATGCCCTAGGGCTCTATCTGGAGCGATAATGTCACGAACTCGTTGTTTGAGAACTTTTGCTTCGGGAAATCCATGATCTGCTTTTCTTTCCCAAATAACTTGGTCATTGCAGACAATCTCAAATCGACCACCACTATCTGGATGTAGAGCAACACTTTCTATTTCTTCGCTAAAAGTATGAAGTAGTTCTTGGCTTAACCACGAAGCACGCAGCATCCAATTGCATTGGCGACAGTAAAAGATTTCAATTTTAGCTTTCATATAGAACTCCAATCTAATGTTGGATCAGAAAAGTTAGGTAAAAAAAAGGGCAACACTTAACTTGCCCTTGTGCTATTCGTAGGAAATTTTATTGAGAGAATAAAACGGTTGAGCCGTGCGCTAAGCTGGTGAGCAATAAAGTGCGTTTATTGACCACATCGATTTTTCGGCTTTGCTGAGCATTAATCTTAAATAGCGTTTTCAGTTTTTCGACTTGCTTTGGTGTGATTTGAGTGATCGGAGTAGTCGAAATATCTTTAAACTCGCTCTCATTAATTATTAAGTAATGGTCGCTAAGTTCCCAGCTACCAGATTCTGAAATGATGATTTCTACTGGCTGCTCGATATCTTTACTAGTAAAAACTAGCGTCGAGTTTTTGATATATGTCTGGTTTGGCAGATACTTAACAGTTGATGAAATACTTGCCTTATCTAAGTGCTGAACTTTTTGGTCCCAAAAGTTCATATAAGCAATCGTTTTGGATTGCCATTCTCTTGAGGTCAGCTCTTGTTTTAATTTGATATCACCCTGCCAATAGTTCCATGAACCTATTAGAGCTACAACAAGTGCGATAATCGATATTGTTTTTTTCATGGTCGCCTCTATTGACAAAGGGATTCAAAATTCGTTTGGTTAACAAACAATACGATGGTTTTATTTTGTTCGGTAGCGTTGAGTGGATAGATATAATTCAAAGCAATATGTTCACTTTCACCACCGGTTGCGATCACTCGAGAGAGAGGAGTCGGAACATGTTTTTGATAAGCCTTGGTACATCTTTCTATAATCGGTAACCATTGATCGATTTGTGGCTGGTTTGTCGGCACAAAAAGCGGAATATCACTTTCCATTTCAATTTTAGTCAACTCATTGCTATTAGGAATTTCACTCACCCACGCTAAAAGTGGTAATAGAACGATGAGAGCCCAAACTAAATAAAGCCAAGCTGGGAACGTTGTATCTGTTTTCGGTGATGTTACTTTCGCACTTGCAGTAGTACTTTGACTTGATTGAACCGTTTGTTTTACTTCTTCTTTATTATGAGTAGTCGTTGAGTCATCTTTCAAATTCAGAGCTTCAACTTTATCGGCTACTTCATGTGCTTGTGATTGGGTGGCAATATCGACCGAAGAAATCAATTGATAACCTCGTTTTGGTACCGTTTTCACAAATTGAGGAGATTTCGTTGAATCTTGTAGCATTTTTCTAAGCGTAGAAATTGCTTGAGTAAGGCTTGAATCGTCGACCTGAAATCCTTGGTCTCGCCATACATACTCGTGTAGTTGATCACGACTCACTACTTGATTTGAGTTTTCAATTAAGATTAAAAGTATGCGGCTTTCATTACTTCCTAAACGTACGATATTGTTGTCATCATTTAGATCACTTAGCGTGTTGCTATAAGGATCGAATATGAACTTTTGGGCAAGAATATATTTAGTGCCTATATTGGTCATTTAGGTGTTCTCAGTAGCAAAAATTGGTTGAAATCGATTTTTCGCATAGCTAAAAATTAGCGAAATTTAGATTTTGTGATATTTTTCACCTTCATGATAATGAAAAGTGATAAGAAAAACACGGTTTTGATGAATTTTCACCTTGAATTTATATTCGCCAGCCCAAATTTGTAGAGTAAGTTTTTAACAAACAGCTTTGTAATACCATCTGTACAAACAAGAGTGGAGTTCTAATGAGCGATACAATGACAACAAATAAAGAAACACGTGGATTTCAATCAGAAGTAAAACAACTACTGCATTTGATGATTCACTCTCTGTATTCTAATAAAGAAATCTTCTTGCGAGAGCTAATCTCTAATGCCTCTGATGCAGCTGATAAGTTACGTTTTCAAGCATTATCAAATGCAGATTTGTACCAAGGTGATGCCGATCTAGGCGTTAAACTCTCTTTCAATAGTGAAACCAATACGCTGACTATTTCTGATAATGGTATTGGTATGTCACGTGAAGATGTCATTGAACACCTAGGAACGATTGCGAAATCAGGTACGGCAGATTTCTTTTCTAAATTATCAGAAGACCAAAGTAAAGATTCACAACTCATTGGTCAATTTGGTGTTGGCTTCTATTCGGCTTTCATTGTGGCGGATGCGGTAACGGTTCGCACGCGCGCGGCAGGCCTACCTGCAGATAAAGCAGTGCAGTGGCATTCTGCGGGAGAAGGCGATTACACAATTGAAGACATCACCAAAGAAGCACGTGGTACTGATATTATTTTGCACATGCGTGAAGAAGGTAAAGAATTCTTAAATGAATATCGTCTGCGTGATGTGATTGGTAAGTACTCTGACCATATTGGTATTCCAGTATCCATTTGGACAGAAAAAGATGTTGAAACTGGCGAAGAAAATGAAGATGGCACTAAAGTCACTAAAAAAGAAGCGTCTTGGGAGCAAATCAACAAAGCTCAAGCATTATGGACGCGCGCGAAAAGCGAGATCAATGATGAAGAGTATATTGAGTTCTATAAGCATGTTTCGCATGACTTTGCCGATCCATTGACCTGGAGCCATAACAAGGTTGAAGGTAAGAACGATTATACTAGCTTGTTATATATCCCATCGAAAGCACCTTGGGATATGATGAATCGAGATCATCAAGCCGGCTTGAAACTGTATGTACAACGCGTCTTTATTATGGACGATGCTGAGCAGTTTATGCCTTCTTACTTACGTTTTGTAAAAGGCTTAATTGATTCTAACGATCTGCCATTAAATGTATCTCGTGAAATTTTGCAGGATAACAAGATCACTCAATCGTTAAGAAGTGCGTGCACTAAACGTGTTCTTGGCATGTTGGAAAAAATGGCCAACCGTGATGAAGAAAAATACCAAAGCTTTTGGAAAGAATTTGGTCTTGTTCTAAAAGAAGGCCCGGCAGAAGATTTCTCAAATAAAGAGAAAATTGCTGGTTTAATGCGCTTTGCCTCGACTCATGTTGATAATTCAGAGCAAACCATATCTTTAGCTTCTTATGTTGAGCGTATGAAAGAAGGTCAAGATAAAATTTATTATCTAACGGCTGATAGCTACGCTGCGGCAAAAAATAGCCCACACCTAGAGCAATTTAAAGCGAAAGGTCTGGAAGTGATTCTTATGTTTGACCGTATTGATGAATGGTTAATGAATTACTTAACTGAGTTCGATGGCAAACAATTCCAAGCAATCACTAAAGCGGGTTTAGATCTGTCTAAATTTGAAGATGAAGCCGAAAAAGAGCAGCAGAAAGAAAAGGAAGAAGAGTTTAAATCGGTTGTTGAGCGTACTAAAAATTATTTGGGTGACCGAGTAAAAGAAGTTCGCACGACCTTCAAGCTTGCGAGTACGCCTGCGGTTGTAGTGACTGATGATTATGAAATGGGTACACAGATGGCAAAACTGTTAGCGGCAGCTGGACAAGAAGTGCCTGAAGTGAAGTATATCTTCGAGCTAAACCCTAATCATGCGTTAGTGAAACGTATGGCAGATGAAGCAGATGAAGAAGCCTTTGGCCGTTGGGTTGAAGTGTTACTTGGCCAAGCTATGCTTGCAGAACGCGGCGCAATGGAAGATCCAAGTCACTTTGTTGGTGCAATCAACGCACTTCTTATTAAGTAAAAATGAAATGGGGCTGGAATTTGTGGTAAAATTCTGGCCCTAGTTTTGTAATAGGTCAGTATTTTTTGATACAACAGGGATATGCTGACTTCATCCTTATACCGAAACTTACCGCAGTGTCTCCATTGTTTTACATTCATTACAGTGAGCTTCGGTATAAAAATTTTAAATAAGAGGAATATACATGCGCATCATTCTTTTAGGTGCTCCGGGTGCTGGTAAAGGTACTCAAGCTCAATTCATCATGGACAAGTTTGGTATTCCACAAATTTCAACTGGTGACATGTTACGTGCTGCAATTAAAGCAGGCACTGAAATGGGCAAGCAAGCGAAAGCGGTTATTGATGCGGGTCAACTCGTTTCTGATGACATTATTCTTGGTCTTATCAAAGAGCGCATTGCACAAGCGGATTGTGAAAAAGGTTTCTTACTTGATGGTTTCCCACGCACTATCCCTCAAGCAGATGGCTTGAAAGAACTTGGTGTTGAAGTGGATTATGTGATCGAATTTGACGTTGCTGACAGCGTGATTGTTGATCGTATGGCAGGCCGTCGTGCTCACCTAGCATCAGGCCGTACTTACCACGTGACTTACAACCCACCTAAAGTGGAAGGTAAAGATGACGTAACAGGTGAAGATCTAGTAGTACGTGATGATGATAAAGAAGAGACAGTACGTGCTCGCCTAGGTGTTTACCATGAGCAAACGGCTCCTCTTATCGCTTACTACAATAAAGAAGCAGAAGCGGGTCACACTCAATATTTGAAATTTGATGGTACTAAGCAGGTTTCAGAAGTAAGTGCTGACATCGAAAAAGCATTATCTTAATTTTTAGTCTCACTGTAGTGTCTATTTTACGATTGATTTGATAGGCAAAATAGATAAGTGACTAAGTAAGATTTTTGTTATATTGAGCGACATTATTCGTAATGTCGCTTTTTTTATATCTTTTTGTAGAGGTCGAGGATGGGCAAATCAGTCGCAAGCCAAACAGGCATTTTATTAGTCAACCTTGGAACGCCAGAATCCCCATCTGCTAAAGGGGTTAAAGACTTTTTAAAACCTTTCTTGAGTGATAAACGCGTTGTGAGCATCCCGAAGTTACTTTGGTGGCCTTTACTTAATGGCGTGATTTTACCGTTGCGCTCACCCAAAGTAGCTAAGATTTACCAACAAGTTTGGATGGATGAAGGTTCACCTTTAATGGTGTATTCAAAGCGCCAAGCCGAAAAGCTTGCACAGAGGCTCACACTCCCGGTAGAGCTAGGGATGACTTATGGTAACCCTAGTATTGAAAGTGGCATTAATAAGCTGATTGAGCAGGGCTGCGATACGATTACCGTACTGCCTTTATATCCTCAGTATTCGAGTACCACCACCGCGGCGGTATCCGATGCGCTATCACGTAGTTTGAGTAAAATGATTGCCTTGCCGGGTTATCACTTAATTCGTGATTATCATCAGCACCCTTTATACATTAAAGCGCTGGCAAGTAAGATTCGCGATTACTGGCAGCAGCATGGGCAAGGTGACTATCTACTGTGTTCATATCATGGGATCCCACAGCGTCTTGCCAATCAAGGTGATGTTTATCCGAAGCACTGTGAAACAACCACAGAGTTGTTGCGTCTTGAGCTTGGCTTATCGCAACAGCAAATAGGCATGAGTTACCAATCCCGCTTTGGTAAAGAAGAGTGGCTACAACCTTATACCGATAAAACGCTCGAAAATTTAGCGGATAAGAAACTTGCCACCTTAGATGTTATTTCACCGGCCTTTGCTTGTGATTGCATCGAAACCTTGGAAGAAATTGCCATTGAATGTAAAGACATCTATCAAGGAGCTGGTGGGCAAGCCTACCGTTATATTGAATGTTTAAACGACTCGGATGAGCATATTGAAATGATGGCTGACTTGATTCGTTCTACGCAATAATGTATTGAATTTATCTGGCTATCTAACATAAAAATACCGCACAGTTCAGTTGAATTGTGCGGTATTTTTTACACGTTGAGGATTCAGTTAGTAACTATGGTCGGTAGTTAATTACTGAATACCTTGGTGTTTTTTATCAAGGCGGCGCATTAACGGTAGAACAGCTAATGCCATAAAAGTACAAACTACTGCAGCCATACCTAGTTTGTTGAATAGGGTCGTATAGATAGCCAATGTTTCTAATGGTTCAGTCATACCTTTTGGAATGCTAGCAAAGTTAGCCACAACACCACCTAAGTATTGAGAAATACCACAAGCAACATAATAAGCCCCCATCATAAAGCCCCCCATACGCTCAGGAGCATAACGAGCAATCATCGCAAGGCCCAGGCCACTTACTAATAATTCACCTAGAGAGTATGCACCGTAGCCGATAATCATCACCCAAGACGTTGTTTTACCGTTTACTGCAAAGTTACCTGCAAAGCCATAAACAAAGAAGCCAACTGCTACGACAGCAAAACCTAGAGCAAATTTCGCAGCAATAGAAAGGTCCTTATTTTTTGCGCCAGCTTTTGAATAAATCAAAGCAAGAATAGGACTGAGTAGCATGATCCAAATAGGGTTCAATGCCTGGAACTGTGCTGGAGACCAAGTTAATAGATGGCTACCAAAAACAGTGAAGTTCAGATCAACGTTACGTAGTGCAAATAGAGCCAATGACGTAGACATTTGTTGGTAGAAAATAAAGAAGAAAACCGTTTGTATGATCAGAACGAGTGCAGCAATAAGACCAGCACGCTCATGTTGCTCGCTGCTACGAATTAGATGAGTGAAAATACCTAAAACAACGATACCCGCAAGGTAAACAAATATACGAGCAAGAGTTTGATATTCTAAAATAACCGCAGAAATTGCAACAGCAACTATCGACCCCAATAGAACGAAAGTAAGTTTACGACCATCGACAGGTTTAGTATCTGGTTCAGAACCGTAAGCGCCTAAAGTATTACGCATTACGAAGAAGTTAGCCAAACCGACTAATAAGCCTACACAACACACCGCAAATGCTGCATGCCAACCGAATTCATTGTGATAATTGTCATTGACGTAGTCTTTCACCCAAGGCGTTAATAACATCGAAATCGTTGAACCAATGTTTACCGCCATGTAGTAGATAGTAAACGCACTGTCGATTTTAGAATCATCACCTTCGTATATTTTACGTACAAGGTTACCAGCGTTTGGTTTAAACATACCATTACCGACGACGATAACACCTAGTGCAAAAAAGAGTACCCAAGTATTTTCAGACGGCAGTGTCATTAAGGCATAACCAAGAGCCAGAATAAATGCCCCCATGATCATAGTACGTTTAGTACCTAAGATCTTATCGCCAATCCAGCCGCCGATTGCTGGTGAAACATAAATTAATGCGGCACAAGCACCCCATACTAAGTTTGCGCGTGAATCTTCAAACCCTAGGCGTTGAATCATGAAGTAAACGATTAGTGCTTGCATGCCGTAGTAACCAAATCGTTCCCATAATTCAATCATGGACACAGTCATAAATGATTTAGTCTTTGAAACAGTGACTTGTTGTGTTGTCATGTGAGTTTCCATTTGTGTGGTGGCTTTATAATGAAGGTTATATTTGCCATATAATGTTGTGCTGGTGACCGATAAATAAGATTTTTAAATTGTCATATCGATTTACATTTAGCATTAGTTTTAATTATGCTTTAGATCACAGAATCTAATGTTACATTATATATACAGCTCAAATTTCAAAATCACAATCCTAATTTGCCATCAAATTATCATTTATTTATTGTTTGATTACAAAATAACCTCCCAGGTTGCAAGATTGGCGGTAATGTAAAGTGTAAGTTAATGTTGTAATGTGTTGCGATTAGATTTCATCATTTATTACTAATAGGGATAACTGTTAGAATAGATAAAATTTTCTAGGGTATGGATTGTATGAAGTCTTGGTATTTATTGTATTGTAAGCGTGGTGAGCAAAAAAGGGCCAAAATGCATTTGGAAAACCAAGGCGTCGAGTGCTATTACCCTGAAATTGAAATAGAAAAAATCCTAAGAGGAAAAAGGAAACAAGTCATGGAGCCATTGTTTCCTTCTTATATATTTATCGCATTAGAAGATGAAGAGCACCTTAGCTTTACGACTATTCGTTCAACCAGAGGTGTGATGGATTTTGTTCGCTTTGGCGGTAAACCACATAAAGTATCAGGGGCTTTGATTCAACACTTACAGTGTCGGATTTATCAAGAAGAATTATTAGAAAAACAAATACCTAAAAAAGGTGAAACCATTCAAATAAAATCTGGCCAATTTTCTGGGCTTAAAGCTATTTATCAAGAGCCTGATGGTGAAAAACGATCAATTTTGCTTATAACACTGATAAATCAAGAGGTTGAAGTAAGGGTTGAAAATAGTGACGTGGAGTGGCGTAAATAATATCGGAATAATTTCAACAAATAGTTAGAGGTGATTTTTTAAGATTAGCTCTGTAATTGATAAAGCCTACCAACACTCATGTGCGGTAGGCTTTTATTATATACCCAGTGGCTTCAGGATGCAGAATTCAGATCTATCATTCAAACCTTTAGGCAAGAAAGATTGGGATTAATAAGCGTCGTTATGGACTGCTTTCACGGCGCGACCTGATGGATCGGCGTTGTTTTTAAATGATTCATCCCATTCGATCGCAGTGGCTGATGAACAGGCTACAGATGGTCCTCCCGGTACACATTCCGCTGCTGATTCTAGAGGGAATAATTCCGCAAAAATCTCACGGTATACATAACCTTCTTTAGTTGTCGGTGTGTTGTATGGGAATTTAAATGCTGCAGTCTTTAGTTGCTGATCAGTTACTTTCTCTTCTGCTTGTGCTTTTAAAGAATCAATCCAGTTATAACCAACGCCATCTGAGAATTGTTCTTTTTGACGCCATGCGATCGACTCTGGCAAGTAATGCTCAAAACATTCACGTAAAACGTGTTTTTCCATTTTTCCGTTACCGCACATCTTGTCTTCAGGGTTCAAGCGCATTGCAACATCGATAAACTCTTTGTCTAAGAATGGAACACGTCCTTCAACCCCCCAAGCCGCTAATGATTTGTTAGCACGGGCACAGTCAAACATGTTAAGAGCAAGTAGCTTACGTACCGTTTCTTCATGGAACTCTTTAGCATTTGGTGCTTTGTGGAAGTACAAGTAACCACCAAAGATTTCATCGGCGCCTTCACCAGAAAGAACCATTTTAATCCCCATCGCTTTAATTTTACGTGCGAGTAGGAACATTGGGGTAGAAGCGCGAATCGTAGTAACATCGTAAGTTTCAATGTGATAAATCACGTCACGAATGGCATCGATACCTTCTTGAACCGTGTAGGTCATTTCATGGTGAACAGTACCCAGCTTATCAGCTACTTCACGAGCGGCTTTTAAATCAGGTGCACCTTCTAGACCAATCGCAAAAGAGTGCAGTTGTGGCCACCAAGCTTGAGATTGACTGTCATCTTCGATACGCATGGCAGCAAAACGTTTGGCAACCGCAGAAGTAATAGAAGAGTCAAGGCCACCAGAAAGTAATACGCCGTATGGTACATCCGTCATTAGCTGACGTTTGACTGCATCTTCTAGTGCTTGAGTTAAGTCTTCTTTGCTCGTTAAGTTACCTTGTACGGCTGCATATTCCATCCAATCACGCTGGTAGTAGCGGACAGGTTCCGCATCATCAGAACCGTAGTAGCTGCCTGGAGGGAATTCACTGATGGTTTTACAAACAGGAACTAGTGCTTTCATCTCTGATGCTACGTAGTAGTTACCGTGTTCGTCGTAACCTTGATAAAGAGGGATAATACCGATGTGATCACGACCAACTAAGTATTTGTCTTTTTCTTCATCATATAAGATAAAAGCAAAGATACCGTTTAGTTCTTCTAATAAGTTTTCACCTAATTCTTGGTATAGCGCTAGGATAACTTCACAGTCAGAATCGGTTTGAAAGTTAAATTTGTCAGCATAGCGAGCACGAATTTCTTTATGGTTATAAATTTCACCATTGACCGCTAAGATGTGTTTTTTATCTTCGCTATACAGAGGTTGTGCGCCGCTGTTTAAACCTACGATAGATAGACGCTCGTGAGCTAGAATCGCTTTATCTGAAGCGTAGATACCTGACCAGTCTGGACCTCGGTGACGAAGCTTTTTAGACATTTCTAGCGCCAATGGGCGTAGTGGGGTGGGATCCGATTTAATATCTAAAATGCCAAATATTGAACACATATTCTCTTCCTTAAAATCCGTTTTAAACTTCTAGTCGTTTATTAGAGTTAATTTAATCTGTTGAATCCAATTTGCCATGACCAACAAAAAAATCAACCAATCATTATTAAATTAATTACATAAAAGTAATTTGTGTGAATAGAATTCACCAAAATCGATATATTTATAGATTCTATCCACTCTTGGTCGGTTTTTATCCGATTCGATGGATACTAAGTTAAATTATTACTTGTATCCCAATCGCCGGGTTGCATTGTCTTGAATTGTGGATTGAGTTTGTCGCATACATGGCGAGCAAAACCCGCACCAGCTTCGTTATAAATATTAAAGGCAGCATCTACGCCATTTTCCGTCATTTCAACCACCTGATCTGGATATTCGGCAATCGCCGCAATTTTCCCTTGGTAGTTACGAGCTTTTAACTGCTCGAGTGCTGATTGATTCCCTTGATGATGGGGCATAGCAAGTAATACTAACTTTACATTGGCAATATCAAGGATGCGCTCCCAGAAATCAGAATCGGTTGCATCGCCTTGGATGACATTCCTACCACTGGTTTTATGTGTTTGTACAACATCTGATCGAGTTTCTATGCCTAAGCTGATTTTTCCATAACGGGTACGAATTTCATCGTAAGCACCTGTACCTATGCGGCCCATGCCGAGAATAAGGACTTGGGCATGGCCAGGGTTAATACGTTTGTCTTTAAGGTGCAGTTTTTCATCCGCTTGATCTCTTAACCAGTGCGATGTGTAACGATAGATTTTGTGGCTCATACTATTGATTGGCGCAGCAATAATGAAAGATAAAGAGACAGCCATAGCAATCGCGATCATCATTTCGTCGGGTAACCAACCGAGTTTATAAGCAAGTCCTGAGACTATGAGTCCAAATTCGCTGTAGTTAAGTAGGGTAAGTGAAACGAGTAAAGATGTACGTACACGGAATTTAAATAGGTTTATGACGACGTAGTACAGCGCGCCCTTAATTGGCAATAAGCAAAGCAATAGCAGAGCAAGAATAAAGCCGTCTAAAGTAGGTGGAGCAGATAAACCAATGTTTAAGAAAAAACAAACTAAGAATAGTTCTTTAATGTTAAAGAGAGATTTAGATAACTCTGATGCTTTATAGTGACCTGCAAGCAGCATACCTAAAATTAATGCACCTAAATCTGCCTTCATTCCCACGAGATTGAAAAGCCCAGCCCCCATGACTAGCGCCATAAAAAAACCGTATAAGACAAGCATCTCGCCGTGACCACATTTGTCGAGGATTTTATAAAAAAGAGGACGAAGAAAGGGAAGAATAAACAGCGCGAGTGCATACCATTCAGGTAGTTTACCGGTTGAAATGGTAAGAAAAAGTACGGCAAAAATATCCTGCATGATCAAGATGCCAATTGATATGGTGGCAAAGGTGGAATTCATGCTGCCTTTTTCTTCTAAACTTTTAATCGCAAATACGGTACTGGAAAAGGATAATACAAAACCAAGTAGCAGTATTTGAGTGGTGTCTACATCGCTAAATAGGCTTATCCCGATAGTCTTTAGGCCTAGTAGAGTTAAAGTGAAAAAAGTTGTAGATAGTAAATTATGCAAGGTTGCACTGGCCCAAATCTCTTTCGCGAGTAAGGTTTTCACATCTAGCTTTAGTCCGATAGTGAATAGCAAAAGAGTGACACCTAAATCGGATAATGTCGATATGGTTTCGTTACTAGTAAAGCCTGCATACTGCAAGCCAAACCCTGCAATTAAAAAGCCGACTAATGGTGGAAGGCTGCATTTGAGCGCGATAAAGCCGGAAACAAAAGCGGCGATAATAAGCAAGAGATCCATATAATATTCCTTTCCCTAAAATAAAAAACGGGAATATCAATTGATATACCCGTCGGAATTATATACTTAAGCACTCAAAGAGTGTGTTATTTATCTCATTCGCCCAGTAATTTTTGTAGTAATACACCATTAAGCATTGCGCGCTTGATCATAGCAAATGCCCCAATGGTAGGCTGCTCATACAGTTTGGATTCCACAATCGGAAGGTTTTTGTGGAAAGCGGTTAGTGAATGGCTTTCAATATTTCGTTGAATGGCATGAAAGATAATATCTTTCGATTTGACCAGTTCACCTGCGATAATTATTTTTTGTGGATTAAATAAGTTAACCGTCATGGCGATGGCTTTACCTAGGTAGTGGCCAACACGGATAAGTGCTTGGCTAGCTAGGTCATCTCCTTGATTTGCATGTTCACAAATCACACTCATGGTAAGCTTATCGACACGAGATAAGCTTGAGGGGAAGCCTTGATCAAGTCGTGATTGTACATGAGCAATAATTGCAGGGTTGGCGGCAATGGTTTCTAAACAACCAAAATTACCACATTGGCAGCGATCGCCTAGTGGTTCAATTTGTACGTGACCGATTTCACCTACGTTGCGGTTAGAGCCTAAGAATACTTGACCGTTAACTATGATACCTGCACCAGTGCCTCGATAAACACTCACTAAGATGGAATCTTGGCAGTCACGACTTGCACCAAAATAATGTTCAGCCAGTGCTAATCCTCGAATATCGTTACCGACAAAGGTTTCAACTTCAAATGTATCGCTTAATAATTTACCTAAAGAAAGGTTATCGATCTCGGTATTTGGCATGTATTCAACTACCCCAGTCTCAGGGTTAACTAAGCCAGGAAGAGTGACACCAATAGCAATTAATTGCTCGATAGTATCTTTGTGTTGATTGATGAATGCTTTGGTATGTAGGACTAAACCATCAAATAAATCTTGTTGTTTATCATATTTAAAAGAGGCGTGATGATTGGCAAGTTCATGGCCGCTTAAGTCATAGATACTTAACTGGATGTAGTCTCGGCCTAAACGAATAGCGATGGAATGGAAAGGGGTCGTTTCTGTAGTTAAAGAAATAGCACGCCTACCCCCAGTGGAGGCTTGTTGTGCTACTTCTTTAATTAATCCTCGCTCAAGTAGTTGGCGAGTGATCTTAGTGACACTGGCGGGGGCTAGTTGGCTAACATCGGCAACTTGTATTCTCGAAATTGGACCTTGTTGGTCAATTAGGCGATATACTGCCGCGCTATTAAGTTGTTTGACTAAATCTACATTACCAATTTGTCCGCCATTCATTCTATGTCTGCTCGTATTGTCCGTTAACAACCGTCGCTTTTACATTGAAGTCACGATCAAACACAGTGAGGTTTGCGACCATTCCCGGTTTGATTTCACCAAGCTGTCTCTCTACGCCGATTGCTCGTGCAGGATAAAGCGTGGCCATTCTCAGTGCTTCGTCTAAAGCGATACCTACATGCTCAACCGTATTTTGTACGGCTTCAATCATGGTTAAAGCTGAACCACCAAGTGTGCCATTTTCATCAACACACTTACCATTTCGGTAATATACTTTCTTACCCACAAAAATAAAGTGATCCATGTCAGCTCCTGCTGGAGCTGTGGCATCCGTCACTAATACTAGCTTATCACCTTTGATTTTATGGGCGATTCGGATATTGGCATAGTCTACATGGAAGCCATCAGCAATAATACCAGCATAAACTTCTGAAGTATCGTAGATTGCACCTACAACACCTGGTTCACGTCCAACCATCGGAGTCATTGCATTGAAAAGGTGTGTTGCAAATGTAATACCATTAGCAAAACCTTGACGAGCCTCTTGGTAAGTAGCGTTAGTGTGGCCGATGGACACAACGATACCTGCATTTCTTAAACGTTGAATATGCGCTGGTTCATTTTGCTCTGGTGCTAAGGTTACCTTGGCTATCACATCGTGGTTATCACAAATCGTTTGGATCATCTCATCATCTGATTTGCGAATAAAATCAGGACGGTGGATGCCTTTTTTCAGCACATTAAGGTAAGGACCTTCTAAATGTAATCCCAATGATTGGTTTTGGTAGCGTCGCTGATATTCACGAGCTGCAGAAATAGCTTGTTGCATATCTTCATCAGAGGATGTGATTAATGTTGGCAAAAAGCTAGTACAGCCAGATTTTAAATTGGCTTTGTGCATGATATGCATGGTATCGGCGGTGATTGCGTCATTCAGCATTACGCCGCCACAACCATTTAACTGTAGATCGATAAAACCTGGACTAAGATTTGCGCCTTGTAGATCGTGAATCTCTATCTCTTTTGGTAGTTCATCCATTTTAACGATAGATTGAATTTTACCTGCATCCACTATCACAGCATGCTCTGTAAGTACGTCATGACCTGTGTAGATTGTTGCATTTATCAGAGCATACATAGTCGGCATCCTCTATTTCAAGTTCTTAATATTTTCTGCTTCAAGTTCTTTAAAGTATTTAACCGTTTTTACTTTAAGCTCTTGAGTTGAAGGTTCATCACACACAATTACTGATTTTGCATGCAGTTGTAAAGCAGATACCGTCCAAAGGTGATTGACTGAGCCTTCGACCGCCGCTTGCAAAGCGTGTGCTTTATTGTGGCCTGTGATCAAAATCATAACTTCTTCAGAATCTAGTAACGTACCAACACCGATAGTTAGCGCATATTTAGGTACTTGACTAATATCACCATTAAAGAAACGTGAATTAGCGATTCGTGTATCTTCAGTCAGTGTTTTAATTCGAGTTCGTGAAGACAGAGAAGAAGCGGGTTCATTGAATGCAATGTGGCCATCGTTACCTACACCACCCATGAATAAGTTGATACGACCGTAGGACTTGATTTTATCTTCGTAACGCTTGCACTCAGCCTCATGGTCATCGGTATTGCCGTTGAGTAAGTTGATGTTTTTTTCTTGAATATCAATATGGTTGAAAAAGTTTTCATACATAAATGAACGGTAAGATTCAGGATGATCCGTTGCTAATTCAACATATTCATCCATGTTAAATGTCACAACGTGCTTAAAACTTACTTCGCCAGCTTTATGTAGTTTAATTAGCTGCTTATAAGTCATTAGAGGTGTGCCACCTGTCGGTAAACCAAGAACAAAAGGACGATCTTCTGTTGGGTTGAACTTGTTGATTTTATTTATAATATGGCGAGCTGACCATAGGCCAACTTCATTTGCATTATCGAGTGGAATTAGTCTCACAGTACACCTCTTATAGGACAAAAATAAAATTTAGAATAGGATATTCACTTCATTATTTTGCATGATAAAATAAGTTTTGAAAACTATCCAGTATAAATAAGATAAATCCTTCACAAGAATGACGCAAACTCGCAAATAACTATTGATAAAGATCACAAATAATAGGGTTTTAATTTGCGGGCCAAAATTAATCGAATAGACTGTCGTTGTACTAAATTCTTTAAGAAAAATAAGTGATACGAATTTTACCAATCCTATAGGGGGGAATTACGGTGAATATACTTGGATATGCACAAAGACTAGGTAAAGCGTTGATGTTACCTATTGCAACATTACCTGTTGCAGCGCTTCTACTTCGTCTGGGTCAACCTGACCTGTTAGACATCGCATTTATGGCATCAGCCGGTAATGCTATTTTCAGCCAATTACCTTTACTATTTGGTTTAGGTATTGCAATTGGTTTATCTAAAGATGGTGCGGGTGCGGCTGGTTTAGCCGGTGCCGTTGCTTACTTTGTATTAACTGCAACAGCACAACAAATCGATGCTGAAGTTAATATGTCATTCTTCGGCGGTATTTTTGCTGGTATCATTGCAGGGCATTGTTACAACGCATTCCATGCTACTCGTTTACCAGAATGGTTAGCTTTTTTCTCTGGTCGTCGTTTAGTACCAATTATGTCAGGTTTAGTCGCATTAGTTGCTGGCGCTATTTTTGGTGTGGTTTGGCCAGCAGTTCAACATGGTCTTGATGCTTTAGCTCATAGCATTTCAACGTCTGGCGCAATTGGTCAATTTATTTACGGTACATTGAACCGTGCCTTAATTCCTGTGGGTCTTCACCATGTACTTAATTCTTACTTCTGGTTTGGCATGGGTTCATGTCAAGAAATCATGGTAACGGCTTCTGGTGCGTTCTCTAATATTCACCAATTATGTGTTGATCCTGCGGTTGCTAAAACGCTAATAGTAGGCCAAGAACACACATTTACCTTTAAAAATGCAGTAACACCAGAAATTACAGCGGTTGTTGATAGCGTGAAAGATATTGTTAAAACCGGTGACTTGAACCGTTACTTCGGCGGTGACAAATCGGCTGGGGTATTCATGAATGGTTTCTTCCCTATCATGATGTTTGGTCTACCTGCTGGTGCTTTAGCTATGTATCTAGCGGCTCCATCTGAGCGCCGTAGCCAAGTTGCTGGTGCATTGTTCTCAGTTGCTTTCTGTTCATTCCTAACAGGTATTACAGAGCCTCTAGAGTTCATGTTCATGTTCCTAGCACCTGGTTTGTATGCAGTACACGCAGTATTAACGGGTCTATCTTTAGTGGTTGCTAACATGTTTGGCACGTTACATGGCTTTGGTTTTTCTGCGGGTCTAATCGACTTTGGATTGAACTGGGGTCTAGCAACTAAACCTTGGACTCTACTCGTTATTGGTTTATGTTTTGGTGTTGCTTACTTCTTTATCTTCAGCTTCTTAATCCGAGTTTTCAACATGAAAACGCCAGGTCGTGAAGATGAAGAAGTGTCTGCTTCTGCTGACAAGACAGAGAAACCTTCAGGTGCGGTTGCTCGCCAATACTTAAAAGCGTTAGGTGGTCACAGTAATGTGACGACGATTGATGCTTGTATCACTCGCTTACGCTTAACATTGAAGGATCGCTCAATCGTAGATGAAGCGGTATTGAAAAAGCTTGGCGCAAAAGGTGTTGTGAAATTGGGTGAAAATAACCTTCAAGTTATTCTTGGTCCACTTGCTGAAATCGTTGCAGGTGAGATGAAAGCTATCCCGGCTTCTGATGATTTATCGGATGTTGTCCTACCGTAATTGGTAATCAACTTGTCCAGATAAAGGCTCCTATTGTGGAGCCTTTTTTTATCCTGTTGCAAAATGTGGCCAATAGTAAAAGCGTGAATTTTGACGGCTTGGAAGACTTTTGGTCTTTTTAATAAAGAAAATATCACTTCTAGTTGTGTAAAGGGCTAGAATTGTGGATCATTAGCCCTAATTATAAAAAGACTCTTATATTTATTGAGGTACTATCGATGAGTGAAGCTGAGGCTCGACCATCTAACTTTATCCGTCAAATTATTGATAAGGATTTAGCGGATGGCAAACACACAGGGATTCATACCCGTTTCCCACCAGAACCTAATGGCTATCTGCATATTGGGCATGCTAAGTCTATTTGTTTAAACTTTGGTTTGGCACAAGATTACCAGGGAAAGTGTAACCTTCGCTTTGATGATACTAACCCAGCGAAAGAAGACATTGAGTACGTTGAGTCAATCAAGCAAGACGTGAATTGGTTAGGTTTTAATTGGGATGGCGAGATCTGCTACTCATCTAACTATTTTGATGCGCTATATGGTTACGCTGTAGAGTTGATTGAAAAAGGTTTAGCCTATGTTGATGAGCTGACCCCTGATGAAATTCGTGAATATCGTGGCACGTTAAAAGAGCCAGGAAAAAATAGCCCATACCGCGACCGCAGTGTGGAAGAAAACTTAGCGTTATTTGAGAAAATGCGTAATGGTGGATTTGAAGAAGGTAAGGCTTGTCTGCGTGCTAAGATTGATATGGCATCTTCGTTTATCGTTATGCGCGATCCTGTGATTTATCGTGTGCGTTTTATCAATCACCATCAAACAGGGGATAAGTGGTGCATTTACCCAATGTATGACTTTACTCATTGTATTTCTGATGCGTTAGAAGGTATTACTCACTCATTATGTACGCTGGAATTTCAAGACAACCGCCGTTTATATGACTGGGTTTTAGACAATATTACGATTGAATCACAACCACATCAGTACGAATTTAGCCGCTTAAACTTAGAATATACGGTTATGTCTAAGCGTAAACTCAACCAATTAGTCACTGAGAAATTAGTGACTGGTTGGGATGACCCACGTATGCCAACGATTTCTGGTTTACGCCGTCGAGGATTTACTCCGGGCTCTATTCGCGAGTTTTGTTCACGTATTGGTGTGACTAAGCAAGATAACATGATTGAGTTTGGTTCACTGGAAGCGTGTATTCGTGAAGATCTAAATGAAAATGCACCTCGTGCAATGGCGGTACTTGATCCGGTCAAAGTGGTAATTGAAAACTTTGAAGGTGAAGAAGTATTGACGATCGCAAATCACCCGAATAAACCTGAAATGGGGAGTCGTGAGGTTCCTTTTACACGTGAAGTGTGGATTGAAGCGGATGATTTTCGTGAAGAAGCAAACAAGAAATATAAACGCTTAGTTCTTGGTAAAGAAGTTCGTCTACGCGGAGCTTATGTGATCCAAGCGAATCGTATTGAAAAAGATGAGCAAGGTAACGTAACGACGATTTACTGTACTTACGATCCAGAAACTTTGGGTAAAAATCCAAGTGATGGCCGTAAAGTAAAAGGTGTTATCCATTGGGTTTCAGCTGAAAAAGGCCTAGAGGCTGACGTTCGTTTATATGATCGTCTTTTCACTGTACCAAACCCTGCAGCGGCGGATGACTTTGCAGCGACGATTAACCCTGAGTCTTTAGTTGTTAAGAAAGCTTATGTGGAGCCCAGCTTGGCCAATGCTGAAGCAGGAGTTGGTTTTCAGTTTGAGCGTACTGGCTACTTCTGTGTTGATGCTAAAGATTCTATTCCAGAATCGTTAGTATTTAACCGTACAGTTGGCTTACGCGATACCTGGGCTAAAATCGACGCTCAATAAGCAATATATTTATGCCAATATATCCATGTAAGGTGAGAGCTTTCTCGCCTTATTAGTTTGATTGGCCGATAAAAAACGCACCTCATATGAGGTGCGTTTTTATTTGTATCAAACTAAAATAAGCAGCAAGTGAACTATAAAATTTACTTAGTTTTGTGTGCGTTAGTCTCTGTTTTACAATTGCCGCTAGCACAGCGACCGTACAGGTACAAACTATGGTTTGTTAGCACGACATTATATTTAGCAGCAATTTCTTTTTGTCGCTCTTCAATAAGGTCATCGGTAAATTCAATCACTTCACCGCAATCAAGGCAAACAAGGTGGTCATGGTGATGTTGAGTTGATAGTTCGAAAACAGACTTTCCACCTTCAAAATGGTGACGAGTTACGATACCTGCGTCATCAAATTGGTTCAAAACACGATAAACCGTTGCAAGGCCAATTTCTTCACCAAGATCGATCAGTTTCTTATATAAATCCTCGGCACTGATATGTTGGCAGTCTGGTTGTTGCAGTACCTCGAGAATTTTTAATCGAGGTAAGGTGACTTTAAGACCTGCTTCCTTTAGAGCTTGGTTGTTATCTGGCATTGTACTTTCCTGTGAGATTCTGCGTTAAAAACAGAAGGTATGAATGACATCAGTAAATATGACTCGAACTAACCGACCAAGTTCACTGCGTTTCATTATATGTTGTAAAAATGTATCTAAAATGACTATAGCATTAGAGTGAGGATAACAAAATACCTCACAGAGGAGGTATCTTGATATGTCACAAAATTTTGATTAATCAGCTAATTCTGCTAGACACATTTCATCATAAATCTGCTTTGACCAAGTTTTAACGCGATCATCTGTTAGTTCTGGTTGACGGTCTTCATCAATACATAAGCCAATGAAGTTATCGTCATCAACTAATGCTTTTGATGCTTCAAATTCATAACCTTCTGTTGGCCAGTAACCAATAATCGTGCCGCCTTTCGCTTCGACGATATCACGAATGGTTCCCATCGCATCACAGAAGTACTCAGCATAATCTTCTTGGTCACCGCAACCAAAAATAGCAACGAGCTTAGTTGAGAAATCTATTGCTTCAAGCTCAGGGAAAAAGTCATCCCAGTCACATTGAGATTCACCATAGTACCAAGTTGGAATGCCAAGCAGTAATAGATCAAAATTATCAATATCTTCCTTGCTGCTCTTCGCAATGTCTTGTACGTGCACAAGTTGTTTGCCAAGTTCTTTTTGTATCATTTTAGCAACTGCTTCAGTATTACCTGTGTCGCTACCAAAGAAGAGTCCTACACTTGCCATAGAAATATTACCTATTTATCTACTACCGGAAAAGCCGGTATCAATATAATTAAAAAGAATACGTTACAGTTGTACGGTGGCTAGCCTAAGCCGGTACCTTCCCAGCTCATTTGGATTAATCCTTTGGCGATAAAGCCTGCACAACCTAAAAATAGAACAAGCCATACTATACGACGGCCAAACACCGGGACATTACCTTGTTTTAAAACATCTTTGATGGCTAAACCAATCAATAAAAATAACGATGCAAAAAACAGATCTAAGCCTAGAGATTCTATAGTATTGATATGTTCGTAAAGCATACGTTTGATCACCGTTGTTTTTTTATCCCAGAACTATAGCATTAATACAATTGAAAGTTAATGCGAAGTCGCTCGCTGAATAAGTGAAATGCGAATTATTTATTAATGAATCGACGGATAGAACGGATGACCTCTAGTGGTTTTTCTGCATGTAGCCAGTGACCAGTATTAGCAATAATATGAGCTTTACTATTTGGGAATTGTTTTTGAATATCAGCTTGATTCTCTGGCATTAAGTAGTCAGATTCAGCGCCTTTTAAAAATAAAGTTTCGCCGTGGAAAGGAGAAATTTCGGCCCAGTCTTGAATGTGCTGATAGCTATTAATGATCCCCTCAACATTGAACAACCACTGTAAGTATCCATCTTTAGTATGTAACGATTTAGCGAGGAATTGGCGCACACCCTCTATTTCAATATATCGTGCCAAACAGTCTAAGGCTTGTTTTCGGCTTTGAGGCTTTTCATTGATAACGGCTTTTAAACCTGAAAAAACATTATCATGGCGTCTTTGCTGATAGGCGACGGGTGCCATATCTAATACGATGAGTTTACTGATTTTGTCAGCGGCAATATTGCAAAGAGCCATTGCTACTTTCCCGCCCATGGAGTGGCCGATAACTATGGCGGATGAAATATTTAAATCAACTAACAGGTGATTGATATCATCCGCCATAACAGCGTAATTCATGGTGTCACTATGAAAAGAATGCCCATGATTACGTAAATCAACACTAATAACCGTATGGTCTTGAACTAAGTCTCTCGCTAATAAGCCTAGATTGCTTAAGCTGCCAAAAAGCCCATGAATGAGCAGGATTGCTGGGCCTTGACCTTGAATTGTATGGTTAAGTTGTGGGGAAGTCATAATAATCCTGTAACTGAAAGTACGAATAAACATCATAATACAGTCATAATGCGAAAGTAATCATTTAGCCTGGTAAAATGCCATCTCGAGATAGAACTAAGCGAAATAGCCACAAACGTCTACAAGATCCTCGCTTTAGTAAATTGGTCGTTGAAATTCTAAATATTCATTTTACATCATGCCATCAGCACCAGATAAATTCAGACTAGAGTCGAAAGGCGTACTAGTTTTTTAATGCTGATTATTTGTGCACTTTATCCGTGCGGTAATGAAAAAATAAAACATTCAGTGATCAAAACGATCTTTTTTATTACTAACACTGAGTATTTAACATAGAGTATCCGGTAAGTTATAGGTATAATCATTCTAGAGTTTAAACAGATTGAGATTGTGAAAAGCCAATGAAAACCATTGAAGTAGATGAAGAACTTTATCGTTATATTGCGAGCCAAACCCAGCATATTGGTGAAAGTGCCTCGGATATTTTACGTCGACTTTTAATCGGTGAGCAGCAAGGATCACAAGCAAATGCAACAATGACGAATCCTGTTACCGTTGATACAGTGGAATCAACTAAGCCGGCTAAGCAAGAAAAGCCAGATGGCGTCAAGGTGATGCGATCTTTGCTTATTTCTGATGAGTTTGCAGAGAAAGATAAAGCGATTGATCGTTTTATGCTGATCTTATCTTCTTTGTATCATATTGAAGCATCCAGTTTTGCTGAAGCGGCAAAAGTGAAAGGTCGTACACGTGTTTACTTTGCTGATAATGAAGAAACCTTGTTAGCGAGCGGTAAAACGACCAAGCCTCGCTCGATCCCAAATACGCCGTTTTGGGTCATTACTAATAATAATACCAACCGTAAGCGCCAAATGGTTCAGCAACTAATGACGCAAATGGGCTTTCAAGCAGACTTGATTGATAAAGTATGTAACGCCATCTAACGTTAATTAGAATGATTTAATAAGAGCCTCATAATATTTGACTCATCACGTATTATGAGGTTTTTTCGATTTTATATCTTAGTAGCACTAAAAAGGATTATTGAATGTCTCTGCATCCTAGAGCAGGTACTAAAACGTTACCTGAAGACTTAGTTAATATTCCCGCTCTAGTGAGCGATTACTTCTCTATCGAGCCTGATGCGTCAAATGTTGATCATAAAGTATTATTTGGTACTTCAGGTCACCGTGGTTGTTCAAGTAAAGCCACGTTTAACCAAGCGCATATCCTTGCGATTGCTCAAGCAGTAGTGGATGAACGCGTTGCTGCTGGGCTGACAGGGCCAATGTTTATCGGTAAAGATACCCATGCTCTATCTGAGCCAGCTTGTCGTTCGGTAGTCGAAGTGTTGGTCGCAAATGGTGTCGAAGTGATTGTTCAGCAAGATAATGGCTTTACTCCTACGCCTGGCATTTCTCATGCGATCTTAACTTATAACCTTGCCCATCAAGATAAATCGGATGGCATTGTGATCACGCCATCGCATAACCCACCGCAAGATGGTGGTATCAAATATAATCCAAGTCACGGCGGTCCAGCCGAAGCAGAAATTACTCAGCGCATTGAAGATAAAGCAAATCAATATATTGCAGCAAGACTAGAAGGCGTTAAACGTTGTGCCAATTCTCTAGATAAAGTGAAAGCACTTGATTTGGTACAACCTTATGTTGATGACCTAGTGAACGTGATTGATATTGAGTCGATCCAAAAAGCGAATATTAAGATTGGTATTGATCCACTTGGTGGGGCGGGGATTGAATACTGGCGACGTATAGCGAAAACGTATCAGCTAGATATGACGTTAGTGAATGAAACCGTTGATCCTTCTTTTCAGTTTATGACACTTGATAAAGATGGCGTGATTCGTATGGATTGTTCATCATCTTATGCGATGGCGAGCTTGCTTGAGTTAAAAGATGACTATGACTTAGCTTTTGGTAATGATCCAGATTATGACCGTCATGGTATTGTGACGCCACAAGGCTTAATGGATCCGAACCATTATTTAGCAGTTTGTATTGATTACTTATTCCGTCATCGTTGTGAGTGGAAAGCGGATGTTCAAGTAGGGAAAACTCTTGTATCAAGCGCGATAATTGATCGTGTGGTTACCGATTTAGGCCGTGACCTATGTGAAGTGCCTGTTGGCTTTAAGTGGTTTGTTGATGGCCTACATGAAGGTCGTTTCGGCTTTGGTGGCGAAGAAAGTGCTGGAGCATCATTCTTACGTAAAGATGGTACGCCTTGGTCGACGGATAAAGATGGCATTATTCTGTGCTTGCTCGCAGCGGAAATTACCGCAGTTACAGGCATGAACCCACAACAATATTACGATAAATTAGCCGCAAAACATGGCGCGTCGCAATACAATCGTATTCAAGCTGTGGCGAATACAGAGCAAAAAAATGTTCTCAAAAGTATGTCTGCTGAAATGGTGAGTGCAGATGAGTTAGCTGGTGAAAAAATCACAGCACGCTTAACTCACGCTCAAGGTAATGGCGCAGCAATTGGTGGTCTTAAAGTGACTACCGAAAATGGTTGGTTTGCAGCTCGTCCATCAGGTACGGAAGATATCTATAAAATTTACTGCGAAAGCTTTAAAGGCAAAGAGCACTTAAAGCTGATCGAACAAGAAGCTCAAGAAATTGTGAATCAAGTCTTTGCTAACGCGGGTTTGTAATACCAATCGTACTAATTATCTGATAATTTTTGCTTGGTATGGCAATCTTACCTAGCCATACTGTTGGTCGGTAATTAAGAAATAGCGAGGCTCTATGGTCTCGCTTTTTTTATGTCGTAAAATCAAGCATGCGGCCATCCGTTGGGTAGAATAAACCAAAAATCACCCGATTGACTTTGACAATGTACAAACTCGTGTCCAACTTTTTTTAACACTGGTGAATCCACTTCTTTTCCGGTTAGCCATTGGCCTTTTTTCAATATATACAATGGTTCCTTGATGTTATTGAAGTCATCGACGTAGCACCAATAACCGTAGCTTTGAGATGGGTCAATCGGATAGCCTAAGCAACTTGTTGGTGTTACTTCGTCACGAAACGGATTAATGTATAAACGCCCTTGTATCAGTAATTTAGGTTTAATATCACCTAGATCTGGGTATTGCTGCTGAAAGCATTGATGTTGAGACATGGCAAGCTGGTGGTTCAACATGTGCGAAAGCTTTAAATCCAATCGGTCGCGACTATTTGGCCCATACCATAGACCATCAAATAAAAGATAAAATTTAATGGCAACTTCCCAATGTTCCACAATATCAGTCACCGTATTTTTGAGTGCAAAATCTAAAGCGCCAATGGTTTTCCCTTGATGGTTGAGCTGAATTTCTTCGGCTATTATTTGATAGTTAGGGTGAGCGGCGAAATACTGGTGACATAAATGTTGGTACCAAAAACCAAGACGCGAATTACCTGAATAGGGCAATGGCTGAGGTGATAAACTTTTGCTGAATGGATTGTCAGCTAACTCTGCTTGATTGGCTTGCAGTAACGGCGAGTGATGTGACATCCAGTCGCTGATTTTTACAAATAGATTCTGTTGTTCCTGCGGGGAAATGGCATATTTCATCGACACTTAAGATCTATCCTTGTGGTATTGGGGTTGAAGTGACTGACGATTGGCTGCTATAACATGATATAAACGCTGACATTTGAATAAGAACATCATCAAAAGGTTTATATAATGAATAACCTACAATTAGAGACGTTACTCAATCAAACTCTATCACCTCATTTAATAAAAGACTATTGTCCCAATGGCCTACAGGTTGAAGGGAAACAAGTCGTTAAAAAAATTGTGACGGGTGTGACTGCGTCTCAAGCGTTAATTGAAGCGGCAGTTGAAGCTAAAGCCGATGCGATTTTGGTGCATCATGGTTATTTTTGGAAAGGTGAGTCTCAACCGATTACCGGAATGAAAGGTAAGCGTATTCGTTCACTGATTCAAAATAATATTAATTTATATGCTTATCATTTACCGCTCGATATTCATCCTCAATTAGGTAATAACGCGCAATTTGCTCAGTTGTTAGATATTGAAACTCAAGGTGGACTAGAAGGGCATCCGCAATCTATTGCCATGTACGGTACGTTTAAAGATCCTCTATCAGGACAAGAATTAAGTCAAAACATTGAGGCAGTACTGAAACGTATACCACTACATATTGCCCCTGATGATCAAGATAAAGAAATTAAAACCATTGGGTGGTGTACCGGTGGTGGGCAAGATTACCTAGAATTAGCAGCGCAATCAGGTCTCGATGCGTTTATTTCTGGTGAGGTTTCTGAGCGTACTACCTATATTGCACGTGAGTTAGGCATACATTATTTTGCTGCTGGTCATCATGCGACTGAGCGATATGGCGTAAAAGCACTAGGTGAATGGTTAGCAAAGGAACACGGATTTGATGTGACGTTTATTGATATCGACAATCCCGTATAAGTATAAATACTTGTTCGAGAAACGAGAAACGAGAAACGAGAAACGAGAAACGAGAAACGAGAAAGCGAGCTGTGAGAGCTCGCTTTTTTATTAAGTTTATTGTCTTAAATTATACTATTCGCGATCTTGTAGAGGTTTGAAATCTCGGCTTAATTTACCGGTGTAAAGTTGACGAGGACGACCGATACGGTTGTGTGGATCATCATGCATTTCATTCCAATGAGCAATCCAACCGATAGTACGAGAAAGTGCAAAAATTACCGTAAACATCGATACAGGAATACCAATTGCTTTTAGAATGATACCTGAATAGAAATCGACGTTAGGGTACAGTTTTTTCTCAACAAAGTATGGATCTGAAAGTGCAATACGCTCTAGTTCCATCGCTACATCAAGCAGTGGATCTTGAATGTTAAGTTCAGATAAAACCTCATGACATGAATCACGCATTACTTTAGCGCGTGGATCATGGTTTTTGTAAACACGATGACCAAAGCCCATGAGACGGAATGGGTCTTCTTTATCTTTAGCGCGTTCAATATATTCAGGAATATTTTCAACACTGCCAATTTCTTCCAACATTTTCAAGCATGCTTCGTTCGCACCACCGTGAGCAGGGCCCCATAATGAAGCGATACCCGCTGCAATACAAGCAAATGGGTTTGCACCAGAAGAACCAGCAAGACGAACGGTTGACGTTGACGCATTTTGTTCGTGATCAGCGTGAAGTGTGAATATTTTATCCATCGCACGAGCAACAACAGGGTTGACGTTGTACTCTTCGCAAGGGTTAGCAAACATCATATGTAAGAAGTTGCTCGCATAATCTAAGTCATTACGAGGGTAGATGAATGGTTGCCCAATTGAGTACTTATAACACATTGCAGCTAATGTCGGCATTTTAGACAATAAGCGGAATGCGGTAATTTCACGGTGAGTTGAATTATTAATATCTAACGAGTCGTGATAAAACGCGGCTAATGCACCAACCACGCCACACATTACTGCCATTGGGTGAGCATCACGTCGGAAACCATGGAAGAAGCTCGCAATTTGCTCATGAACCATCGTGTGATTAGCAACGATTTGTTTGAATTTTTCATATTCAGGGCGTGTTGGGGCTTCGCCATAAAGTAAGATGTAACACACTTCTAAATAGTCAGCATTGTTGGCAAGTTGGTCGATTGGGAAACCACGGTGAAGTAAAATACCTTTACTACCATCAATGTAAGTGATTTGGGATTCGCAAGACGCAGTAGCAAGAAAACCTGGGTCAAAAGTAAAATAACCGCTTGCACCTAATTTGCGGACATCCACTACATCTGGGCCATTTGTGCCGCTTAAAATAGGGAGTTCAATAGGTGCTTGACCTTCAATATGAAGGGTCGCTTTCTTATCCGCCATGACATTCTCCTTTGTAAATTATTAATCCATCCAGGATATTTTGTGTGTGCTTTTTGTACTTAGATTCATACATAAAGTCAATTATTCTACTTCGAACTGTGTGCTGCTTATGATTTTTTAGTTGGAAAAAGTTAAAAATATGTTCTATGTAGCATATTTTGTTACATGAATTGAATTTGTTTGTTTACGGTCGTATAGTGCTAGTGAAAATTTTGGTTAACGCCTTATTTTATCAGGGGTTTCGGAAGCTGCTCTCGATGAGGTAGATGTTTAATTAACAAAAAATCCATAGATTGACTGGGTGTTTTGGAATGGAAATGTTAATTAAATAGTTACAGGGTGTTTAATCGATTTATGTCAATAACTATAAATGCTCTAAATGGAGCTGAGTGAGCACACCCGTGAATAAAAGAAAGTCCAGACCAGTAAACTTAGATTTACAAACAATACACTTCCCAATTTCTGCCATTGCATCCATTGTGCACCGTGTTTCTGGTGTCATTATGTTTGTTTCTGTTGGTATCTTATTATGGCTACTTGCCACCTCTTTATCATCTCCAATAGGTTTTTCTCAAGCATCGAGTGTCATTGATAGCTTTGTTGTGAAATTTATTTTGTGGGGTATTTTGACTGCTCTTGCTTACCATATTTGTGGTGGGGTTCGTCATTTACTTATGGATATGAAATATTTTGAAGAGAAAGAAAGCGGTGCGTTAAGCGCTAAAGCTGTTTTCGTGGTCACCGCTGTATTATCGGTATTAGCAGGAGTTCTTGTATGGTAAAGCACATTTCTTCCTTTGGGCGCAATGGAGTTCATGATTACCTCCTGATCCGTGCAACAGGCATCATCATGACACTTTATACCGTGTACATGGTGGGCTTTTTAGCCTGTGGCCCTGATATTAATTACTTGTCATGGCAATCATTTTTTAGTGGTACTTTTACTAAAGTGTTCACTATGGTGGCGCTATTATGTGTTCTGATCCATGCATGGATTGGCATGTGGCAAGTGTTGACTGATTATATTAAACCAACCGCAGTACGCGTGGTATTACAATTAGTGGTCATAGTGACATTGATTGCGTACTTCTTCTCTGGTCTATTTATTTTGTGGGGTGTGTAAGTGAGTATTCCCGTTCGTGAATTTGACGCCGTTGTGATCGGCGCTGGTGGCGCCGGTATGCGCGCTGCATTACAAATTTCAGAGCAAGGCCTATCTTGTGCGTTGCTTTCAAAGGTATTTCCAACTCGTTCTCATACTGTTTCTGCTCAAGGTGGCATTACAGTAGCATTAGGAAATTCACATAAAGATGATTGGCAATGGCACATGTACGATACTGTAAAAGGGTCGGATTATATTGGTGACCAAAATGCTATCGAATATATGTGTAAAAATGGTCCAGAATCTGTTATCGAATTAGAAAAAATGGGTCTACCATTTTCTCGTTTTGAAGATGGTTCTATTTATCAACGCCCATTTGGCGGCCAATCAAAAGATTTTGGCGGTGAGCAAGCTGCTCGAACTGCTGCTGCTGCTGACCGTACAGGACATGCATTGCTTCATACGCTTTATCAGCAAAACATCAAACATAAAACCACTATTTTCTCTGAGTGGTACGCGCTTGATTTAGTGAAAAATGAAGAAGGTGCGGTATTAGGTACCACCGCGCTTTGCATGGAAACCGGTGAGATTTGCTACTTCAAAGCCAAAGCAACGGTATTGGCAACCGGTGGTGCAGGTCGTATTTATCAATCGACTACTAATGCGCATATTAACACTGGTGATGGTGTTGGCATGGCACTGCGTGCGGGCGTTCCAATGCAAGATATTGAAATGTGGCAGTTCCACCCAACCGGCATTGCTGGCGCAGGTGTACTAGTCACTGAAGGTTGTCGTGGTGAAGGTGGCTATCTTCTAAATAAAGATGGCGAACGTTTCATGGAACGTTATGCACCGAATGCGAAAGATTTAGCCGGTCGTGACGTAGTAGCGCGTTCAATGATGATTGAAATTCGTGAAGGTCGTGGTTGCGACGGTCCTTGGGGTCCACATATTAAATTGAAACTGGATCACTTAGGTAAAGAAGTTTTAGATGCTCGCCTGCCGGGTATTCTTGAATTATCTCGTACCTTTGCTCACGTTGATCCTGTTAAAGAGCCGATTCCAGTTATCCCAACCTGTCACTATATGATGGGTGGGGTGCCGACTCAGGTTTCAGGGCAAGCGATTAAACAAGATGCCAACGGTCAGGACCAAGAAGTTCAAGGTCTATTTGCCTGTGGTGAAATTGCTTCTGTATCCGTACATGGCGCAAATCGCTTAGGTGGCAACTCGCTACTTGATTTGGTTGTATTTGGTCGTGCGACGGGGCTTCATTTAGGTGAAACGTTAGCACTTCAAGCTGAAACACCTGAAGCAACTGAAGCTGATATTGAAGCTTCGTTAGCTCGTTATAATCGTTGGGAAAACAGTACTGGCGGTGAAGATCCTGTACAAATTCGTAAAGACTTACAAAGCTGCATGCAAAATAACTTCTCAGTATTCCGTGAAGGTGATGCGATGGCAAAAGGTTTGGAAGAGCTAAAAGCGATTCGTGAGCGTTTGAAAAATGCTTATTTATCAGATAAGTCTACCGAGTTTAATACTCAACGTATCGAATGTTTAGAATTAGACAACTTAATGGAAACAGCTTATGCAACCGCGGTTGCAGCGAACTATCGTACTGAAAGTCGTGGTGCACATGCTCGATTTGACTACCCTGATCGTGATGATGCGAATTGGTTATGTCACTCGATTTATAATCCTGAAACGGAAGATATGTCTAAGCGCGATGTGAATATGCAGCCTGTACTGCGTGAAGCCTTTCCACCTAAAGCCCGTGTCTACTAAGGGAGATTAAGTAAATGAAAGTCAATTTCTCTTTGTATCGTTATAATCCAGATGCTGACAAAAAACCTTACATGAAGGATTATGAGTTAGAAGTGGAAGAAGGTTCAGATATGATGGTGCTTGATGCACTTATCTTATTGAAAGAACAAGATCCGACCATTTCTTTCCGTCGCTCATGTCGTGAAGGTGTATGTGGTTCAGATGGTTTAAACATGAATGGCAAGAATGGCCTTGCGTGTATTACGCCTTTGTCGGCATTATTAGGTAAAAGTAAAGTGGTTATTCGTCCACTGCCAGGCTTACCGGTAGTGCGTGACCTTATTGTTGATATGGCTCAGTTTTATGATAACTATGCCAAGGTTAAACCTTATTTGATCAATGATGCTGAGCTACCACCATCACGTGAAAATTTACAATCACCAGAAGATCGTGCGCATCTAGATGGTTTGTATGATTGCATTATGTGTGCATGCTGTACGACATCTTGTCCCTCATTTTGGTGGAACCCGGATAAATTTATTGGCCCAGCGGGTTTATTAGCTGCCTATCGTTGGTTAATTGATAGCCGAGATACGGCGACAGATGAACGTTTGTCAAATCTTGACGATGCATTTAGCGTTTTTCGTTGTCATGAGATAATGAACTGTGTCAGTGTTTGTCCTAAGGGGTTAAACCCAACCAAAGCGATTGGTCACATTAAGACAATGCTTATCAATCGCTCAGTATAAAAATTGCTCTAGGGCAAGGAAAGTCGGCCCAGCCTTACGCTAGGCCGACTTACAATTAGGCATTTACTTATCGTAACCATTTATAGCTGAGTAAGTGTCGAAGCATAATTTGAAACCAAAAAAGGTTAAGGGAAAATATGCACAACGGCGTGATGAAGGCATGGCTCGAGTCTTCACACTTGGCTGGCGCCAATGCAACTTACGTAGAAGATCTCTACGAACTGTATCTTAGTGACCCCGATTTAGTCGGTGACGAATGGAAAGAAGTGTTTGAAAGCCTACCAGCAGAAGCTTCTGTAGCAGGTGAACAACCACATTCCCGTGTTCGTGACTACTTCAGACGATTAGCGAAAGAGACAAAGCATTACAATGTCCAAGTTAGTGATCCTGATGTCGATGCTAAACAAGTAAAAGTCTTGCAGTTAATCAATGCTTACCGTTTCCGTGGGCATCAATCTGCAAATCTAGATCCTCTCAATATTTGGAAACGTGAATCAGTTGCTGAACTTGATCCTGCGTTTCATAACCTCTCTCCTGAAGACTTCCAAGAGTCATTTAACGTCGGTTCTTTTGCGGTAGGCAAAGACACTATGCCGTTGAAAGATATTTACGAAGCCCTAAATAAAATCTACTGTGGTTCGATTGGTGCAGAATATATGCACATCACTAACACTGAAGAAAAGCGTTGGATCCAAGACCGTTTAGAATCAGTGGTAGGTGAAGGTACTTTTACTGCAGAAGAGAAATCCACTTTTCTACATGAATTAACGGCAGCGGAAGGCCTTGAGCGTTACTTAGGCGCAAAATTCCCAGGTGCAAAACGTTTTTCATTGGAAGGGGGGGATGCATTAATTCCAATGACAAAAGAATTGATTCGTCATGCTGGCTCAAATGGCATGCGCGAAGTGGTTATTGGTATGGCTCACCGTGGTCGCTTAAATATGTTAGTCAACGTATTGGGTAAAAAACCACAAGATCTATTTGATGAATTTGCTGGTAAACACGGTGATTCATGGGGTACCGGTGATGTGAAATATCACCAAGGTTTCTCTGCTGATTTCTCTACACCAGGTGGAGATGTGCATTTAGCCTTAGCGTTTAACCCATCTCACTTAGAGATCGTCAACCCTGTAGTTATTGGTTCGGTACGTGCTCGTCAAGATCGCTTAGGTGATAAAGATGGCAGTAAAGTTTTACCAATTACTATTCATGGTGACTCGGCGATCGCGGGTCAAGGTGTGGTTGCTGAAACCTTTAACATGTCACAAGCCCGAGGTTATCAAGTTGGTGGTACCGTTCGTATCGTGGTAAATAACCAAATTGGTTTTACTACCTCAAACCCACGCGATATGCGTTCAACAATGTACTGTACTGATATCGCTAAGATGGTACAGGCACCGATTTTCCATGTGAATGCTGATGATCCTGAGGCGGTGGCCTTTATTACTCGCATCGCATTAGACTACCGTAATACATTTAAACGCGACGTTGTGATTGATTTGGTATGTTATCGTCGTCACGGCCATAACGAAGCCGATGAACCAAATGCAACTCAGCCTTTGATGTATCAAAAGATCAAGAAACATCCAACACCACGTAAATTGTACGCAGATGTACTGGTTGACCGTAAAGATATTGAGTTGGAAGATGCAACGCAAATGGTCAACGAATACCGTGATGCACTTGATCGTGGTGAGGTCGTAGTGAAAGAATGGCGCCCGATGGCATTACACTCTGTTGACTGGACCCCTTACTTAGGTCATGAGTGGAATGAAGATTGGGATGATCAAGTTGATTTCACTCGTTTGTCAGAGCTAGGTAGCAAGGTTTGTCAGTTCCCTGAAAGTCATAAGCTGCAAAGCCGAGTTGCGAAACTGTACAACGATCGCCGTTCTATGGTGAGTGGAGAGAAGATGATTGACTGGGGTATGGCTGAAACTTTAGCTTATGCCACTCTTGTCGATGATGGAAAACGTATTCGTATCACAGGTCAAGATTCAGGTCGTGGTACTTTCTTCCACCGTCATGCAGTATTACATGATCAAGAAACCGCCAGCACTTATATGCCACTTGCACATATTCACGATAGCCAAGGTTCATTCCAAGTGTTTGATTCTGTCTTATCAGAAGAAGCAGTATTGGCTTTTGAATATGGCTATGCAACGGCTGAGCCTAGTGGTTTAACTATTTGGGAAGCGCAGTTTGGTGACTTTGCCAATGGTGCCCAAGTTGTGATTGATCAATTTATTTCATCGGGTGAGCA
Source organism: Vibrio sp. E150_018 (assembly GCF_053544035.1). Taxonomy (NCBI): domain Bacteria; kingdom Pseudomonadati; phylum Pseudomonadota; class Gammaproteobacteria; order Vibrionales; family Vibrionaceae; genus Vibrio; species Vibrio sp. E150_018. The sequence goes on along the minus strand of NZ_JBHGNY010000008.1, from coordinate 98,039 downwards.
AAAGTGGGGTCGTTTATGTGGCCTAACGATGTTGCTGCCTCATGGTTATGAAGGTCAAGGTCCAGAGCACTCATCGGCTCGCTTAGAGCGTTACCTTCAATTGTGTGCTGAGCAAAATATGCAGGTGGTTGTACCTTCAACGCCAGCCCAGGTTTATCACATGATTCGCCGCCAGGTTGTACGTCCAATGCGTCGCCCACTGATTGTAATGTCGCCAAAATCTTTATTACGTCATCCTTTGTGCACTTCAACGCTAGAAGAGTTAGCACAAGGCACGTTCCAAGCTGCGATTCCAGAAACGGATGAGCTAGAAGCAAGCAAAGTGAAACGTGTTGTGATGTGTTCAGGTAAAGTTTATTACGACTTACTTGAGCAACGCCGTAAGAATGAGCAAGACGATGTGGCAATTATTCGTGTGGAGCAGCTTTATCCATTCCCATACGACGATGTGAGCAAAGCGATTGAGCAATATACTAATGTTGTAGATTTTGTATGGTGTCAAGAAGAGCCGCAGAACCAAGGCGCATGGTATAGCAGCCAACACAATATGCGTTTCGCATTGCCAAATGGTGCAACATTAAAATATGCAGGTCGACCAGCTTCAGCTTCTCCAGCGGTTGGTTATATGTCGGTACACTTAAAGCAACAGAAAGCGTTAGTGGATGATGCTTTGAATTTAGACTTTTAGTGCAGTGGATTATTACTCCTAGTTGAATGAACTAGAGATAAGGACTTTACAGATATGACAATTGAAATTCTGGTTCCAGATTTACCTGAATCCGTAGCAGATGCGACTATTGCTACATGGCACAAACAACCGGGTGATTCGGTACAACGTGATGAAGTGTTGGTTGAAATTGAAACTGACAAAGTAGTGTTAGAAGTACCTGCTCCTGATGATGGTGTATTAGAAGCTATTGTGGAAGAAGAAGGTGCAACGGTTCTTTCAAAGCAGCTAATCGCTAAATTGAAAGCGGGAGCCATCGCAGGAGAGCCAACTAAAGATAAAGCAGAATCAAGCGAAGCATCGCCGGATAAACGCCATAAAGCAGTTTTAAGCGAAGAATCTAATGATGCACTAAGTCCTGCGGTTCGTCGTTTATTAGCGGAACACAGTCTTGAAGCGTCAGATGTGAAAGGTACTGGTGTTGGTGGTCGCATTACTCGTGAAGATGTTGACGCGCATCTAGCTAAGAAATCGGCAGCACCAACGAAAGAAGATAAAGAGGCTCAAGTTGAAGCGCCTACCGCTGCTCGTACTGAAAAGCGTGTACCAATGACTCGTTTGCGTAAAACGGTAGCGAATCGTCTGCTTGAGGCGAAAAACTCGACTGCCATGCTGACAACCTTTAATGAAGTGAACATGAAGCCAATTATGGATCTTCGTGCTCAATACAAAGATCAGTTTGAGAAGCGTCATGATACGCGCTTAGGCTTTATGTCTTTCTATGTTAAAGCGGTAACAGAAGCGTTGAAGCGTTATCCTGAAGTGAATGCTTCTATCGATGGCGATGATATCGTTTATCACAACTATTTTGATATCAGCATGGCGGTTTCTACGCCACGTGGCCTTGTTACTCCAGTACTAAAAGACTGTGACACGCTAAGTTTCGCTGATATTGAGAAAGGCATTAAAGATCTCGCGATCAAAGGGCGTGATGGCAAATTGCAAGTTGAAGATTTAATGGGCGGTAACTTCACTATTACAAATGGTGGTGTATTTGGTTCATTAATGTCTACACCAATCATCAACCCACCACAAGCGGCAATCTTGGGTATGCACAAAATCCAAGATCGTCCAATGGCGATAAATGGTAAAGTGGAAATTTTACCAATGATGTACCTTGCTCTGTCTTACGACCACCGTTTGATTGATGGCCGTGAATCAGTTGGATTTTTAGTAACCATCAAAGAGTTACTAGAAGATCCAGCTCGCTTGTTACTTGATATCTAATCTCGATATTGAAATGAGCAATAAATTGGGTAGCTGCTGGTCTATAGCTACCCAATCAAATAAAAAAGTACACCTACATAAATCATGGCATTCCCTTACTTACATTAAATGCCAATGGAAATAATAAATCCTCACGGATAATGAAATGGAAATAGCACAATGAATTTGCATGAATATCAAGCTAAACAGCTGTTCGCTGAATTCGGATTGCCAGTACCGGAAGGTTACGCTTGCAATACACCTCTTGAAGCTTATGAAGCCGCAGGTCGCATTAATACCGCGAAGAAAGTGGTTAAATGTCAGGTACATGCTGGCGGTCGTGGTAAAGCGGGCGGTGTGGAACTACATGATACCAAAGATGGTGTCAAAGAATTTGCTCAAAAGTGGCTAGGTAAAAACTTAGTGACTTATCAAACAGATGCTAACGGTCAACCAGTGACTAAAATTTTGGTGGAAGAAGCATCAGACATCGCTAATGAATTGTACCTAGGTGCAGTGGTTGACCGTGGCACACGTCGTATCGTGTTCATGGCATCAACGGAAGGTGGTGTTGAAATCGAAAAAGTGGCAGAAGAAACGCCAGAATTGATTCATAAAGCAGCGATCGATCCATTGGTTGGCCCTCAAGCATACCAAGGACGTGAACTTGCATTCAAACTTGGCCTTAAAGGCAATCAAATCAAACAATTTACTCAGATCTTCATGGGTCTAGGTACTATGTTTGCGCAATACGATTTAGCACTACTTGAAATTAACCCATTGGTTATTACAGGTTCAGGCGATTTATTGTGCCTAGATGGTAAAATTAACATTGATTCAAATGCGATGTATCGTCAACCAAAATTACGTGAAATGCACGATCCATCTCAAGAAGATGAGCGTGAAGCACATGCGGCACAATATGAACTTAACTACGTTGCTTTAGATGGCAATGTTGGTTGCATGGTCAACGGCGCTGGTCTTGCGATGGGGACGATGGACATCGTTAACCTACACGGTGGTAAGCCTGCGAACTTCCTTGATGTAGGTGGCGGCGCAACCAAAGAACGTGTTGCTGAAGCATTTAAGATCATTTTATCTGATACCAATGTTAAAGCGGTTCTAGTGAATATCTTTGGTGGTATCGTTCGTTGTGACATGATTGCAGAAGGTATCATTGGCGCAGTGAAAGAAGTCGGCGTTGAAGTACCAGTAGTGGTTCGTCTTGAAGGCACAAACGCAGAGCTTGGCCGTGACGTATTGGCGAAATCTGGTTTAGATATCATTGCGGCAACATCTCTTAAAGATGCAGCAGTTCAAGTAGTTAAAGCGGCGGAGGGCAAATAATGTCAGTACTAATTAATAAAGATACCAAAGTTATTTGCCAAGGTTTCACTGGCGGTCAAGGTACGTTCCACTCAGAGCAAGCTATTGCTTATGGAACACAAATGGTAGGTGGTGTATCTCCAGGTAAAGGAGGTACTGAGCATCTAGGTCTTCCTGTGTTTAATACTGTTCGTGAAGCCGTTGAAGCAACGGGTGCAACGGCAACGGTTATTTATGTACCGGCTGCATTTTGTAAAGACGCGATTTTAGAAGCAATTGATGCTGGTATCGAGTTAATCGTTACCATTACAGAAGGCATCCCAACGCTTGATATGCTTGACGTAAAAGTGAAGCTAGAAGAAACCGGCGTTCGTATGATTGGTCCTAACTGCCCAGGCGTGATCACTCCAGGTGAATGTAAGATTGGTATCATGCCAGGTCATATTCATCAGCCAGGCCGCGTAGGTATCGTTTCTCGTTCAGGTACACTAACGTACGAAGCAGTTAAGCAAACAACGGATGCTGGTTTTGGTCAATCGACTTGTGTTGGTATCGGTGGTGACCCAATTCCAGGCACGAACTTTATCGATGTATTGGAAATGTTCCAAAACGATCCCGCGACAGAAGCAATCGTAATGATTGGTGAAATCGGTGGTACGGCAGAAGAAGAAGCAGCGGCTTATATTAAAGCGAATGTTACTAAGCCTGTCGTCTCTTACATTGCGGGTGTGACGGCTCCTCCGGGTAAACGTATGGGCCATGCTGGTGCGATTATCTCTGGTGGTAAAGGTACTGCTGAAGATAAATTTGCAGCACTTGAAGCCGCTGGTGTAAAAACAACGAAGTCATTGGCAGAGATTGGCGATGCACTAAAAGAAGTGACAGGCTGGTAAGTTTTTTATCATCAATTTTTTAGTATGAAAGGTCATCTTCGGATGGCCTTTTTTATTGGTTTTTTTAATATAAATAGATACAGTGAAGCGGATAGATTATTCACTCATTGAAAGGAATAACTATGTTTAGTCATATCATGCTTGGTGCTACGGATCTTGAAGCATCAAAAAAGTTCTACGATGCCATATTAGGTACTCTGGGTTACGAGCCAGGGATCATTAAAGGCGATAGTTGTATTTATGCTACACCAACCGGAATCTTCATTATCAAGAAGCCATTGAATGGTGAACCTGCCACTCATGGTAATGGTTCGACTTTCGGATTTTCGATTGCAACGCCTGAACTTGTACATGCATGGCATGATGCTGGGGTAGCGAATGGTGGTATCACTTGTGAAGAGCCTCCGGGTGAGCGAAATGGAATGGCGGGCCGTTTGTATCTGGCTTACTTGCGTGATCCGGCGGGCAATAAACTATGCGGTACACATCGCTTCGCTTAATCTATTCTGTTTAATACCAAATTGATGGCCTAATAATAAACAATAACGTCCCAGAGCTAGCAAAGCCTTGGGGCGTTATTGATTTATATCTACTAGCGGAAGTTTTATCGTGCAGGTTTCAGTTGACTAAGCATAAACATCGCGGCTGCTGAAATCACCACAGAAGGTCCAGCTGGCGTATCATAAAACCAAGAAAGTGATAATCCGCATAGAACAGCTACCATGCCAATACAAGAAGCACCAATTGCCATTTGCTCGGGTGTATTTGAAAAACGTCTTGCGGTAGCTGCTGGGATAATTAATAACGAAGTAATAATTAACGCGCCAACAAATTTCATTCCTACCGCGATCACGAGTCCGACGAGTAACATTAAAACCATTCGCATAAATGGAACATTAATTCCTTCCACACTCGCTAGCTCTTCGCTTATCGAAGTAGAGAGTAAAGCGCGCCAAAAGGTGACAAGTAAAGCCATGATGATTGCACCACCGAGATAGATAAAGGTGAGATCGGATGGACTGATCGCTAATAAGTCACCAAATAAATAGCTCATTAAATCAACTCGTACATTATCTAAGAAGCTCACAGCTACTAAGCCTAAAGATAAAGCACTATGGGCGAGAATACCGAGTAAAGTATCAGTGGCGATCACTTTTTGTTCTTGTAATGCGGCAAGTAATACCGCTAACCCAAGGCAGCATACAACTAAAGCTAAATATAAATTGATGTCTAATAAAAAGCCGAGCGCTAAACCAAGCAGGGAAGCGTGGGCTAAGGTGTCACCAAAGTAAGCCATTTTTCGCCATACTACTAGTGAGCCAAGTGGCCCAGAAATAATTGCGATACCTAGTCCGGCTAAAATAGAAGGTAATAAAATATCAAGCATGGGTTAATGTCCACGTTTTTTCTGCTGAGTTGAAGAATGAGCACAGTTGATATGTGAGCAAACTTCTGGTTCACCTTCGATAGCATCACCAGCGAGATCGTGATGATGTCGATGGTTATGATGATAAAAAGCTAATGTATCTTTGGCGGTCTGGCCAAACATAGCGATATAAGAAGGGTGCTTGGTAATCGCTTCCGGTGCACCAGAACAACAAATATGGTGATGCAAACAAATGACTTCGTCGGTTTGAGCCATAACTAAATGTAAGTCATGAGATACCATCAAGACGGCGCAACGAAAGCGTTGCCTTAATGAGTTAATTAAAGTGTATAAATCAATTTGTCCTTGAACATCAACACCTTGAGCTGGTTCATCAAGAACCAATAAGTCTGGGCGCTGGAGCAATGCACGAGCAAGCAGTACTCGCTGGTTTTCCCCTCCAGATAGCTTATGCATATCATTTTTATATAAACTTTCAGCACCGACTAAACGTAAAGCTTCCATCCGTTCATTGGCACTATAGCGTCCTGCAAGCTTGAGGAAGCGGTCGACGGTCAAAGGCAAGCTGTCATTTAAGCGCAATTTTTGTGGAACATAACCAATACGTAATTTATTTTTTTTGGTAATGGTGCCGGAAGTCGCTTTAATTAATCCGAGCATAATTTTAATGAGTGTAGATTTTCCTGCACCATTAGGCCCAATGATAGTGGTGATTTCACCTTTATTGATGGTCAGGCTAATATTATCGAGCACCGACTTGTCGTTGAACGTTACAGTGATGTTGTCGAGACGAATTAATTCAAACATTGTTAACCAGCTTGATGACATGTAATGTTATATAGTAACATTATGTAAAATAATTACCATAACTATCAATTGTTACTATGAATCAGCATACCAATAGCAATTGATAAAACATTCTATTTGGAGAAACGAATGCAACGCATTTTATCACAAGCATGGATCGTGGTTGTAATGATATTTGGTTTTGTCTCACATGCCGCTTGGTCAAAGAGTGAAGAACAACCAATATCAGTACTGACATCTATTAAGCCATTACAATTGATAACTCAAGAGATAACGAAAGGGGTTACGGATACTGAGGTATTGCTTGCCAATAATACCTCTCCTCATGATTATGCTTTAAAACCATCAGATGTACGTAAATTAAAATCAGTTGATTTATTTGTGTGGATTGGACCGGGTCTAGAATCATTTTTGGAAGGCGTGCTGGAGGGGAGTACCAATACTCTACAACTGGATCAGTCTGAGAAAATAGATAAAATTGTTTACGATCAGCATGATGAACACGGCCATGAAGATCACGATCATGAAGCACATGACGATGGACATCACCATCACGGTAACTACAATCCGCACTTGTGGTTAGGCCCTGTGCAAGCGCAGCAAATGGCGAAAGTGATTTCAGATAAGCTTATTACTCTAGATCCAAATCATAGTGAGCAATACGCACAAAATTATGCAGAATTTACTCAAAACTTGAATGTTGCTATTGAGCAAGTTAAGAAAAAAATCGCCCCCGTTAAAAAGCATGGTTATTATGTTTTCCACGATGCCTACAGCTACTATGAACATTACTTTGGTTTAAACCATTTAGGTGCTTTTACTGTATCACCGGATCGTCGACCGGGAGCAAAAAGCTTAATTGCTATTCGTAACGCTCTTCAAACGGATCAAGTGTATTGTGTATTTGCCGAGCCACAATTTACGCCAGCAGTGATTGATTCCGTAACCCGTGGCACGGATGTTAATCACGGAGTGTTGGATCCACTGGCAACTGAATATGAAGCAACACCTGGCGCTTATTTCCAATACTTACAGGATCTCGGAACCAGCTTTAGTCAGTGCCTTACTCGTTAAGGAATATTTTTGTACAACAAGTACCAAAAGATAAGTTATAAAAAGCAGCTTCGCTTATGGGCGTGGCTGCTTTTGCTATTGCTGCCCGTAATAAGTGTAATTAGCTATTATTTTATCTTCCCAACTAGCTATTCTCCGCGATTCAAGTCCTCACCATTTTCATTCAATCATGCAGACAGTGTTTTATCAGAAGCTGTATTAGAAAAAAATGATCCTAGTCTGACACTAGAAAAAGATGCTATTGATCAGCAACAAACGCAACGTAGCTATAGCCACAAAGTTCAGTCAGGTGAAACTCTTGCCGATATTTTTAAGCTGTACGGTTTAAGTCATGATGATTTACTATCGATGATTAAGGTGCGCCCTCAAGCGATTACTTTACTTAATGGTCAGGTAGTCGAGTGGATGCAGGATGATGCTGGTAGTTTACTTTCGGTACAGATTCACCGAAGTCCTCGCTTAAGTAGTGTATATACCAAAGTAAATAACCAATTTTTATTTAGACCTCTAGTCACTTCTGCTGAAAAACAATCCTTGGTTAAAGTTGGGGTTGTTGATCGTAATTTTTATCAAAGCGCACGAGCTATTGGTTTAACTAAAGAGCATATTCAAACTATCGCGACAGCGTTGTACTGGCAAGTTGATGTGACTTCTCCGGTGACGATAGGAGATGAGTTTTCCGTTGAATTAGAACAGAGTGTTATTGGTGGGCAAAGTGTTGGAGCCAGTAAGGTGATGGCAATTTGGTATCAACATCGAGGAAAAGATATTCAAGTCGTTCGTTTTAATGATGAACATTTTTATTATCCCGATGGTATGAGTGTTGAAAAAACGCTAGATAGACTACCTGTACGGAGTACTTATCCGGTGAGCTCTGAGTTTAATCCTCATCGCTTAAACCCTGTCACTCATCAATATGCGCCGCACTATGGGACTGATTTAGCGATGCCTATTGGCACTCCAGTATTTGCAACAGGAGAGGGGGTAGTTAAAAAAGTCGGCCACCATCCGTTAGCTGGTCAATATGTTGTGATTAGCAATGGTCGGGTTTACAGCACGCACTTTTTTCACTTGAGCCAAACGTTTGTGAAAGTAGGAGATAGGGTGAAAAGAGGACAAAAAATTGCTTTAACAGGCAATACTGGACGTTCTACGGGGCCTCATTTACATTATGAACTACGCAAAAATGGCCAACCACTTAACGTAATGTTAGCACCTCTACCTGGGCAAAAGAGTATACCACCTGAGCAGCGAGCTGAGTTTACTGAGCAAGTGAAAGCTAGGATGTCGTTATTACACTAGTACAGTGTTAAATTAGGTCGATTGTTCATCCTCAAGTGGCTTGGATATATTTCCAGATCTCATTTTATTCAGTGTCATCCATCATTAACATGAATTGGATCACCAACATATTAATTGTCGCAAAATATCTGTTTAAATTGATGGTTAGTATGCCATAATTTTGCAGTGTTCCGCTTGGTAATTATTAAGGTAGTTTGTGACGTTGCGTATTTTTCGGTTTTTAGTGTTGCTAATGTTCTCTTTTTCCGTCAATGCGATAGAAACTGATTCCATTTTTTATTCTTTGCCAAGCCAAGCACAAGGTCATTTCTTGACGGCAAAGGCATTGTTTTCGAATGAAAAAGGCGGCGTTTGGGTTCAAGATATTCAGAATCAAATTTATTATTTTGATGGTCAACACTTTTCACTTCTTCCTGGTCGCGCATTTAATCATGATACTAACCATGTCACTTATGCTTCAGAACACTTTTGGTATATTGATAGTGGGCGCTTACTTAAAGTTGATAATACCGGCCACAAGGAAGTGGTATTTGAAAGCCCAAAGAAAGAGTTATTCCAAGCGATAGGGCAATCTGAACAAGTCGTGTGGTTGTATGGTAGTCATCACTTTCATACTTTTGATACTCACACTGGTGAGCATCACACTATCCCTGTATCACAAATTACTCAAGGCTCAACCCGAGACAATAATGGTATTGTTAGTGCCACTTTAGTTGCCGGAAAGTGGGTGGTGGCGACCAGTCAATCGCTTTTCTATTTAGATAAAACAGGTATTCGGCGAGTGCTACCTAAGTATTTCTCCAATATTAATCAATTAGCTTTTGATAAAAAAAATCTACGCCTACTGGTTGGAACGCAAAGTGGGGCTTTTAGCCTAAATATGGCAACTATCAAACCAGAAGTGGAGATGATTGCTGCAGGGCAGGTTCAAACTCTCTTAATCACCCCAAGTGATTACTGGATTGGCACTAAAAAAGGCTTATTTGTTCATCAATTAGACACTCAATTGACGAAGTATATTTATAGTAGTTATCAGGATGATTTAGCCCTAATAAATAACAATATCAGAGGGCTAAGTGCTGATAATAAAGGTGGGGTTTGGATTGCCACCGCTAAAGGAATCAATTATTACTCACAAACTAGCGGTTTATTTAAACGAGTTCGCTTTGGGCGTGAAAAGTATAATCTACCTTACCTACATATTAATGATGTAGTTGCTATTAATGATCGAATGGCATGGTTGGCAAGTAACTTAGGTTTATTCAAGGTAACGGCAAGCCGTGCTGATGCTAGAGAAAATAAAGTCGAAAAGTTATTAGACTACAACGTCTCTCATATCAGCCAGTTTGATCACATATTATGGCTAAGCCAAGGTGATAAACTGATACGTTATGATACGGATTCTGGTGTCTCAAATGTTATTCGCAAACAAAATAAATGGTCTGGAAACCACATTTCTCATTTGGTGGTTGATCACCATGGCGATGTCTGGATCTCGAATGAGCGTGGGCTTTATCGTTATTCATGGCAACAACAAAGGACCGATGAATTAGGGCTCGAATGGATGGTAGATAAATATAGTCCATCAACGATTACTAGTCTATATCCGGGGGACAGTGGAAAGCTGTGGATTGGTACGGATCATGGGGTCTATCAATATAATAACCAAGCGATAAGGTTTGACTCGAGAAGTGCTGATTATGGCGATGTAGCCTCTATTGCTGAGTCGGTTAATAATCAGGTTTGGAGTGCGAGCAGCTACGGTTTATTGTATATGCAAGATGGCGATCTCAACGCAACTAAAGTTCGCTTACCTCATTCAAATAGCATTCCTCTTTGTACTATTGGTTCCGAATTAGGTACTTGGGTTACCACTACCAAAGGTATCCATTATTATGATCAAACTGCTGCGCTTTCTCGTTATTTCCCGACACCATTTGGTATCGTTGCTAATGAGTTTCTTCCTAATGGTTGTAGCGTATCACCGAATGGCAAAACCTTAGTACTCACTACACGTCTTGGTCTTATTTTTGCTTCAACGGAAACACTCATTAAAACTGAATTACCCACCAATGATGTGTTGGTCGGTGAGTTTCAGGTCGACCATTCAGTGATAATGGTAGCACCGCAAACCAGTAGAGATATTCATGTTAGTTATGGTCGCTCGGTCAGTGTACTTTTTGGTATTTTGCCAAATTTTGAAGTGCCGCAAGTGCAGTATCGTTTGCTCGGTAGCGAAAAAGAAAATTGGGTGGACTTTCAAGGCTCACAGTTAACCTTTGAACATTTAGAACCAGGTCATTACACTTTAAAATTAAAGACTATGTCTCAGGTGGGAACCAGTCATTCTGGTGCGAAGTATAGTTTTATCGTGAGCAAACCTTGGTATTTACTTCCGAGTAGTGTGGCTATTTTTGTGGTATTGCTGATTGGTAGCATTGTATTGTTGATTACATGGCGCTCCAAAATTATGTTGAAAACCAATGTAAGGTTAAGGCGTTTGATTAACTTGAAAACCCAGCAATTAAGGCATCAAAGTCAATTATTGGTTAGCAGCAATATGCAGCTACGTAAACAAGCCCAGACTCGACGTATATTGGTTGGGGAGCGAGTTACTAAAGCTAAATCAAACCTTGATGACCTGAAAGATTACCTACACAAGAATGACCTCAAAAATACGCTAGCTTTAAGTCATACAGAGCAAGCACTAGAACCTTTAGAGCAAATTTTGGTGTTATATGATAATAAGACTCCAGAGTGTACGGTATTTGATGGGCAAGTAGTGTCCTTTGTTGTAAAAGCTGTAGTGAAAGGTTGGCAACAAGAAGCGGATAAAGTTGGGATCACTTTGCTTGTTGAAGACAATAGCCAAGGCTGTTTGGTTAAGGTGAAACACTTCAATCTTGATATGATCTTAAATACCTTGATGGCGAGTGCTTTGATCCGTTCAGATGCCAATCAAATTATTCACCTCTCAGCGAAACTTGCCGATGGTCGACTCCATATTTCTATCGAAGATACGGGAGAAGGTATCTCAGAAGAAGAAATACAAGCTTTTGAAGCGCAAGAGTTTGGTCGAGCAGAAATTAAACATAAATTTACCTTATCAGATACCTCTCTATCTGCTATTGCCCAAATGGCTGATTACAGTGGAGGGCATTTTGATTTTCATTATAATCAATTGATACATAGAACGCGCTTATCTATTTCATGGTCTGTCGAAAAGTCTCTTTCCTCGATTGATATTGATGGAGATGCCTGCACTACCGAAACGCCCACTTCCCAGCAGGAAACTCACAACGTAAATAAATCAACGAATAGTAAAGTTCAAAATGACTGGCTTGATAAAGTTTATCAACTGGTTGAAAAGCATTATCCCGATCCTGATTTTAGTACATGTCATGCAGCCAAGATGCTGTTTTTATCGGAGAGAAGTTTACAGAGAAAGTTTAAATCTTTATCTGGTGGATCTTTTATGGATTATGTGACCAAAGTTCGTTTAGAGAAAGCTTGCGAATTATTAATTTCAGGTGAGAAAATATCAGATACTGCTTTTGAAACCGGGTTTAATGATCCATCATACTTCAGTCAAAGGTTTAAGCATTACTTTGGCCTGTCACCATCTAAGTTTATTGAAAATTCAATAGAGTGATGTGTTTGGTAATCAAATAGTTTTAATGCCAGCAGAGCTAAAGTCAGCTCATCATACAATACAGATCCAATAAAGGCGTGTTGCTTGAAACAACACGCCTTTATTTATGAATAAAAAAAGCGTGACATAACCGGGGGGATTATGTCACGGGTGTAATGACACCTTCGCTTGCTGCTAGAGTGTATTGATAGACAATACACATCAGGAATAAAATGGTTAGATAACTACAAGCTATCGATAGGTTTATTTATACTGGAACAGACTTGTTTTCCGTATAAAAATAACGACATCGATATATGAAATTAGCGACAAGTTAACAATTCATCTTTATATCCTTTAAATATCAGTTGGTTAGGTGTGTTTTTCTTGGTGAAGCATTTTCAATGATAATATTTAAAATTAACGTTTTTGACGTAAATAGAAAAACAGAACTGACGATTTTGACAGTAAATCTAAATACTTTCGTTTACATAAAAAATAGAAGTGAGAAATTACCATTCTGATGCAATGATAAATTGACCTGACGCAATAAATAAAATGTAATAAAATGTATTATATACGCAAATATAAATGCAAATGGTTCTCATTAAGGGTTTTGTTACGATATGAAGTTAAATGAATTGAAAATGGGTCAAAGTGCCAATATTGTGCATTTAAACGCACTACCAAATGATATTAGAAAAAAGCTAATGATCATGGGTATGTTGCCAAATACTCCAGTGACTTTAATTCGTAAAGCCCCTTTAGGTGATCCATTACAAGTTGAAGTGCGCGGAGTGTCTTTAGCTATAAGGAATAAAGTAGCCGAAGACATTGAAATTGAGGTGGGCCAATGAGCTTTAATATTTTAACCGTTGGTAACCCAAATAGTGGTAAAACAACATTATTTAATGGCTTAACAGGTGCTAAGCAACATGTTGGTAACTGGGCTGGTGTTACTGTTGAGAAAAAAACGGGTTATTTTAACCATAAGCAAAAAGAATTTAACTTAACTGATTTGCCGGGTATTTATTCATTAGATAGTGCCAATGATGCCAATAGTATTGATGAGTCGATTGCCTCTTCAGCTGTTTCGGCTATGCAAGCTGATCTTATTATTAATGTAGTGGACGCCACTAGCCTTGAACGCAGCTTATATATGACTCTGCAATTGCGTGAATTAGGTCGTCCAATGATCGTAGTGCTCAATAAGCTTGATGCATTGCACCGTGAACACCAAGAAATTGATGTTGAGGCGCTATCGAAAGAACTTGGTTGTCCGGTTTATATTCTTTCTGCGATCAATATGCAACAAGTTACCAAATTTAAAGATGACATTCATAAACTATCTCAAACGCCTATTGAGCTTGAAAGCCTGCATCTTGATTACGGTTATCAAATTGAATCAGCGATTGCTGAATTAAACCCGCTATGGCCTGCTGAGCGTATCGTTTCTCCTCGTGCTATGTCTATTCGTGCGTTAGAGCAAGATGGTTTAATATTATCTCATCTTTCTGAACATGATCTAGAACTACATAAAGCCTTATCAGAAAGGTTAGCGGCAGATTTTGATATCGATCTAGCCATCACGAATACCAAATATAGTTATCTACATGAAGTGTGTAAGCAAGTTCGCATTCTTGACTCTGCCTTAAGTAAAAACGTCACTCAAAAAATTGATCAGGTTGTTTTGAATAAATGGTTTGGCATTCCATTTTTCTTTTTTGTTATGTATTTAATGTTTATGTTTTCTATCAATATTGGTAGTGCTTTTATCGATTTTTTCGATATCGGTGTTGGGGCAATATTGGTTGATGGCGGGCATTACTTACTTGATGGACATCTACCGGTTTGGTTAGTTACGGTTATTGCTGATGGTATTGGTGGGGGTATTCAAACGGTTGCTACGTTTATTCCCGTGATTGCTTGTTTGTACTTGTTTTTATCGTTACTGGAAAGCTCTGGCTATATGTCTCGTGCAGCTTTCGTATTAGATAAAGTGATGCAAAAAATTGGCTTGCCGGGTAAAGCGTTTGTGCCATTGATTTTGGGATTTGGTTGTAATGTGCCAGCGATTATGGCAACTCGTACCATGGACCAAGAGCGTGAGCGTAAGTTATCGGCGACAATGGCTCCATTTATGTCTTGTGGGGCTCGATTACCAGTTTATACGCTATTTGCGGCAGCATTCTTTCCACATAGTGGCCAAAATGTAGTGTTTGCTCTTTATTTACTTGGTATTTTGGCGGCGGTATTTACCGGTATGCTACTTAAGAAAACGCTTTATCCAGGTAATAGCAGTAGTTTCATCATGGAAATCTCAGATTACGAAATCCCAACGGTGCGTAATGTGATTATTAAAACATGGCAGAAATTAAAACGTTTCGTACTTGGTGCAGGTAAGACGATTGTTTTCGTGGTTGCAGTATTAAGTTTCTTTAATTCACTCGGCACGGATGGTTCGTTTGGTAATGAAGATAGCCAGAATTCTGTGTTATCGAAAGCAGCACAAGTGGTTACACCTGTATTTGCGCCTATGGGGGTAGATCAAAATAACTGGCCAGCGACGGTTGGTATTATTACTGGCATTTTTGCTAAAGAAGCGGTAGTAGGAACATTGAATAATCTATATTCAGATCCACAAGAAGAAGACACAGAATTTAACTTAGTGGATAGCCTTAAAGAAGCGCTACAAACCATCCCTGACAACCTTGCAGGCTTAAGCTTTAGTGATCCTCTTGGTATTGAAGTTGGCGATTTAGGTGATTCAAGTGCTGCCGCAGAAGAGCAAGGCGTAAGCTCAGGTATCTTTGGTAATTTACAAGCCTATTTTGTAACGGGTGGTGCTGCCTTTGCTTACTTATTGTTTATATTGCTATACACACCATGTGTCGCAGCAATGGGGGCATATGTTCGTGAATTTGGGCCTAAGTTTGCTCGCTTTATTGGCTTGTGGACTATGTTCTTAGCTTATGCTTCTGCGGTCATTTATTATCAAGCGACTAGCTTTGCTGTACATCCATTATCGAGCAGCTTGTGGATTGGTTTGATGCTCATTGCTTTTGTGATGGTTTATATTCGCTTAAAGCAGATAGGTCAAAAAGAACAAGCACTACGAATTGATGTGGTTAACATTAACTAGTTGACTGGTGAATAGCAGAAAGGCTCAGAATGTGAAGGTTCTGAGCCTTTTTTATGGAGGCCAATCTTTTTATTGGTATCAGCTTAGCGGCTAAATTGCGGGAATTGATTCTTAAAGGCATCAGCAAGAGTTTGAATTAAGGTTTCAGTTTCTTGTACCGAACGTTGTTTCCCTTCGGTATTTCCCCAAACCGGGCCTGGCCAAGCGACATCAGTTTCAAAACGCGCAATATGATGAATATGCAATTGCGGCACCATGTTTCCGAGTGCGCCTAAATTGAGCTTCTTAGGGTTAAATAACGTTTCTAGGTTTTCAAATACCGTTTGAGATTCAACTAGAAATTGTTGCTGTTGTTCCATCGGCAAATGATGCAACTCTTGAAGGCCGTCAATTTTAGGCACTAAGATCACCCAAGGTCCGATATTTTCTTTATGCAGTAACGCCAAACACAGAGGGAATTCACCGATTACATCCGTGTCTTTTTGCAATTGTGGGTGCAGTGTAAAGCTCATGATTAACCTTCATATTGTTGTTGGATTTATACCAATCGCATTAATTATCTGATCATTCTCGTTTGTTAAAGGCCTCGATAACTGCATTATCCTTTTCGTTTGTAAAGAAGTTGATTGTAGAGCAACTACTTATCGAAAATTTATGCCTTGTCCTCAAGGCTTTTTCCTTCGCAATTTCTGATCACCTAATGAATTTGATTGGTATTAGTATGAGAAAAGCATATCACCAAATGGATAAAAATATCCCCTCGATTACTCAAGGGGATAATTTATAGATAACTAACGCGTATTGATTACATGCGCTCTAAGGTTTCAATTCCTAATAGGTCAAGACCTTGTTTGATGGTCTTAGCCGTTAGAGCAGCCAGTTTCAAGCGGCTTTGTTTCACAGCTTCATCTTCAGCGCTCAAGATAGGGCAAGCTTCATAGAAACTAGAGAACTGACCTGCTAGCTCAAATAGGTAGCTACACATTAGGTGAGGTTGACCTTCACGAGCAACTGATGTCACGGCTTCATCAAATTGAAGAAGTTTAGAAATCAGTGCTGTTTCTTTATCATCACCTACCATGATATCACCTGATAGGCTATTCATATCGATGCCAGCTTTAGCAAAGATAGACGCGACACGAGTGTAAGCATATTGCATGTAAGGAGCTGTGTTACCTTCGAACGCTAGCATGTTGTCCCAATCGAAGATGTAATCGGTGGTACGGTGCTTAGAAAGGTCTGAGTATTTTACTGCTGCCATTGCAACAGTATTCGCAATATTGGCTTTTTCTTCTGTCGAAAGCTCTGGGTTTTTATCTTCAATTAGCTTTTGTGCACGTTCGGTCGCTTCATCAAGAAGATCAGCCAAACGAACGGTACCACCAGCGCGCGTTTTGAATGGACGGCCATCTTTACCTAGCATCATACCGAAAGCATGGTGCTCAAGAGAGACAGACTCAGGAACATAACCAGCTTTACGCACGATAGTCCAAGCTTGCATTAGATGCTGATGCTGACGTGAATCGATGAAGTACAGTACGCGATCCGCACCTAGTGTTTCATAACGATATTTCGCACAAGCAATGTCGGTCGTGGTGTATAGGTAACCACCATCACGTTTTTGCACGATAACACCCATAGGTTCGCCATCTTTGTTTTTGTACTCATTTAGGAAGACGACTTGCGCGCCATCATCTTCAACCGCTAGGCTTTGAGCTTTTAGGTCAGCGACGATAGCTGGCAACATATCGTTGTACATGCTTTCACCCATCACGTTATCACGAGATAGAGAAACATTGAGACGATCATAGTTACGCTGGTTTTGGATCATGGTGACATCGACCAATTTCTTCCACATTTTCGCGCAATGCTCATCACCGCCTTGTAGTTTTACTACGTAGCCACGAGCACGTTCTGCAAACGCTTCATCTTCATCGTATAATTTTTTCGATTCGCGGTAGAAGCCTTCAAGATCGGCCAGTTCCATTGACACTTCGCCTTGTTCTTTTTCGACACGCTCAAGGTTGGCAATCAACATACCAAATTGCGTACCCCAGTCACCAATGTGGTTGGCGCGAATGACTTTGTGGCCTAAAAACTCAAGAGTACGAACTACTGCATCACCGATGATGGTTGAACGTAGGTGACCAACGTGCATTTCTTTAGCAACGTTTGGCGCAGAGTAATCGGCAACGATGGTTTGTTGTTCTTGAGTGGCAACGCCTAAACGCTCATCTGATAGTGCAGCAGAAGCTTGTTTGGCTAAGAAAGCAGGGTCGAGGAAAATGTTAATGAAACCTGGGCCAGCAATTTCAGCTTTGATCGCGATACCGTCTAGGTCTAAAACATCAATCACTTTTTGCGCAAACTCACGAGGGTTCATTCCCAATTTTTTTGCCACACCCATAACACCGTTTGCTTGGTAATCACCAAATTGTGCTTTGGCTGATTGTCGAACTGCTGCTGGGCTTCCAGCGGGTGCGCCAGCGGCTTCGAGAGCTTTCGATACTTTGTCATTAATGAGGGCTGCAATATTCACGTGTGCTTCCTATGTAGTAGCTGTAAGAGTGGTTGTACTGTTGGTCGACAACCAGTCAAAATTTTTAATTAGAAAATGTGATCTATGATACCAATATTTACGGGGACATGAAAAACCTAATCTGCAATTTAAAGTGATTTTATTGGATTTATTCGTACTAACGCTTAAACCATCGCTTTATACTCACTTCACTTGAGTGTATTGGCTATTTCAATTGCTTTGGTTGCCGAAATATTTCAGATACACTTCCGTTATAATTTCATATTTTGGATATCCACGACGATGACTGCCTCAGCACCAACTTCTTTATCGCCTCACTCATTATTCCCGAAAACTTTGCTAGCGGATCTACCTCGTTTCTGGCGAGATATTTTAACCTTGGCAGATGAGTTGGGAATCGATACTCAACCCCTTATAGCTGATCATGTTGCGATGCGAATCAATGCGCTGGATGTGGCCCAAAATGCCCACCAAGAGTGGCTAACTCAGGGCAAACAAATTTCCAATACGATGATTAACGGCCGCCCAATTATTGTGATTGAATTTTCTCAGCCGTTACAGATTGAAAACCATAGTATTGAATG
This sequence comes from Vibrio sp. E150_018, assembly GCF_053544035.1. Lineage (NCBI taxonomy): Bacteria > Pseudomonadati > Pseudomonadota > Gammaproteobacteria > Vibrionales > Vibrionaceae > Vibrio > Vibrio sp. E150_018. The sequence goes on along the minus strand of NZ_JBHGNY010000008.1, from coordinate 79,421 downwards.
TCTAGAGCTTCCTTATCCAAGTGATAAAACTTATCCGAATGAAGGCTGGGAGCACGTGGAGTTTGTTGTGCCTAGTTCCGCGCAAACTGCACCGCAATTTGCCGAAGAGGTAAAAGCCGTATTTCCACAATTAGAAGCCAATTGGGATAGCTTGGGTGAAAAAGGAATCAAGGTGAAATTATCTAGCCCACAAGGTGAAGGCGAGCGTTTGGCAAACCCGACCGTGGCTTTCAAGAAAAATGGTGTGTGTATTAAGCTACATCCACATACGTTAAAAGAAGTGATAGCGAGTGAACAAGCGTAAGTTTTTAACCTTTTGAAAATAAACAGGGGCGCTCAGCGAAAAACTGAGCGCCCCTATTTTTTATTCTGAATTTATAAAATCACAGTCTTGTTACCATAAACAAACACATGGTCATTCACCACTTTATTTAATGCCTTACTCAAGACATTCTTCTCAACATCACGACCTGCTTGAGCCATATCTGCTGCACTGAAGTTATGATCCACTGGGATCACATCTTGCTTAATGATTGGACCTTCATCTAAGTCATTAGTTACGAAGTGCGCAGTTGCCCCAATGATTTTTACGCCGCGATCAAACGCTTGCTGGTAGGGTTTTGCACCAATAAAGGCTGGTAAGAAGCTATGGTGAATATTAATGATTTTATGCGGGAATTGTGCCACAAAGTTAGGCGTTAAAACTCGCATGTATTTTGCTAATACCACGTAACGTGGATCATAGCTTTTGATCACCTCAAGCATTTTTTCTTCATGCTCTTCACGGCTTAAACCTTCATGTGAAATGTGGTGATAAGGAATATCAAAACGCTCGGTTAAGGTTTGTAATTTATCGTAGTTACCCACCACTGCGACAATTTCAACATCTAAGCTACCATCGTAGGCTTTCATCAAAATATCACCAAGGCAATGGGCTTCTTTGGTCACCATGATGACGATTTTTTTGCGTGATGAGCTGATTAGCGAGCGTTTGCTGCTTGCTGGTAAAGCTAGATCTAAATCTGCAAGTAACGCTTCATCATTAAACGTCCCTTCAAGCTCAGTTCTCATGAAAAAGTGACCGCTAACATTATCTACAAATTCATTATTGTGAATAATGTTTAGCTGGTGTTTAAAACAGATGTTGGTGATTTTAGCAATCAATCCACGTTCATCGCTGCAATGAGTCAGCAGCGTTTTTCTTTCCAATTTTTCCATACCAAAATCCAAAGTGACAAAATCGAATGGCGACATAAAAAGTGCCAATCGATAAACTTACCAAATAAGCATGAGAGCTGAAGGTCGCAATCAAAAGTGATTCAACAATCTAACGATCTGTAAATCATTTAGCAAGCGTATTTAATACTTGGTTGGTTCGCTTCATTATAACTTGAGTTTGAGAACATCATTCCACTGCTTCATTAAAACTGCCATAATTGCACTCTCGCTTTAACGTTTCAGGCAATGATATCTGATGATTTCAAAAACATTTTCTTCTTCTGGCGCTCTAGGTAAAGCCATTCCAGGGTTTCAGCCGCGTCCGCCTCAGATAGATATGGCCGAAGCGGTACATCAAGCGATTAAAAACGATCAGCAACTGGTGGTTGAAGCCGGAACTGGAACCGGTAAAACCTTTGCCTATCTAGTTCCTGCGTTATTGAGTGGCAAAAAAGTCATCATCAGTACGGGGTCGAAAAACCTGCAAGAGCAATTATTCCACCGAGATTTACCATTAATGGTGAATGCACTAGGTTTTACTGGCCATGTTTCGTTATTAAAAGGTCGCTCCAACTACCTGTGCTTAGACCGATTAAGTCGTCAATTAATTGAAAGTCATACTAATGAAGCGGATCCGGAGTTGTTATCGCAATTAGTCAAGGTGCGCTCTTGGTCATCTGAAAGTAAAACTGGCGATTTGGGAGATTGTGAAGCGATAGCTGAAGATTCACCAATTATTAGCAATATCACCTCAACCAACGATAATTGTCTGGGGAAAGAATGCCCAAGTTATCAAGATTGCTTTGTGTTGAAAGCACGAAAAAAGGCGATGGATTCCGATCTAGTCGTGGTTAACCACCATTTATTCTTGGCTGATCTAGCAATAAAAGAAACCGGCTTTGGTGAGTTAATTCCTGACGCTGACGTATTTATCTTTGATGAAGCCCACCAATTACCTGATATTGCCAGCCAATATTTCGGACAATCGATTTCAAGTCGCCAAATTCAAGAACTGGCTAAAGATATTGAAATAGGTTACCGCACCGAAGCGAAAGATATGCGTCAGTTGCAAAAAATTGCCACTAAGCTCGTGCAAACCTTTATGGATTTACGGATCATTCTTGGTGATATCAACTATCAAGGCTCCAATTCCTCCGGTAAAAGTATTCGCGGTAATTGGCGAGAAGCGATCAAATCTCAAGCGGTAATGCGTGAAATTGAACGGTTACATGAAGCGCTAGATTTAGCACTAGAAGTTTTAAAAATCGCACTAGGGCGTAGTGAGTTATTAGATGCGGCCTATGAGCGTACTCACATGATTAAAAGCCGTCTCACTCGGGTGTGTGATACTTCAATTACCGGCTATTCCTATTGGTTTGAATGCAGCCCACGCCACTTTGTGTTGCACATTACGCCGCTCTCGGTATCGGATAAGTTTAAAGAACAAATCGCTACCAAGCAGGGCAGTTGGATTTTTACTTCAGCAACTCTTGCGGTGCGTGATGACTTTAAACATTTTACTGAACGACTAGGTATTGAACCAGCTCAACAATTTACTCTGCCGAGTCCGTTTGATTATCAATCTCAAGCGCTATTGTGCGTACCTCGATATTTACCAGAACCGAACAGTGTCGGCATGGCAGAAAAATTGGCTCAAATGCTAGGGCCGGTGATTGAAGCGAATAATGGACGCTGTTTCTTTTTATGTACCTCTCACCACATGATGCGTCGTTTGGCGGATTTATTTCGTGAGCAACTTGATTTATCGGTACTCGTACAAGGTGAAACCAGTAAGCAAAAACTGCTGAATGAATTTATCGAACATGGTAATGCAGTTTTAGTCGCCACTGGCGCTTTCTGGGAGGGGATAGATGTTAGAGGCGACGCGTTAAGCTGTGTTATCATCGACAAACTACCTTTTACTGCTCCAGATGATCCATTGCTTAAAGCGCGAATTGAAGATTGCCGACTCAAACAAGGTGATGCCTTTGCCGAAGTACAATTGCCGGATGCGGTGATTACTTTAAAGCAAGGAGTAGGTCGTTTGATTCGAGATCAAAAAGATAAAGGTGTGCTAATCATTTGTGATAATCGTTTAGTAACACGTGAGTATGGTGGGATCTTCTTACAGAGCCTACCGCCAATCCCACGAACTCGGGATTTAAATAAAGTATCGGAATTCTTATCTCAATCATGCTCTATAGTGAATAAATCTTAGAGCCATGATAGACAACAACTAGCTTGAGGCCTTAATGAGCGCAAAAATCCTAGCCTTAGATACATCAACAGAAAACTGTTCTGTTGCCTTAATGATTGATGATCGCATCATCGCACGCAGTGAAGTGGCACCTCGTGATCACACCAAAAAAATTCTGCCAATGGTCGATGAAGTATTAAAAGAAGGCGGTGTCACATTACAAGATCTTGATGCGCTAGCCTTTGGTCGTGGTCCGGGTAGTTTTACCGGCGTGCGTATTGGTATCGGTATTGCGCAAGGTTTAGCCTTTGGTGCTGAGTTGCCAATGATTGGTATTTCTACATTAACCGCGATGGCGCAAGCAACCTACCGTACCCAGCAGTCTGAAAATGTTGTGGCGGCGATTGATGCACGTATGAGTGAAATCTATTGGGGTCAATATCAACGTCAAACCAATGGTGAATGGCAAGCTGTCGCGCTACCAGATGGCCAATTAGAATGCGTGATCCCGCCACAAGAACTGGCTGAACATCTAACATCGAAAGAAGGCGTTTGGAGTCAAGCCGGCACTGGTTGGGATGCGTATGAAGAGTCATTAGTGAACCTACCTTTATCGATGACAAAAGGTGAAGTTTTGTATCCTGAAGCGCAAGATATTGCCGTGCTAGCACAATTTGAATGGAAAAAAGGCAATACAGTTGACGCTGAACAAGCGAGCCCAACCTATCTACGCGATAAAGTGACGTGGAAAAAACTGCCAGGTCGCGAATAATTTCCCATAATTTGCTGTGGAACTAGAGCGGGTTTATTACAGTCATAGGAAATATTCGTAATCACACGCCTATTATCAATAAGGAGTGAAAGCATGAAAAAGTATGGTTTGTTGTTTTTAATTCTTATTGGATTATCTGCATGTTCTTCTTTGCCTCCTGAGCTAGAAGCGACCTCAGAACAGCCAATTACTGACTATCAACAATGGGTTAATTCTAATCCAGATAAATCGGTTGAAGTTCGCTTAGGTGGCATCATAACGAAAGTTACTAATCTTTCAGATCAAACTCGAATTGAAATAGTAAATTTGCCAATTTCTTCAAATGGTAAGCCGAGCTTAGAAAGTGATCCGAAAGGACGTTTTGTCGCCTATGTTGATGGTTTCTTGGAGCCGGTCAATTATAAACCAGGACGCTTGATCACTGTCGTCGGACAAAGTACAGAACCAGAAAAAGGGAAAGTTGGTGAATATTCTTATACTTTCCCGACATTAAAAGCCAATGGTCAACGTTTGTGGACTATCGAAAAATCAACGTATATTGAAAATGATGATTGGTGGATGAGAGGTTGTTTACGAGGTTCTACTTTTTGCCATAATTATGGGCCAACTCGGGCTAGAGTGATCCAAGAAGTGAAATAGGGCATCAAAATTATGTTGCGAGAAAGAGAGATTCAGTTATCTCATTTGCGATTATCCGGTCTTGAATTTGGACAAGAGAGTCACGCCAGTGTGACTCTTTTGTTTTTGCACGGTTGGTTGGATAACGCAGCCAGTTTTACGCCAATTTTGGAAACCTTAATTCCCATCGCACAACAAAAAAATTGGCATTTATTGTCTATTGATTTAGCTGGACATGGTTTATCTCAACATAGAAGTTCGGATAGTTTTTATCCATTTCACGACTACATCGCCGATATTCACGATCTATTAATGAATATCGCCCCAAATAAATGTATTTTAATCGGCCATTCTCTTGGTGCTTTAATTGCAAGTTGCTATAGTGCGGCCTTTCCTGACAAAGTGCAGGGGCTTATTCAAATTGAAGGTTTGGGGCCGCTGAGTGAATCGGCTGAAAGTAGCGTTGATCGCCTGCGTAAAGGTGTATTGAGTCGACAACGCATCCAGGCTAAACCCATTCGACGTTATAAGTCGCAACATGATGCCTGTTTACATCGGATGCATGCCAACCAGCTAACGGATAAACAATTAAAGCCTTTAATCGAAAGAGGCACTTATCTTGACGATGGGCATTGGTATTGGCGTTATGATGCAAAGCTAAAATGTCAGTCAATTTATCGCATGACGGAAGCGCAAAGTTTGGTTTATTTACAGGCGATCGAATGTCCAAATTTATTGATTTTCGGGGACAATGGTTTCCCACAATTTACCGGTGCGGTGATGAGAAAGATGGCTTTAAAGCATTGCCATGAAGTGATCGTACAAGGTGGACATCATTGCCATATTGAATCTTTTACGCAAGTTAGTGACTTGATCGCCACTTTTGTAGCCAAAAACAACGGAAAGTGTGATTTAAATAATTAACCTGAAAAGTGATTGTCGTTACTATATACCCAAGTAACTTCAAGTTACTTGGGTATAAGTATGACTTTGTGAAATCAAATTTATAATAAAAATGCATAGTAGTTTATTCATAATGTAAGTATTGAAACTACATGTAATACAGAATAAAGGAAAGTACCGTGGAAAAACCGTGGTTAAAGCGTTACCCAGAGAACGTTCCAGAAACTATTAACCCAGACCAATACAGCTCATTAATTGAAATGTTTGAGCAATCGGTGCAAAAGTTTGCCGATCAGCCAGCGTTTATGAATATGGGCTCAGTAATGACTTTCCGTAAGTTAGAAGAGCGTAGCCGTGCTTTTGCCGCCTACTTACAAAATGATTTGAAATTGAAAAAAGGCGACCGCGTTGCTTTGATGATGCCGAACGTATTGCAATACCCAATTGCTTTATTTGGCATTTTACGTGCTGGTATGATTGCGGTTAACGTTAATCCACTTTATACCCCGCGTGAGTTAGAACATCAGTTAAATGATGCCGATGTTAAAGCGATTGTGATTGTGTCTAACTTTGCTCACACCTTAGAAAAAGCGGTGGACAATACGCCAATCAAACACGTTATTTTAACTAGTCTTGGTCAAATGCTGCCGAAAGTGAAAGGTACTGCGGTTGATTTTATTGTTAAATACGTTAAAGGCTTAGTACCTAAATATCATTTGCCGGGCGCTATCTCATTTCGTAAAGCGTTGTATAAAGGTCGCCGTCTACAATACGTCAAACCTTTCCTTGAAGGGGATGATATTGCGTTCTTACAATACACTGGTGGCACGACTGGTGTGGCAAAAGGGGCGATTTTAACACATCGCAATATGGTGGCGAATGTACTGCAAGCCAAAGGTGCTTACGGTTCTTTATTGTGTGATGGTCGTGAAACGGTTGTGACCGCACTACCGCTTTATCATGTATTTGCTCTTACCATTAACTGTTTATTATTTATGGAAATTGGTGGCGCTAACTTACTGATTACCAACCCACGAGACATTCCAACTTTCGTTAAAGAGCTGAAAAAAGTACCATTTACTGCCATTACAGGGGTGAATACATTATTTAATGCGTTAGTCAATAATGAAGACTTTAAAGAGCTTGATTTTAGCCACTTACGTTTATCTGTCGGTGGTGGTATGGCGGTTCAACGCGCAGTGGCAGATAAGTGGATTAACATTACTAAATGTTACTTATTAGAAGGTTACGGCTTGACTGAGTGTTCTCCTTTGGTTGCCGCCTACCCGTATGATTTAAAAGAATACAATGGTTCAATTGGTCTTGCGATGCCATCGACCGAAGTCCGTATTATTGATGATGAAGGTAAGGTGCTCGGCTTCGATCAAACTGGTGAGCTGCAAGTGCGTGGCCCTCAAGTGATGGAAGGCTACTGGAACCGTGCGGAAGCCAGCAAAGAAGTGATCACGCAAGATGGTTGGTTATCAACCGGCGATATCGTACGCTTTGATGACGAAGGTTTTATGTACATTGTAGATCGTAAGAAAGATATGATCTTAGTGTCAGGCTTCAATGTTTATCCGAATGAAATTGAAGATGTGGTTGCGCTACATAGTAAAGTATTAGAAGTGGCAGCGATTGGACAACCACATGATACTTCAGGAGAAATCGTTAAGATTTACGTAGTGAAGAATGACAACAGCTTAACCAAAGAAGAGCTTATTGCCCATTGCCGAGAACACTTAACCGGTTATAAAATTCCGAAAGTAGTTGAATTTCGTGAAGAACTTCCTAAGAGCAATGTTGGTAAAATCTTACGACGTGAGCTAAGAGAAGAAAATATTGCTAACTTATCGAAAAGCAAAGCCTCGCCAGAAGCAACGGCGTAATTTCTTTTGCTTTTGAAATATACCCTCAAATGCCAGACATTACGTTCTGGCATTTCATTTAAGGATTGACGTGAATTACACCACCATTAAAGATAGCCAACAACTTACAGAGGTATGCCAAAAAGCACGTTTAGCTAGTGTTGTGATGCTTGATACTGAATTTGTACGAACACGTACTTATCACCCACAACTTGGGCTTATTCAGCTGTATGACGGCGAGCAACTGGTATTGATTGATCCGCTTGAGATTGATGATATGCAGGCTTTCTCTGAGTTACTGAGTGATACCTCAGTGACCAAGATTTTGCATGCTTGTGGTGAAGATTTAGAAGTCTTTCAGCATGTGTTTGGTTGCACGCCAACCCCAATGATTGATACTCAATTGATGGCTGCCTTTTTAGGTTATGGTCTATCAACAGGCTTTGCCACGTTAGTGAATGACTACCTAGGCGTTGAGCTTGATAAGAGTGAATCACGCGCGGATTGGTTAGCACGCCCATTAACCGATAAACAACTTGATTACGCCGCTGCGGATGTTTTCTACTTATTGCCACTGTATCAACAGTTGTTAGAGCAAGTAGAAGCTAAAGGCTGGTTAGACGCGGTGAAACAAGAATCACAACTACTGGTTGAAAAACGATTGAAGCAAGTGAAACCTGAGCAAGCGTATTTATCGGTGAAAGGCGCGTGGATATTAAAGCCGCAACAATTAGCCATCTTAAAAATCATTGCTCAGTGGCGTTTGTTAGAAGCTCAAAAACGAGATTTGGCGTTAAATTTTATTGTGAAAGAAGCCAATATGGTGGAAGTGTGTCGCAATGAAATGACCAGTTTAAAAGAGATGAATGAAGCAGGCTTTGACCATCGTGAAGTTCGTCGTCATGGTAATACTTTGATTGCCATGGTGAAGCAAGGCCAAGCAACACCAGAAAGCGAATGGCCTGCTAAGATCACGCGTTTAATGGATAACCCAGCCTATAAGCAATTATTCAAAGTGCTAAAAGATGAAGTGAAATTATCTTCAGAGTCATCAGGCCTAGCCACCGAGTTCCTAGCATCGAAAAAGCAACTTAACCAATTTATTTCTTGGGTATGGAATAAAGATCGTAATCCAGAGCAACTACCGGATGTCATGCAAGGTTGGCGTAAGGAGATAGTGGGTGAGGCGTTGGATAAAAAGATGAGTTAGCGGCGGCTCGGGTTTCGTTGCCCGTATCTCGGCTTTGATGTTGAAAGTCATGTGATAAGGAGCAACCTGAGCGACTTTGTTAGCCAAAAGAAGTTAACCCAAAAAGAATAAAACCCACTTCATTTATGGTGAAGTGGGTTTTCTTTTTCGAGAAACGAGACTCGAGAAACAAGATTCGGCTGTTAATCTTTTTCCGGCAATTGAATATTCAACTCTAGCACCGAAAGATCATCATCGCCTTGCTCTAGGCTGACGTTAACCATTGAAGGATCAACTGAAACGTATTTGCTCAATACTTGCAGAATATCTTCTTTTAGTTGAGGAAGGTAAGAAGGATTGGCGCTACCTTGATTACGACGCTCAGCAACAATGATTTGTAAACGTTCTTTGGCAAGGTTAGCGGTATCTTTTTTCTTCGGTCGGAAGAATTGCAGTAATGACATGTTAGCCTCCAAATAAACGTTTAAAGATGCCTTTCTTCTCTTCGGTTAGGAAGCGAAATTCTTTTTCTTCACCCAGTAGTCGGTCAACTGCGTCACTATAAGCAAGGCCCGCATCTGATTCATTATCGTGAATAACTGGCACACCTTTGTTTGACGCATTCAATACCGCTTGGCTTTCCGGTATCACGCCAAGTAAAGGGATGTGCAAAATATCTTCTACATCAGTCACACTCAGCATTTCACCAGCATTAACACGTCCTGGATTATAACGAGTGAGTAAAAGGTGCTGCTTCACTGGCTCTAAACCTTGCTCGGCACGTAGTGATTTAGAATCTAACAAGCCTAGGATACGGTCAGAATCACGCACAGAAGACACTTCAGGGTTGGTGGTGATCACGGCTTCATCAGCAAAGTACAAAGACATTAATGCACCTTGTTCGATGCCCGCAGGAGAGTCACAGATAATGAAATCAAAACCCATATCATGTAATTCAGTCAATACACGTTTTACACCTAGATGTGTCAAAGCATCTTTATCACGGGTTTGTGAGGCTGGAAGAATGTAAAGGTTATCACAACGTTTGTCTTTGATGAGCGCTTGATTAAGTGTCGCTTCACCATTGATAACATTAACAAAATCGTAAACCACACGACGCTCACATCCCATAATAAGGTCGAGGTTACGTAAACCAATATCAAAATCGATAACAGCGGTTTTCTTTCCTCTTAATGCAAGACCGGAGGCAATCGCTGCGCTAGATGTAGTTTTGCCTACACCCCCTTTACCAGACGTCACGACGATAGTACGTGCCATTTCATTTCCCTTTATGTTGAATCTTAGACTGAGTGTTTGATGCTATTTTCACATCAAATGCTTAATTTTTATATAGATAAACAGTTATTTTTATTTGATTTTATCGAAATTTAATTGTTCATCTTGTAGTGTGACGAGCATTTTTTGCTGCCAATGTTCCGGTACGATTTGGTCACTTAAATAATAGTGGCCAGCAATGGAGACTAATTCTGCTTGTAGATCATCGCATAAAATCATCGCGCCTTTTTGGCCACTGGCCCCAGCCATTACTTTTCCTCGACAAGTCCCATGGATATGGATGCTGCCATCAGCAATCACTTCGGCTCCGGCACTGACATGATTTAAGATCACGAGATCACCATCTTTAGCATAGACCTGTTGTCCTGAACGAATAGGCGTTCTAATGACTTTGGTTGGTACCATTTCTGCTGGAGCTTCGTAACCTGATTTACTGGTCGACATCACAGCAAAACCAGCGTCAGCAGCATGGTTTTTAACTACGTTACTTTGGCTACCTGTCACGCCGACGGGTACCATTCCAGCTTTCACAATACCTTGACGTAATCGGGTGAAATCTATGTCAAGTTGTGGTGCTTTCTCAATATTGACCACCAATGGGGCATGGGTGAAAAATGCAGGAGCTTGTTCAACTTTGTTATATAAAAATTGTAAGCTATCTTCGACATTATCTTCGGTGATATGAAGAACAGATAAAGCAAAACTACTGCCTTTTAAATTTGGTTTGGTCGCCATAGACATGATTACTCTGAGTGTTGAATGCACGAAAAAATAGTCATTACTGAAAATGCTAAAATGAGCATTGGAAACAGTAACTATATCAAGACTGACAATGTTATAGTCTATTTAAAGTATCATTAGGTTAATTGCCTGTCATAATGATAAAAAATGAGGCTAAATCCAAGTGAAAGTCGTTGTGATATCGGTGTTTGATTAGTATATGCTCAACCCCGTACTTTAGGTTATTTGGATATAGACAATAAGCATTAAAAAAGGATCCACTATGTTGTGTTTTGTTTATAAAAGCAGCAAGAAAGAAGGCATGTACCTCTACATTCTGAAAAAAGATGATTTTTCAGATGTGCCAAGTACTCTACTTGAAATGTTTGGTAAGCCAACTTTTGTAATGGTAATGAAAATGGAAGGTCGTAAGCTTGCTTTAGTGGATATTGAGAAAGTAAAACAATCACTAAAAGATGATGGCTATTTTCTACAATTGCCACCACCGCCAGTGAATTTATTGGATGAATATAAAGCTCGTAAATCAGAGCAGTAAAATAAAAAAGGATAGGTATGAATATCAAGCCACTCAGCATTTCCGCAATATTGTTAGCCGGTTTAGTGAGCTTTTCGGCGATGGCTACCACTGAAGTAGCGGCGACGGTGGATGATACTGCTACGCAAGAAATGAAATTTAATGCTTACCTTGAGACATTAAAACAAGAAGCAAAAGAGAACGGCATTACCGACGCAACGATTCAAGCGGCGTTTAAAGATGTAGTTTTTAAGCCACATTCAGTGAAAGCGGATAATAATCAACCTGAGAAGAAACTGACGCTCGATGAGTATATTCCCCGCGCAGTGCCTGTTTGGAAAATCAAACAAGCAAAGCGTTTGTATCATGAGCATTTCGATGACCTGAAGCGTATTGGTGAAACTTACGGTGTGCAACCACGCTTTATTGTCGCGCTATGGGGCGTAGAAAGTAATTTTGGCCGTTATACCGGTAATCATAATGTGGTTGGTGCTTTATCTACCTTAGCCTTTGATGGACGTCGTGAGGCGTTATTCCGTAAGCAAACTATGGCGGCTCTACAAATTATCGATGAAGGCCATATTAGCGCGGAAGATATGAAAGGCTCATGGGCGGGTGCGATGGGTCAATGTCAGTTTATGCCTACTTCGTTCTTAGCTTATGCGCAAGATGGGAATAACGATGGTAAAAAAGATATCTGGACGACTACTGCTGATGTGTTTGCCTCGACTGCCAACTATCTAAAAACCGAAGGTTGGGATGATAAATATACATGGGGACGTCAGATTCAAGTGCCACATGGTATCGATTCTGATCTACAAGGCCGTGATTCTGAAAAGGGTAAATACTTACAAGAATGGCAAAAATTAGGCATTACTAACTTAGATGGCTCGCCATTACCTAAGTTAAACGAAGACATTAAAGCATGGCTGATCATGCCGGATGATGAAGCGGGTCGCAGCTACTTAGTATACAACAATTATAATGTACTAATGCATTGGAATCGTTCATATTATTTTGCATTGGCTGTAAGTACTTTGGCCGATAAGATTGTTGAGTAAAGAAAAATTATATCAAAATAAAATACCCCAGTTCATCATCATGAGCTGGGGTATTTTTTATTCATTATATGTTTGCTTATTTGGTGTAGTTCTCACACGCATACATAGTGTTTTCAATTAGGCTTGCTACCGTCATAGGGCCAACACCACCTGGGACAGGCGTAATATGGCTGGCATTGTCTTTTGCAACATCGTATTCCACATCGCCAATAAGTTTGCCGTTTTCCATGCGGTTGATACCGACATCGATCACAATCGCGCCTTTTTTAATCCAAGCACCTGGAATAAAGTTTGGTTTACCTACCGCTACAACCAGTAGATCCGCTTGGCGAACATGGCCTTCAAGATCTTTAGTAAAGCGGTGACAGGTAGTGGTAGTGCAACCCGCTAGCAATAATTCAAGCGTCATTGGACGACCAACGATATTTGAAGCGCCAACCACAACAGCATGTTTGCCGCGAGTATCAATATTGTAACGTTCTAGTAGAGTGATAATACCTTTTGGGGTGCAAGAACGTAGTTTAGGAATACGTTGAGATAAACGGCCTACGTTGTATGGGTGGAAACCATCGACATCTTTTTCAGGATGGATAGTTTCTAAAACTTTGGTGCTATCAATGCCAGCAGGCAGAGGCAGTTGAACAAGGATACCATCAATTTCAGGATCATTGTTAAGTTGCTCAACTATTTCAAGTAACTCAGCTTCTGTGGTGGTAGTCGGTAAATCATAAGATTTAGAAACAAAGCCAACTTCTTCACAAGCGCGACGCTTACTTCCCACATACACTTGCGAAGCTGGATCGCTGCCGACTAGTACCACAGCAAGACCTGGAGCACGTAAACCCGCTTCAACACGAGCCTGGACACGAGCTTTTACTTCCGAACGAACGGTTTGAGATATTAACTTTCCATCAATAATTTGAGCAGTCATGGTTTTCCTTACTATCCTCATTAGACTAGCAGCAGTAGACAACGCGGCGTATTGTCGCAAATAATGTGATCAATATCCATAACGCAAACGTTTGCTAATGAGGTTTATTTTCATTTTTCACAAAAGGGAAACTCATTCTAACAATTGGCAGAAATGAACAATGCCTTTTTTTTCAGCACTTAAGCCATAATCAACCATAAAGCCATTGACCTAACGCATTCATCTCGTATAATTCCCCACTCAAAGCGCCCTTAGCTCAGCTGGATAGAGCACCTGCCTTCTAAGCAGGTGGTCACAGGTTCGAATCCTGTAGGGCGTGCCATTATTCAAAGAGAAGCCTTGTAAATCATGTATTTACGAGGCTTTTTCTTTTTGTGCCGTGCCTATGCCGTGCCGCTCAAATTAAGTTTCGTTAAATAATCATACGAACGCACCCATCCTAAAAAATCTTTGTTAATTCCACAATAACTATTACAAATGAGCACCTTTTCACAAATTTAGCCTGCTCATTACTCAATACCATCATTATTCGGTAATTTGTTGTTATCACTTGGAATATAGCAATGATTGATATGGCGAAGTTTTTATCTAAATCTCAACAGCATGAATTGAAAAGTTTAGGTTTATCCGTTCTTCAAGTTGAAGAGTGCGAAAGTCTACTAAAACAAGTTCCTGCTACCCCTGAATTAAAATCAATTAAGACTGCAATTCAATTACTCGGTAAAGTTCAAAGCCTACTTGATGACGTTCAAGACAAAGATCCCCGTTCTTATTTTGAGATGGCCGATCTTCTAAACGATAGCTATCCGTTAGATGACAAACCAGTTGAGAGAATTCAAAAACAATTAAAAGCGTTTATTGAGCACCAGAAGGGCGTTTATGTATTCGAGAGTGATTTGCATACTGGAAACCAGTCTTTAAACGTGACAACGCCAGAAAGCCGCAATTATTACCGTTATGAAGTGCTAACTAAGCTTTGGAAGGATTGGTCGAAAGAGATTAAGCTTTCTCGCTCTAGTGAGTTTATTCTATTTCTTACCGTCTGCTTAGAAGGCAGCTATTCAGAAAAAGCAGCAAATCGGGTCTATACCAACTACAAACGTTATTACCAAGGTAAGTCGATTGCAGTAGAGGATGTATTAGATTCAAACCAACCATTCAATGACCTTGAATTAAAGATCACTTACAAGTCTGTGAACGGTGAAAAGCCGAGAGTAGAAACTCGAAAAACGACTTTTCCAAATCTCGAAAAATCAGCTTTAAACGAGCAAATCAATAAGCTTAAAAAACAGCGAAATTAACATGTAAGTTTTTCACCTTTGAGCGTGGTGTAATCAAAACTAAATTGATGCTCAATTGGGTTGTTACTGCACACACCAATGATTCGTTTATTAAACGGTATCCCTTTTGCTTGGAGATAAATTCGATGTGAGCAAATAGGACACTTACCAGTATAAACCCTCACACATAACTTTCTGATCGTACTTATATGTTCACTATTTGGTTCATGTAGTTCATAGCGTAAGGTTGCTGCTTTAAGACGAAGCGGAAGCATCCAATCAGGCAATAAAGCTATATTGAAATTAATCAGTGAGAATAAGTAATGAAAGCAGAGGCAAAATATAAAGCTATAGATAAGCAATCCTATAATGATGCTGGAGTTATAAGGAATGTCATAACTTAAACTAAGCCAGAATAAGATGACTGAAATTATCACCGCTAATACGGGGCTAATGGTTAAAAGTAATATAGGTAAACGATATCTCTGCATATCGATATCATTAAGCCAACGAGACCAAATAGGTAACTTAGGTGTGGACTCGATATGGTAACTAACTACTGTTGAATTTAGCTTATTTTCATCATTTAGAGATAAATCGGGCTTCTTTAATTCTATATCGTCAATAGGCCGAGCTATAAAACGGTATGAGGATTGATTTCCTTTACCGCCACTTGTTTGCGTTTTCTCTATTGAAGGAATGACGGCTACACCTGTATCGTGTGCAATTTCAACTAATCGGCGGTTTACTTCATTAAGGCGTTTTGTGACCTCATTGTAAAGTCGGTTTATTTCTTTACCTTGATAAAAGTTAGATTGTTTCTGGTTTAATTCACTGAGTTTTTCCGCTAGTTCTTTTGTTGAAAAGAAACACTCATCAATTTTCTCTGCTTCTAAGGCTGGACAGGTTTGAGTTAACTGTAATAAGCCTGTAAATACACTCCAGCAATTATTGCTTTTATCCTTATTGTTGTATTCATCCCAAAATATTTCAGCGACTTTGATCGCTTCATTTAGTTGTTTAATATCCGTATTCATTTGTCGACTCCATCCTCCGTCCAAAAGGGATAATACAGGGTAATCCCCCTTTATACCCTATATCTATCAGTGTTTTGAGAGCATCTTCAAGTTGACCGCAAAGAATGTGACTTTGCATAAAATCAATCAACTTGAGGAAAGCAAAATGAACGAATTAAATACAATGGCATATGGGCTAAAAGATGAAAATGTTGTTTACATTGATGAGGTTCAGAGGGGGCTAGAGTGTGAAGCAAAATGTATAAGTTGTGGGGGAGCATTAATTGCGAAAAAAGGTGATGTGAAAGTCCATCACTTTGCTCATCATAATGGAGATGGAGAGAGTTGTAACGAGTCTGTATTACATCAACTTAGTAAGCAAATTATTGAATGGGAGTGCTTAGTTTCGACACCTAACTTAGAGATTAATGTTGAAGATTATGATATTAGCGATCAAGTCCATAAAAAGTCACATATCGAAGAATCGAAAGTGTTAACCGTGGAAAGTGTTTCACTAGAATTAGCTTCTATCGGGTTTATTCCTGATGTGACATGTAATGCATTAGGTAAAAAGTTGTATATAGAAATTGTGGTGAGTAATGATGTCTCAGAGGAAAAGCTAGAGAAAGTAAAGTTAGACGGCACTCCAATGTTGGTCATTGATATGTCTGACTATTCAGCAATGGATACGCTTGATACTTTAAAGCAAGGAGTCATTTATGATGCCCCAAGATACTGGGCATATCACCCTGATCATGAAGCAATGAAAGTACACTTAGAAAATGACCTTAGATTTGAAGTTTCAATACTTGATGAAAAGATTATCTCCGTTGTTTCAAATAAATTAGGGCTAGTTTCTAAATCAGAATTGCTAAAACCAAAGACAAATAGTGAACTGATTGTTTTAGGGTATAACTCAGCTTATGGCTATTCAAAAAAGAATAATCGAGATTTTGATTTTTCGACTTTGTTGGTAGCGAAGCCAATACAATCCACTGGCTCAAGTAATTATACAATTCGTTCTTGTGGAGGCTATGAATTAACCCAAATAGCATTCAATGAGGAGTTAATACCAGAATTGGAAAAACTCAGATTCCCTTGCTTGCTAGAGCTAGATGTAAGTGGTTCATTTTTAGGTGGGCGAGTTCAGAGCATGGTGACTAACTTTAAAGTCGTCTAGAGCGATAATATTCAGCTAAAAGCAAACATATGTATGGTTGCTTTTAGCTTTTAGTAAAAGCATAAATTTCCATCCGTACCTGATTAAAAATACCATTTTACAGTGAGTTACGATTCATTGGTTCATCATTACTTTAAAAAACCGTACCCCTCAATTGATTGTCTGTAAGGTCCATAGAACTTAATTTTGTTTCATCCAATTCGGGATAACACTATTAAGGAAGATTAAACATGGAAAATACAAACATTAACTTAGGTCGCTTTGGTAACAAACTTAACCGTAAAAAGGCGGCGGAATATCTAGGAGTAACAGAAGGCACGTTAGCCGTTTGGGCGAGCACTGGCCGTTATCATTTACCTTTCATCAAAGTAGGTCGTAAGGTTTATTACACCTTAAAAGATCTCGATACCTTTATTGAAGGTCGAATTTTCACTCATACCGCTTAATTCATAGGTAAAGATGGAGATAGATAATGATGGAAATGAGTGAACAAGTTTTCGAACTGAAACCAAACGTACAGTCGCAATGTTATTTCCCTGATTTAGCGTTGAATGGCAAACCGATCAGCACACTTGATAACTTTGCTGTTTTAACCAAATCATTAGGAATAACGCCTTCTGTTAACCAAATGAATAATGAAATTGAACTATTGAAAGATGGCTCACCTTTAGATATCAGTTTTGAAAGAAAGCGCAGTATGCTTTTAAGTGAATGTTTAAAAGCTGGCTTACCTAAATCAACGATTGATGATCATTTAACAGCGTTAGCAGAGAACAACGAATATCATCCTTTTAAGCAATATTTAAACCATAGTGAATGGGATGGTATTGAAAGGGTTAACCCTGTTATTGCCGCAATGAACAGTAAAGATCCGGAGTTAGCCGAAATAGTGATGACTAAGTTTTTTATTTCGGTTGTCGCTGCGGTTTATGAACCGAGATTTAGCTCAAAATTAGTACCAGTGCTGCAAGGTGGGCAGTCATTTAGAAAAACCGCCTTTATAAAGCGGTTTGCCGATGTGTTTACAGGTTCGTTTCTCGAAGGGGCAGAGCTTAATCCTGATAATAAAGATTCGGTTTTAACCTGCATTCGAAGCGTGATTGTTGAGCTAGGAGAGTTAGAACGAACCTCAAAAAATAACCAAGGCGCATTGAAAGCTTTTTTAACCAGAGAAGTCGATACGGTTAGGCCGCCTTATGGTCGGTCTGATATCAAAAAGAAAAGGCAAACCGTTTACATTGCAACCGTAAACGGAACCGAATTTTTACGGGATGATACAGGTTCAAGCCGATACGCAGTTATTGAGCTGTTAAACCAAATAAACCTAGATGAAATTAACCGAATATTAGGTTGGCAATATAACAACGGACGATTAAACCAAATCGAAACCGAAAAACTTAAGCAGTTTTGGTTAGAGATTCGGTTTAAGTATGCGAATGGTGAGTCGTGGGAGCTAACCGATGCCGAAAGAGCCAGAGTAGCCGAGGTAAACAAAGTGCACGATTTCAAAGGCAATTGGTACGAACTTTTATATGATAAGTTTATCGATGTAGAAATGGAAAGCTGAGACTTTGAATGGATGACCGCAACTGATGTGTGCAGTTATTGCGATATAGGTAAAAACCAAGTGAGAGCCATTGGTAAAGCACTTAAGAAATTGTTTGAAGATAACCTAATCGAAAGCAAGCGGGGTAGGGCGAATAAAACCTTTTATAAAATCCCAACTGTTACACCATTTTGAACAACAGCCTTGCCATGTCGCAAGGCTGTTTTGCTTTAAGTCATTAACCTGTTTAACCATTTTAGTTATTGGTTAAACAGGTTAATGGAAATATGGATATTTGTATAAACGCAAAGCTGATATCACTCTCAAAACTTATCAGGCGTAAGGGAACTGGTAATCAACATATTGTATTTTATCAATATATGGAGTTGGCTTAGGTGGATCATGGGAAAGTCGGTATTAATACCTTTTGCGGAACAAAATGGTCGGTTAGTAGATATTACCCAAGTTGTCAGTGGTAAGGCGTGCAATTGCACTTGTCCTAGTTGTGGTCAATCACTGGTTGCTCGAAAAGGTAACTCTGAACGCGTTCATCACTTTGCTCACAATAAGAATGTGGATGAAGATATTGATGAAAAGGTTGAATGTAAATATTCATTTTATGTTGCAGCTCGCCTAGTCATCAAGCAGATTTTTTCTGAAAAACAAAGTGATGAATGGCTATTACCACGTTTAAAGCAAACTTATGAGCCTGAGCAACAAGAGTATAGACACCTAAAAATCCCAATAGTAGTTACCGAAGAACAAAAGCTTAATTTAGAAAATTATCAAATAGAAGCTCCATTAGATAGCATTGAGATGGATATAGTTGCCGAGGTGAAAGGGGTTAAGATAGGGATATTTTTCACTTATTCAAGTCGCCCATATCCCGAGATAGAAAAGCACAAGAATTATGGCGTGTTAGGGATTGATCTTGAAGATTTGACGGAGAGCTATAGAGAGTTTGTTTTTAAGGCAGGGGCATCTTTTCAAGATGAAATAGTTAAGTATGTTTTGTGTGAAGGAGATAGAGAATGGCTTTACCACCCGAGAGAGCAATGGGCGGAAAGTTGGGCAAATGAGGAACTTGAGGAGAGAGTTTCTAAGTTTGAACAATTTGAACAAAATAAGGTTAATCAAGTTGGTATAGAGCAAGTAATGGAGCCCACAAAATCCGTCTTAAATGTAGGACAAAAAAATAGAGTTCTTGAGGATATGATTAAGAATCGAGAAAGAAATGGTAATCGCTATTGTCCTCGTTGTGATTATGCTTGGTATGTCAGTTATGGTGAGACGAACTGTTGCCCGAAGTGCTATTTATCAGGAATGGAGTGTGGTAGCTAAAATATGGTCCAATTGTTTGTTCGTAGAAACTTTAAGCTGCACTTCTTTCACCATTAATTGACCTATTATACCTAATAGTTGATTATGTTATGAGTTAGGTATTGAGTGCTATGTGGAAAGTATCTGTTGTTTACCATAACCCCAATACAAAAATGCAAAGTCTACTGGTATTGCTATAATATTTATTTTATTTTGGATTAAAATAATAATGTTGAAACAAGTCTTTAATAAAGAACAGTTATCTAAAGTTATTTCATCTACCGATGTGTGGGGATGGAACTTATTGTCCAAATTTGGCGATGTAGATGCTGCATTGGAGCAGACAGTTGAGTACTGGAAAAGAAATGGTCTGAATCTGTCTCCTATGAAAAAAAAAGTAGTGAATGGAAAAACTGTTTTTACACCTAGCCGAGCTGAGGATGCATTTGCCATTAAACTTGTTGATAGGTTCATAAGGCGAATATATAAAGTGAGACAATCTGATCGTAGCCGAATTGTAAAGCAAATTATAACATTGCTAAAAGATTCCGGGGATTATCATGTAATTAGACTAGATATTAAAAACTGTTACGAAAGCATCAGTTTTGATAAAATAATTACAAAGTTTCAGGATGATCTTATTTTAGCTCCAGATTGTATTGAATTATTAAATAAAATTAACCAACAGCTTAAGTTAGGATCTGGATTTTCTGGGTTACCACGAGGTTTGTCAATAAGCCCGACACTTGCAGAACTATATTTAGAACAACTTGATAGAAGAGTAGCATTAAATAATGATGTCATTTATAGTGCTAGGTATGTTGATGATATAATATTGATTACAACAGATGGTAAGAAAGAAAAAATAAAAAGAGATATTGATGATGCTCTTTTCGATTTGGGGCTAAAGTTGAATCAGAATGATAGTAAAAAATATTCTGGTCCTACTAAAAGTGCACACTTTGATTATCTGGGTTATTCGATTAAGGTTACGGAGAGGAGGGGAAAATCGAACAAGGTTAATGTTTCCATTTCTAATTCAAAAATAAATAAAATAAAATTTAGAATACTTAAGTCGCTATGTGAAAATAAAAAAAGTAAAAACATAAAATTATTAAAGCGAAGAGTTGAGTTTTTAAGTTTATTAAAAGTGGTTAAAAAAGGGGGTAATGGTCACCTTTTGGCTGGAATAGCTCATAATTATCAGTACTCTACGGATGATTTTGAATGTTTGAAATCTGTTGATGGATTCCTTCTAAATCAATTGCATAAGACAAGGTTCAATTTAACACCAATAGAGATAGAAAAAATGAAGAAAATATCATTCTATGGTAATGTTAGGAAAAGGAATGTTGGTAAATTCTCTAGAAAGCAAACCGCAAAAATAATGCAGATTTGGAAAAATGCCTAAGATAATTAAAGTTAATACTAAAGATGAGTATAGAGCGTTATTAACAGATGTTCTGCCTTATGAACTGCCTTTGTGGTACTCTAATTTTACGATGTATAAACGATTTAATAATGATGCTCATCGTAATTCTTATTGTACCATATCTGGTCTTAATTTCGATAATGACACTGGTTATTATATACCATTAGATTATATGGTTAGTCGTGGTGGGAATAAAACCCCTCGCTCAATATCAATAATGCATCCGGCAGCCCAGTTAAAGGTATGTGAATTTTATGAGACATACGGGGATCTTATAGAGTACTACTGTAATAAATCTAAACACTCTTTAAGGCACCCATATAGAAAAACCACTAAGTTTTATGGCAAAACTCAACAGGGTTCTAAGATTACCAATGGAGTGGAAGCAGAGCATGAAGATCGTATTGTCTCAAGCTCATACTTTAAGTATAAAACTTACCCGTTTTTATATCGTTTTTTCGAATCGTATGAATATCATAGACTTGAAAAAAAATTTCATAGTATGTTACAGGTTGATGTATCGAAATGTTTTCCAAGTATTTACACTCATTCGATTGGTTGGGCTACAAAAAGTAAACGCTTAGCTAAAGCAAAATCTAAAGGTAGCTTTGATGGTGAATTCGACAATTTGATGCAATTGACAAATTATCGAGAAACTAATGGTATTATTATTGGACCTGAAGTCAGCAGAATATTTTCTGAAGTTATATTGCAGAGAATAGACCTGGACTTGATAGATAGAATGCAAGAGAGTGGCTATGCTCTTTCAAAGGATTATGATTTCAGAAGGTATGTTGACGATTATTTTATTTTTTATCGTTCGGATGAAGTTAAGGTTAGCATTGTAAAGCATCTTGAAGTTTGCTTGCTAAATTATAAAATGTATTTAAATGAAGCGAAAACAACTATAGCTTCTAGACCATTTTCCACAGATATCTCATTAGCTAAACATTCTTTAAGAAATACTGTAAATGAATTTTATTTATCGAGATATAATGCTCTATTAGAAGATGGTGACGTTGTTGTTAAGTTATTTAGACCTGATTCAAAAGCTAATAGAGCAATATCTGATATAAAAATAGCATTGGCTACTTATAAGGTGGAGTATAGCTCGATTTCCAACTATTTATTTAGTGCTGTTACTAAAAAAACTCATTCTTATATATCAAAACTATCCAGTATTCACTTGTTGAGTGATCACCATATAAACTGGATTCTTGTCGATTTAGATGTTTTGTTTTTTATTCACGCCATGGATATCAGAATTAGACCAACAGATAGGTTAGCTAGACTCATAAGCGAAATCATACATAAGTTATCCGATTGGCCACAAGTTCATCTTGATATCATATATAAGAAAATATTTGATCAAGTAAAGCAAGCTATAAATATTTATATTGATTATGCTAATGATATTATCGGTCTTGAAACGCTTAATTTGTTGATGATATTAACTATGTTGCCTGAGGAGTATCAACTTCCTTCAGGTAAGCTCGAGGAATACATTGACTCTTTGAACTCTAACTCGGGAGCTAACGATTTTTACTTTCGTTGGATTACTTTTATGCTTTATGTTGGACCAAACCCCCAATATAAAGTAATTCACAATAGATTGGTGCAATTAGCAACGGAATATTTACTTAATCACGAAGATATGTTTATAGATACAGAGTATTTTATATTCTATTTCGATTATCTTGCATGTCCTCACATTGATGAGTCTGTCAGAATATCAACTATGGAGGAAGTTAAAAAATTAACTTTCGATAGCAAACAAAAACCTGTAGGATTCAATTCTGTCAGTCAGAGAAACATAGTCTTAAAGAATGACTTTGTAGTAGCTTGGCGCGATCCTGATTATTTGAAAGATAGCCTAAAGAAAAAAGAGTATATTTTCTCGTATAGCTAATTTATGTCGTCTGCCTCCGTAGGTTTCTGCATCACCTTAGGAATTAAATGTTTGACCCGTGTCTTGACACGAAGTTTTATATGGAATTTTTCGGGTTTTGTATGGGGTGTAAGTAATTACAGCCACACACACGATAGGGGGGAGACGGCACCCAATAGACATGTACGGTTCATTGAAATTTTCCTTCGATATCGAACTTTCCCTTGCTTAAATTTATCTGAATAAACTTAT
This sequence comes from Vibrio sp. E150_018, assembly GCF_053544035.1. Lineage (NCBI taxonomy): Bacteria > Pseudomonadati > Pseudomonadota > Gammaproteobacteria > Vibrionales > Vibrionaceae > Vibrio > Vibrio sp. E150_018. The sequence continues at coordinate 56,199 of NZ_JBHGNY010000008.1, read as the reverse complement.
TGTTGATTTTGCTCGTAACTCGAAAATGTCAAATCTATAGCCTTAATTTAACCCAATAGACTCCTGCATAAACCGAAACAATTCGGCTTGTTCGGTTTGGGTTAACCTAGATATTTCCGCCTTGATTCGGTTTAATTCGGTTTCGGAAGGCGAGCTCAGCATATAACGAGTGGTGTGTTCTAGCTCTGTTCGGATGTGATCAACCGAAAGATGTGCGTAAACACTAGCGGTAACGCCAATATTCGAGTGGCCTAAAAGTCGGCTTGTTGCTTGAAGTGAACCGCCAGAGGTAACCTGATATGTGGCTAAGGTTCGCCTTAAATCGTGTACCTGTAAATTTTTACTCGCATCATTCGGATCATATAAACCAGCCCGTTTGGTTATTCTATTCCAGAATCCGCCCATTCCGCTTTTATCCGCAATATGACCTGTCGCACTTCGAGTACTCGGAAAAACATATTGTTGGCCTTTTTCCGCTTCGAGTGAGCGCCTTTCTAAGATCTTCATTGCTTCATGAGAGAGGGGAACTACATGCGGTTTCTTGGTTTTGATTTTATGGACGGGAATGATCCATGTTCGAGCATCTTGGTTTATTTCGCTCCATTCCATCGCTAATACATTGGACTTACGTTGGCCTGTTAATAGCAACAATAATATACAGTCTTGATAAATGGGTTCTTCTTGTTCTAGTGAATCGAGTAGGCGACAAAGTTCCTCTTTTGATAGGGTACGCTCACGCCTAAAGACACTTTCATCAATTTTCTTTAAGGTTGCAAAAGGGTTTTTCTCAATATCAGCACGGTTGAACATCGACTTAAGCAAGGTTAACGAATGGTTGTGCAAGCTATAGCCTTTCTTGGCTAATATTTTTTGAAGGAAGGACTTTGCTTCATCTTTGGCAAAATTATCAATGGTACGCTTGCCAAGCTTAGGTTTGATATGAAGTCTGTATAAAGTCTCATGGCCTTTTAGGCTGCTTTCTCTGCGTTTACCTGCTTTGATATCGAGACGAAATGACGCTTCATAATATTCAAATAGCTGATCAAAAGTTGTGTAATTACGGGCTGTACGTTTTTCTTCATTCGGATTAACGCCTGATGCTATTTTATGAGCGGCCTCTCTAGCTAACTTCCTTGCTTGTTCAACAGTAATTTCAGGAAATCGGCCTAATGTGATTTGCAGGTTTTTCCCGTTTACCTTTTGAATAAAATTAAAGGTTTTAGTGCCACTTTTTGTTACTTCTAGCCCTAATCCTTGAACGCTGCTAGAGCCTCCTGAATCACTATATCTTTTCCTTGTTGATGCTGGCTCGATGTTTACGAGTGAATTTTTTGTAAAATTGAAGCTGTAAACCATATTTGAACTCTCTTAATACTCATTTCCTGCCGTGCCTATGCCGTGCCGATGACGTTAAAAATAGGCTATTTTGGTCAATTTTCGTTAAATCTAAGGTAACGAAGAATGCATTGTAACGATATGATTATTAAGAAAAATTAATGTGAGTTAAGCCGAGTTAAAAGATCTCTTAGAAACCTGTAGGGCGTGCCATATACAAAGAAACCCCAGATAACTTAATCAGTTGTCTGGGGTTTTTGCATTCTATCTATAAGTTTTTGCAGTTTAATCAGCCATTTCTATCGCAGCTGGAAAGAGAATCGTATCTTCTATATGTATGTGATTGATTAAATCTTGGCAAAACTCTTCGCAGACTTTATAGCAACGTTGCCAGGTTTGACAGGCTTCTTCTGGAGCTTGGAAGTTCTGAGTTACTTGTTGCAATGCCACTACAATTTGATCAGCTTCATTATGCTCATGGGTCATAACACGGATTGGGTTGCCTATGTGACCAAAACAGGTTTGTTGAGGTGTTTGTGTGGCAAGGCCACGAATCGCAGGAAAGAGAATACGTTCTTCTTTAAATAAGTGAGGGGTGAGGTCGTCTACTAGAGCGTGAATTAATGGGGTTAGCTTTTGAATGGTCTCAGATTCTTCGCCATGCACTCGTAGCAGTTTATCCGCCATTTCAATTAATTGTGGCCCGGTTTCTCGAATATATTGGTGGTGAGTAGATTCAATCAAATCAGCAAGTTGATCTGCTGGCATCGATTCTAGTTGGCTTAATTGATCTTGAGTTAGGTTTGTTTTTCCACATTGTAAGCTCATAATATGCTCCATTAATCAGTGCAGTGTTCATCATAACGCTTCAATGAAACATGGCCATCGATATTAAGTGGTATTTTAAATGCAACTTAAGTTTTGTTGATTTAGATCAATTGGAATGTAGTGATTAGCGCCCGTGTATTCAAATAATGCCTTGTTTAAAAATAGAACAGATCCTCTGCCAAATCACAAAAGTTCGATATTGTATCAGCTAACTAGTTTACTAGTCTGGTTGTTATCGCTATGATGAGCGCATACATCAGCACAGAACTTGGTTGCCTTTCTTTTTGAATACCGTTTTCGGCCAACTTCCTATCTTCTTCGCTTGATGCTTGTTTGTTTTTAAGGGGTACAGGATGTACTTGCTTAATTTAGCGTAAAGAGAATCTATTATGACTACCGTTACAACGACGACAACAACGAAACAGCCTTCATTGGTGGGTGGCGCTTGTATTATTGCAAGTGTCTGTGTTGGTGCAGGCATGCTTGGGCTGCCAAGTGCAGGGGCTGGCGCATGGACGGTTTGGTCTGTGTTGGCGATTGCTTTAACCATGGCGGTAATGACGGTGTCGGGTTGGTTATTGCTAGAAGCATTTAAGCATTACGATTTGAATGTGTCGTTTAATACGGTGACATCGGACTTATTAGGTGAAAGGGTGAACGCCTTTAATAACTTAACGGTGTATTTCGTGGGTGGAATTTTACTTTATGCCTACACCACATCGTTTGGTTTGATTCTACAAGGCTCACTTGGGCTAGAAAGTAAAACCGCATCGGTGCTCTTTGTATTTATTGCTTCTAGCGTAGTGTGGCATTCAACTCGCGCAGTTGACCGTATTTCAGTTGTGCTAATTGGCACTATGTTATTAAGTTTTATCTTTGGTGTGTTTGGTTTAACTGTTCATATCGATTTCTCTTTATTGATGGATGCGACAAACCAACAAGGTGAATACGCTAAATATGCTATGGCATTGCTGCCGATAGCTTTAACCTCATTTGGTTATCATCACTCTGTTGCTTCAATGCGTGCTTATTATGGCGAAGAACGTAAAGCCAAATATGCGATTTTAGGTGGGACTTCAATTGCTTTGTTCTTATATGTGATTTGGTTGCTGAGCATTTTTGGGCACTTATCTCGTGATTCGTTTGGCCCAGTGATTGAGCAAGATGGCAATGTCGATGTGCTATTGGGGGCCCTGGGTACCGTGGTGGCATCCGATAAAGTCTCTCAAGCGATTAATATTTTCTCAGTGTCTGCGATTTTATCGTCATTTATTGGGGTTGGTTTAGGGGTGTTTGATTACATTGCTGACTTATTCCGTTTTGATAACCGTAGTAAATCAGGCCGTACTAAAACTTGGGCGGTCACTTTCATGCCACCGTTAGTACTATCGTTATTGTTCCCATTTGGCTTCATCTTAGCCATTGGTTATGCAGGCGCGGCAGCAACGGTGTGGACTTGTATCATTCCAGCACTACTTGTACTGAAAGCTCGTCAGCGCAAAGGGGCAGAGCAGGGCTTTGTGGTTGCAGGTGGTAAAGTGCTCCCATACGCAGTGCTATTATTTGGTGTGGCGACCGCGGTATTTCACTTTTTGACCATGATGGATGTTTTACCCGTATTTAAAGGTTAAACGTAGCTTTTATTTGATTGATATTAGCCCTCAGAGTGAAAGTTCTGAGGGCTTTTTTGTGAGTAAACAATATGTGAGACATGAGTTTGTATTCATCACTTTAAGATCACTTAGGTAGGGTGATTTTTCCTCCGATAGCCTTATTAAAAGATACCGGGAGCGATATTAAATCTCGAGTAGAAAATAAATAATGTACTTGCCTTGTTACATTGGTAGGTAATAGTGAAAGATACCATGACAAGATCCCACCTAGTTCCGATTAGGTGGGATTTTTAATTGGGTATAATTAAGGTACAGTGAAGAGGTATTCTAGGAGAGTTATTATGCTATCGGTCATCAAAAAAATAGTCTTCAAAAAAACAGCCTTCAAAACAAGTCAGTGTATTTTAGTTAGCTTGCTTGTTGCTATATTAGCTGGCTGTTCCTCTTCATCGGTTCCTTCTACTTCAACTAATTACTATTACACCGATAGCTGGTGGCATGATGATTTCTGGTTTTATCAAGATCATGTTTATCCTGATTGTTGTAATACTGATGGTGAATTTAAGCAAGTTGTCGAAAATTGGTGGCATACACTCGATCCTGAAAAACAAGATCAAATAAAAGATAAGATTGATGGCTGGAAAGAGGATGATGGCCCAGATATTCTCGCATTGAAAAACGATTTTAATCAGAAGTTTGAGTCACTGCCGGAAGATAAGCAGCAAGCGATAATGGATAAGCGGGAAGCGATACGTCAAAAAGTGTCTGATACTCAGCTTACCACTGAACAAAAGCAAACGCTGCAAACCAAATGGAACAGTAAACAAAGACCCACTTTAGATCGTGCGCCGAATAAGCCGGTTACTCGACCTGCAACAAGACCAACCACTCGACCAGCAATACGACCTAATATTAGAGGTGGTAATTTTGGAGGAAGAACTGGTGGGGGAAGGCTAGGAGGCGCAAGGCGTTAATTGCTACCCTAGACTTAGGTCAAGTTATTACAACCTATCTTGAGGAATTCCTCGCCTTGAGAAGTGATTGTTATTATTGTGTTAACAAACACCTTTGCCAATGGAATAAGCAAAGTATAAACACTTAGGTTGTAAGGAAATGACACAAAAATATAAGCAAATATTAGTCGTAGATGATGACGAGGAAATTAGCGTGTTACTTGATGAGTATTTAAGTAAGATGGGGTTTGTTGTCTCTACTGTGAGTGATGGTGAGGCGATGCGAGAGTATATCAACCAGCATAGCTACCCTGACTTACTTTTACTCGATGTGATGTTACCTGGTGAAGATGGCTTCAGCCTTTGTCAGTATATTCGAAAGCACTCGAACGTCCCTATTATTATGCTAACTGCCGTTTCCGAGGAAGCTGACCAAATTGTCGGCCTTGAAATTGGCGCTGATGACTATATTGCCAAGCCGTTTAGCCCTAGACAATTAATGGCGAGAATTAAAGCGCTGTTACGTCGAACTCATATTGATGAACAAGCTAACCCTAGTGTTATTTCATTCGGCGACTGGAAGCTAGACACCTTATCTCATACCACTTATCACATAGAGACAGGTGAAAAAATTGAATTATCAGGCAGTGATTTTTCTTTGTTGATGTTGTTTTTATCTCGTCCAAATGAAGTGCTTGATCGCGATACTATTTCTTATGAAATCAAAGGGCGAGAAGCGTTGCCACTTGAACGTGGAATTGATGTGCAATTAAGCCGTCTGCGTCAACGTTTAGGTGACACTGGTAAGCAGCATAAATACATCAAAACCATGCGAGGTAATGGCTATATTTTTACTGCTCCTGTTCACTATGGTCATTGATTTGATGATCAATGTGCTGTTTTAGAGAGTAGTAGTGGTATGCGATATTTTTGGAAATCCCAATCATTAGTTGCACGTACACTGTTGCTGACCTTGTTAACAGTTGTCATTGCTCAAGGTATCTCTACCTCAATTTGGTATACTAATTCCCGACAACAAGAAGAAGCCGGTATTAAAACGACAACAGTCAGTATGGCGTCGTTGTTTGCTTCTACTGTCTCTTATTTTCAAGCCTTACCTGTGAATTATCGACATGTGATTATGGAGCAACTGCGTAAAATGGGGGGCACCCGCTTCTTTGTTTCATTTAATCATGAATATTTGAATATTCGACCAATCCCTGATTCGCGCTTAAAACAAGTGGCGATAGATTCAATGGCTGAAGCGCTTGACGATAAGCTGAATAATGTTCGTTCTATTCATGTTGAATTTTCTAAGCCGGAACAGCTGAAGATTTTAAAAAACGACATTTATTTAAGTGATCTTCCTAGATCCTGGGCGCACTATACTCTGACGTTAGAGCCATTGGATCCACCGATTATGGTGGTGCAAATTGAGCTTGAATCGGATGAATGGATCTATATTGCCGCATTATTACCACCACCTTACAATACGTTAGAAGACACTATTTTACCGCCATCTCAATGGTTGTATTTATTTCTTTCTACTGCCTTATTGCTGCTTTTTAGCTACTTTATGATCCGTCGTCAAGTGCGGCCTTTACGTAACTTGGCCAGAGCGGCTAATCAGATGAGTATTGATGGGGAGCAATCACCTTTACCAGAAGAAGGGGCAAATGAGGTAGTGACCGCGACCCTTGCGTTTAATCGTATGCAGCAACGTATTCGTCATTATGTGATGGATCGAGAGCAGCTGTTTTCAGCGATTTCTCATGATCTTAAAACCCCGATTACTCGCTTACGTTTAAGAGCTGAATTACTAGAAAATGATGTTAAACGAGCCAAGTTTAATCAAGATTTAGACGAGCTAGAAATGATGGTTAAAGGGGCGCTACAGTGTGTGCATGATACTGAGTTACATGAAAACTCAAATCTCGTCTATCTCAATGAACTATTGCTTGCAGCAGCAGAGACTCATAATGTTCATCACATTAAAGTTACCTTACCAAAAGAGACTATTGCACCAGTATTAGGCAAGCCGTTAGCCTTAAAGCGCGTGATGACCAACCTAGTCGATAACGGGGTTAAATATGGTAATAGCCTTAATGTTACTTGTCAGCAAACTCAAGATTATGTCGAACTCAATTTTATCGACCAAGGTTCTGGAATCCCCGAATCACAATTGGAATCGGTATTTGAACCCTATGTGCGGCTAGCTAAAGATAAAGAAGGACACGGGCTTGGTCTGGGGATTTGCCGTAATATTTTGCATGCTCATGGCGGTACCATCCATATTCGAAATGTCTTTAATGCTGGTTTACATGTTCAAGTGATCTTGCCGTTTAATACTCATCGACCTCAATAATAATTGCCGATTTAAGTGATAAAACTCACATGTAACACTTTTGTTACAGTGGTGTTACTTTTCGTGCCGATATTTCTACCACTCTTTGCATATAGTGATGTTAAGCCAAACCACTGCTAAGCCAAATAGGATGTTTTACGGTGTTTTGGCTCTAATCCAATAAGTAGTAACTTACAACCAATAACCAACATGGACGATGACGATGAATACAATGAAAAAAAGTCTTCTTACCTTTGCCCTGCTTTCTACATCACAATTATCTCAGGCGGGGGAAGTTGAAGTCCTTCACTGGTGGACTTCAGGTGGTGAAGCGAAATCGGTCGCGGTACTTAAGGATATGATGGAAAAAGATGGCCACTCTTGGAAAGATTTCGCGGTAGCCGGTGGTGGTGGTGAAAGTGCCATGACAGTGCTGAAAACTCGTGCGGTATCGGGCAACCCACCGGCCGCGGCGCAAATGAAAGGCCATAACATTCAAGAATGGGCTGATTTAGGCTTTTTAACCAATCTTGATGATGTGGCTAAGCAAGGTGATTGGGATGGGATTTTACCGAAAGTCGTTGCAGATACTGCGAAATATGAAGGTCATTATGTCGCGGTACCTGTCAATGTACACCGTGTAAATTGGCTATGGGCGAATAAAGCGATTTTTGATAAAGAAGGCTTAAAAGTACCGGCTTCTTGGGATGAATTTTTTAAAGTGGGTGATAAGTTAAAAGCGGACGGTATTATTCCTTTAGCACATGGTGGTCAGCCTTGGCAAGATGCAACATTGTTTGAAGCGATCGCACTTGAAAAACTTGGTAATGCAGATTACAACAAAGCCTTTGTCGAGTTAGACCAAGATGTATTATCCGGCGATAAAATGGTTGAGACCTTTACTACCTTTAAAAAGGTTCGTGACTATATCGATAGCAATTCTCCAGGTCGAGATTGGAACGTCGCAACATCAATGGTGATTAATGGTCAAGCAGCAATGCAAGTGATGGGCGACTGGGCAAAAGGCGAATTCAGTGCGGCTAATAAACAACCGGGTATTGATTATACTTGTTCTCCAACACCGGGCACTGCTGATTCATTCACCTTTAACGTGGATAGTTTTGCTTTCTTCCGCATTAAAGATAAAGAGAATCAAAAAGCGCAGCAAGATTTAGCGAAAACCATCTTATCTAAACCTTTCCAAGAAGTCTTTAACCTGAATAAGGGCTCGATTCCCGTTCGTCTAGATATGGATATGTCGAAGTTTGATAAATGTGCCTTGGATTCAATGGCTGCATTTAAAGCAACGGCGGATACAGGTGGTTTAGTACCAAGTATGGCGCATGGAATGTCCACAACCAGCTATGTACAGGGTGCGATGTTTGATGTGGTTACTAACTTCTTTAACGATAAAGATGCTGATCCAAAGGCGGCGGCTGAAAAATTAGCGAAAGCGGTTAAAGCGGCCCAATAACCTTTCTTAATATAAATCTTACTAAACGTAGGTTACGAGTTCATTCACGTAGCCTAGATAACTTTTACCTAAAATTTATTCAATTGCGTTTTGGGTATGAATGTAAATAAAGGAACGGTTATGGACAACGCTTTTGATGTTACTAAGCATCAGTCTCATGAAAGGGATGGTGCTCAATCAGTCTCAGCCATGCCTACTCGGCGAGCAGCACCAAAATTGACACTGGCAGATAGGTTGCAACATTGGCTACCTAAAATTGTATTAACACCCACCTTGGTGATTACCGTGGTGTGTATCTATGGCTACATTATTTGGACGGGGGCTTTATCGCTCACCAATTCTCGTTTTTTGCCTAGCTTTAATTTTACTGGTTTTGGTCAATATGCCAAGTTGATGGCAAATGACCGCTGGATTACTTCGATCACTAATCTAGGCATTTTCGGACTGTTATTCCTAGTCATCGTGATTGTATTAGGAGTAGGGCTGGCAATTTTCCTCGATCAAAACATCCGTAATGAAGGGGTGATTCGCAGTATTTACCTCTACCCAATGGCACTGTCATTTATTGTTACAGGTACAGCTTGGAAATGGATTTTAAACCCCGGGCTTGGTATTGAAAAAATGGTACGAGATTGGGGTTTTACTGAATTCAAATTCGATTGGATTATTGATTCGGATATGGTGGTTTATACCTTAGTCATCGCTGCTGTTTGGCAATCATCCGGCTTTGTGATGGCGATGTTCTTAGCAGGGCTTCGCGGTATCGATTCTTCGATTATTAAAGCTGCCAAAATTGATGGTGCCACTCTGCCACGTATTTACTGGAGCATTGTGATGCCATGTTTGCGTCCAGTGTTTTTTAGTGCGGTAATCATTACTTCACATATCGCGATAAAAAGTTTCGATTTGGTCACTGCATTGACCGCTGGTGGTCCTGGTTATTCTTCTGATTTACCCGCATTATTTATGTATGCCTATTCATTTACCCGTGGTCAAACTGCACTAGGTTCGGCGAGTGCCATGATGATGTTGGCTGGGATATTAGCCATTTTAGTGCCGTACTTGTATTCAGAATTAAGGGAGAAGAAGTCATGATGACCCAAAATCTGAATCTTCAAAACCGAAAGTCTCAACCTAATAAAACCCATTATTTTAACTCTAAGCGAGTCGGACGCATCGCGATTTACAGCTTGTTGTTTTTTTTCTGCGTGCTGTATTTAATGCCGCTGTTTGTCATGGTGATCACTTCATTTAAAAGCTTGGGCGATATTCGTACCGGTAACCTAATGTCGCTGCCGACTGAATGGGTTTTCGATGCATGGCACAAAGCTTGGTCAACATCTTGTACTGGCGTGAAATGTGAAGGGATCAAAAGTTATTTCTGGAATTCCTTTCAAATGGTGATTCCAGCGGTAGCGATTTCAACATTGATGGGGGCCTTTAATGGCTATGTGATTAGTAAATGGCAATTCAGAGGTTCGAACCTATTATTTAGCTTATTACTCTTTGGATGCTTTATTCCTTTTCAAGTGGTGTTGCTTCCAATGGCGGCAACATTAGGTTTCTTTGGTTTAGCAAACACGACAACAGGTTTAGTTTTCGTCCATGTTATTTATGGACTAGCCTTTACCACGCTATTTTTCCGTAACTTTTATGTTGGAGTTCCTGATGAGTTGGTCAAAGCTGCTAAGTTAGACGGGGCAGGATTCTTTACTATTTTCTTCCGCATTATGTTGCCGCTTTCTACTCCTATCATCATGGTGACGGTGATCTGGCAATTTACTTCAATTTGGAATGATTTCTTGTTTGGTGTGGTGTATTCCGGTTCGGAAACTCAGCCGATTACTGTGGCGCTTAACAATTTAGTCAACACCAGTACTGGAGTTAAAGAATATAACGTTGATATGGCTGCCGCTATTATTGCTGCATTGCCGACTTTGTTGGTCTATGTCGTGGCAGGGAAGTATTTCGTGAGAGGGTTGACCGCAGGCTCAGTCAAAGGTTGATACTCTTCGTACTTGAAACTACAGCTTTGTTGACGGCATTCATTCGCCCCAATCACTTAGACGAGCTAAGCTCATGGGGTCTCATTCATTTGTCGCCGCGCTGTAATTTCAATTACTTTGAGTATCGATTCAATAAGCAATTTAATATGGAATCGGCTTAAAAGGAAAAATAATAATGGCTGCTTTAGAACTAAATCAAATTCGTAAAACCTACCGCAATGCGGATAATGAAACATTGAAAGGGATTAATATCCAAATAGAATCGGGCGAGTTTTTAATTCTGGTAGGGCCGTCAGGTTGTGGCAAATCCACCTTGATGAATACCATCGCAGGATTGGAATCAATAAGCTCGGGTGAGATTGTGATCGACGGTGTAGATGTTTCTAATGTCGAGCCAAAAGATCGTGATATTGCAATGGTGTTCCAATCTTATGCCTTGTACCCCAATATGACGGTGCGAGGAAATATTGCTTTTGGTTTGAAGATCCGCAAAATGCCGCAAGTCAAAATCGATGCAGAAGTGAACCGCGTAGCGGAAATGTTGCAAATCGATCATTTACTTGATCGAAAACCAGCGCAACTTTCTGGTGGTCAGCGTCAGCGTGTTGCCATGGGGCGTGCGTTAGCTCGTCAGCCTAAATTGTATTTATTTGATGAGCCGCTTTCTAACTTAGATGCGAAGTTACGAGTGGAAATGCGCACACAAATTAAACGTCTGCACCAACAATTAAATACCACCATCGTATATGTTACCCATGATCAAATTGAAGCGATGACACTCGCCGATCGTATCGCGGTGATGAAAGATGGAGAGTTACAGCAATTAGGTACGCCGAAAGAAATCTATAACCAGCCCAATAATATGTTTGTTGCAGGCTTTATGGGCTCACCATCAATGAATTTTATTAAAGCGCGAGTGGATTTGGATTCAGAAGATAAACCTCAAGGTGAAATTTGGACCGCAGATGGCATGGTCCATAAAATCAATTTACCAGATCGCTTGCGCAAGTTTGATGGAGAGACGGTAATTATTGGTTTACGACCAGAATACATCACGGAACAGCCAAGCGAAGAAGATCGTACTTTTACCGAAATCCTGATGCAAATTGATGTATTAGAGCCGACTGGGCCAGATACCATCGCGATTGTTGAAATCAATCAAGAGCATGTTGCGTGTCGTTTATCGGCAGAGTTTGAGGCCAAGGTAGGTGAAACTGTGCCACTATATTTTGATTTATCAAGTGCGGTGTTTTTTGATGTGAAAACGGAGATGCGAATTTGATTAAACTTTCAAAGCATCATAACGGTAATATAGAACTTTAACGTGTCGATAGTTGCGATATTTTTGACCAGTTAATTCAAAAATAATCGCAACTCCCTTGAAAAAGAATTGAACGACCCCATCTCTGAAACGTGATCATTCTCCGCTCTGAATAAAAAAGCGTAAAATGACCACATGAGAATTTAGGACTTGACTCGACAGGCTCAATTCATACCGCTAGAATGGCGCGTCTGAAATTTATCCTGAGACTAATAGGAGAGGCCTTTTTCTTTGTTTTTGATTATCGACTCTATCTTTAATAAAAATGAAGAAGGTTTCACTCATTAGTTCGATCATCGGTTTAATTATGTTGACTTTAATCGTGTTTACATAGCTACGTTGGTTGATGCTCACCATTTTTATGTGTCCAAATTGGTCACAACACAAGGAATGAGGCGAACACTTATCCAAAGGGTAGGTCTAGCTCATATGCTCATAATTATTGAGCCAGTTTTGAGGTTTATAAATAATGCAATCTACTGTTGAAACTCTAGAAGGCCTAGAACGCCGTCTTACTATTACTGTTCCTGCTGCTAACATCGAAGATGCAGTAACAGCTGAATTGCGCAACATCGCGAAAAACCGTCGTTTCGATGGTTTCCGTAAAGGTAAAGTACCGATGAAGATGGTTGCAAAAATGTACGGCCAAGCAGTACGTCAAGACGTGATGGGTGAAGTGATGCAGCGTCATTTCATCGAAACAATCGTTAAAGAAAAAATCAACCCAGCGGGCGCACCAACATTTGCTCCAGTTGAAACTGAAGAAGGTAAAGATCTTGTTTTCAACGCAACTTTTGAAGTTTACCCAGAAGTTGAACTGAAAGGTCTTGAAAACATCACTGTTGAGAAACCAGCAGTAGAAGTAAAAGATGAAGATGTAGCTGAAATGCTTGAAACGCTTCGTAAGCAACAGTCTACTTGGACTGAAGTTGAAGAAGCAGTAAGCGCTGATAGCCGTGCAACAATTGATTTTGTAGGCTTTATCGACGGTGAAGAATTCGAAGGTGGTAAAGCAGAAGCATTCCCTCTAGAAATGGGCCAAGGTCGTATGATCCCTGGTTTTGAAGACGGAATTCTAGGCAAAAAAGCAGGAGAAGAATTCTCTATCGACGTAAACTTCCCAGAAGATTACCATGCTGAAAACCTAAAAGGTAAATCAGCTAAATTCGACATTAAACTAAGCAAAGTTGAAACTCGTGAGCTTCCTGAGCTAACGGATGAGTTTGTTGCTAAGTTTGGCGTGAACGAAGGTGGCGTGGAAGCACTGAAAACTGAAGTACGTAAAAATATGGAACGTGAGCTTAAGCAAGCGGTTAAAGGCCGTATTAAAGAGCAAGCGATCAATGGTCTTGTTGAACAAAATGAGATGGACGTACCTTCTGCACTTATTGATCAAGAAATCGAAGTGCTACGTCAACAAGCGGCTCAACGTTTTGGTGGTAACCCGGAAGCGGCTGCTCAACTTCCACGTGAACTATTTGAAGAGCAAGCTGCTCGTCGCGTAAAAGTTGGCCTACTTCTAGGCGAAGTAATCAAGTCTGAAGAGCTAAAAGCTGACGATGATCGCGTTAAAGCGCTCATCGAAGAAATGGCGACCGCTTACGAAGATCCATCAGAAGTGATCGCATACTACGAGCAAAACGAGCAGATGATGAACAACATCCGTAACGTAGCACTAGAAGATCAAGCTATTGATGCAATCATTGCTAAAGCAAAAGTTTCTGACAAAGAAGTGAGCTTCAATGAGTTAATGAACCAGCAACAACCTGCTTAATCACTCAATTTATTAAGTGAAGTCAGGTTTCGCTGAGTAGAAGAGTTGACAGCATTTCGATTCTTCTGCTAACAATGGCTCGATATGACACTCTAAAGTTTAGAGTGAATCATTCGGGCCATTTTATTTATTCGCTTATTTAGGCTATTTATTTTGGCTTGCAAACCATTTATTAGGGTTTTCAAACTATCTACAAGTTTTCAAGCTATCTAAATGGTATTGGTAAGCATCTAGGTTTATGATTAACTCAGTTTTGTTTATTATTAGTAATCAATCATATTGGTAAACCTATCTACTACAGGGAAAGCGAAAATGAGCTACCAAGAAAATAATACAATGTCTCCAATTGTTGATGCGCTTGTGCCAATGGTGGTAGAGCAAACTTCTCGTGGTGAGCGTTCTTACGATATCTATTCTCGCCTACTAAAAGAACGTATTATCTTTTTGACTGGACAAGTTGAAGATCACATGGCAAACCTTGTGGTTGCACAATTATTATTCTTAGAATCTGAAAGCCCAGATAAAGATATTTTCTTATACATCAACTCACCTGGCGGTTCTGTGACTGCAGGGATGTCGATTTACGATACGATGCAATTTATTAAGCCAAACGTAAGTACGGTATGTATGGGGCAAGCTTGCTCTATGGGTGCATTTTTACTTGCTGGTGGCGAAAAAGGTAAGCGTTTCTGCCTGCCGAATTCTCGCGTGATGATTCACCAACCATTAGGTGGTTTCCAAGGTCAGGCTTCTGATATTCAAATTCATGCGCAAGAAATTCTAACAATCAAGCAACGTTTGAATAATTTATTAGCAGAACATACTGGTCAACCGCTTGAAATCATTGAGCGTGATACTGACCGCGATAACTTCATGTCAGCTCAACAATCAGTGGATTACGGCTTGGTTGATGCAGTATTGGAAAAACGCCCAGCATAAATGAACAATCCTCACTTTATCGAGTGAAAGATCGCAGTAATAAATACGGTCTTGTACACTAAATAGAGTGAGGTTTATTGGTCTCAACTTAGTACATTGTTTTTTATCAATAAGGCATTGTGAGTCAAATTGTTGTAGACTGAAAAGAAGAATTAAAGGCTAAGAGGTTAGCGAATGACAGATAAAAGCAAAGAGGGTGGTAGTACTAAACTGCTGTATTGCTCTTTCTGCGGTAAAAGCCAGCACGAGGTTCGCAAGCTGATCGCAGGTCCTTCCGTTTACGTATGTGACGAATGTGTCGATTTATGTAACGACATCATACGTGAAGAAGTAAAAGACGTAGTTCCAAAGAAAGAGTCGGAAGTACTTCCGACACCGAAAGAAATTCGTGCACACTTAGATGACTATGTTATTGGTCAAGACTATGCCAAGAAAGTGCTGTCTGTTGCGGTTTACAACCACTATAAGCGTTTGCGCAATGGCGATAAGACTAAAGATGGTGTTGAACTAGGTAAAAGTAATATCTTGCTTATCGGTCCAACCGGCAGCGGTAAAACTTTACTAGCTGAGACTTTGGCTCGTTTTCTTGATGTACCGTTCACTATGGCAGATGCGACTACGTTAACCGAAGCCGGTTACGTTGGTGAAGATGTAGAAAACATCATTCAAAAGCTACTGCAAAAATGTGATTACGACGTTGCGAAAGCAGAGCGTGGTATCGTGTATATCGATGAGATTGATAAAATTTCTCGTAAAGCGGAAAACCCATCGATCACTCGTGATGTATCGGGTGAAGGTGTGCAGCAAGCATTACTGAAACTCGTTGAAGGTACCGTTGCATCGGTTCCACCACAAGGTGGCCGTAAGCATCCTCAACAAGAGTTTTTACAGGTTGATACGTCTAAGATCCTATTTATCTGTGGTGGTGCATTTGCTGGCCTAGATAAAGTGATTGAACAGCGTGTTGCCGTTGGTACTGGTATTGGTTTCGGTGCGGAAGTGCGCAGTAAAGATGAAGCGAAAAGTGCAGGTGAGTTATTCAAACAAGTTGAACCAGAAGATTTGGTGAAATATGGTTTGATCCCTGAGTTTATCGGTCGTCTACCAGTGACGACTACTTTGACTGAACTTGATGAAGAAGCCTTGATTCAGATCCTTTGTGAGCCGAAAAACGCATTGACTAAGCAATACGGTGCCTTATTCGATTTAGAAGGCGCTGAGCTTGAGTTCCGTGAAGATGCGCTTCAAGCGATTGCTAAAAAAGCAATGGAGCGTAAAACCGGTGCTCGTGGCCTACGTTCTATTTTGGAGTCGGTTCTGCTAGAAACCATGTATGAGTTACCTTCTAATAAGGAAGTAACCAAAGTGGTGATTGATGAATCTGTAATCAAAGGCGAATCTGAGCCGTTGCTGATTTATCAAAACGCTGAAAACCAGCTCGCTAGCTCTGAATAATTCGAGTTATCACCAAAATATGAATTTAAAGGAGGCTTTGTGCCTCCTTTTTTTATTTTGTTATTGAAACTAGCAAGATAGCCCCCATATACTTTTCAATGAATGTGCAAACGGAATAGAGAGAATAATATGAACTTGGAGCGTTCCGAGCGTATCGAGATTCCCGTATTACCCTTACGTGATGTTGTGGTTTACCCACACATGGTCATTCCACTTTTTGTTGGCCGTGAAAAGTCGATTCAATGTTTAGAAAACGCAATGGATACCAATAAGCAAGTTTTGTTGGTGGCACAAAAAGATGCGGAAACCGATGAACCCAACATCGATGATTTATTTTCAACAGGTACAGTTGCCACTATTTTGCAGTTATTGAAATTGCCGGATGGTACGGTAAAAGTATTGGTTGAAGGGCAGCAGCGTGCCAAAGTGCATGCTTTTTCTAATGAAGAGTTCTTCACTGCCGATGCTGAATATTTATCAACCCCTGACATTGATGATCGTGAACAAGAAGTGATTGTTCGTAGCGCAATTAATCAATTTGAAGGTTTTATCAAGCTAAATAAAAAGATCCCACCAGAGGTGCTGACTTCGCTTAATGGTATTGATGAAGCTGCGCGTCTTGCAGATACCATCGCCGCTCACATGCCATTAAAGCTCAATGATAAACAACGTGTGCTTGAAATCACCGATGTCATTGAGCGCCTAGAGTTTTTAATGGGTATGATGGAGTCAGAAATTGACTTGCTACAAGTCGAAAAACGCATTCGTGGCCGTGTTAAAAAGCAGATGGAGAAATCCCAGCGTGAGTACTATTTGAATGAGCAAATGAAAGCCATTCAAAAAGAACTTGGCGACATGGACGATGCTCCAGATGAATTCGAAGCTCTGCAAAAGAAAATCGAAGACGCTAAAATGCCAAAAGAAGCTCGTGAAAAAACGGAGCAAGAGCTACAAAAGTTGAAAATGATGTCGCCGATGTCGGCAGAAGCAACCGTGGTTCGTGGTTATATCGACTGGATGGTTGGTGTACCTTGGGCGAAACGCTCTAAAGTGAAAAAGAATTTAGCGAAGGCTGAAGAAGTGCTTAATGAAGACCACTACGGTCTAGAGCGGGTGAAAGAACGTATTCTTGAGTACTTAGCGGTACAAAACCGTATCAACAAGCTTAAAGGGCCGATTCTGTGCCTAGTTGGACCTCCAGGTGTAGGTAAAACCTCTCTTGGTCGCTCAATTGCTGCTGCTACGGGGCGTAAATACACTCGTATGGCGCTAGGTGGTGTGCGTGATGAAGCGGAAATCCGTGGTCACCGCCGTACTTATATCGGTTCCATGCCAGGTAAACTGATTCAAAAAATGTCGAAAGTGGGCGTGAAAAATCCATTATTCCTCTTGGATGAGATCGATAAAATGGCGTCAGATATGCGTGGTGATCCATCATCAGCATTGTTAGAAGTGCTTGACCCTGAGCAGAACAACTCATTTAACGATCATTACTTAGAGGTCGATTTCGATCTTTCTGATGTGATGTTTGTTGCGACGTCGAACTCAATGAATATTCCAGGTCCATTATTAGATCGAATGGAAGTGATTCGTTTGTCGGGTTATACCGAAGATGAAAAACTTAACATTGCTAAAAGTCATTTAGTTGAAAAGCAAATTGAGCGCAACGGTCTGAAGCCTCACGAGATTGTGATCGAAGATTCAGCGATTATCGGTATTATCCGCTACTACACGCGCGAAGCAGGTGTCCGTAGTCTTGAGCGTGAAATCTCTAAGATATGCCGTAAAGCGGTTAAAAATATATTATTAAATAGTGAGTTAAAATCAGTAACTGTCACTATGGATAATTTGAAAGAGTATCTAGGGGTGCAACGTTGTGATTATGGTAAAGCAGATGAAAGTAACCGTGTTGGTCAAGTGACAGGTCTTGCTTGGACTGAAGTGGGCGGTGATTTACTGACAATTGAAACACAATCCATGATAGGCAAAGGTAAATTAACTTATACCGGTTCACTGGGTGATGTGATGCAAGAGTCTATCCAAGCAGCCATGACGGTAGTTCGCTCTCGTGCAGAAAAGCTGGGTATTAACACTGATTTCTACGAAAAGCGTGATATTCATGTTCACGTACCAGAAGGCGCAACTCCGAAAGATGGTCCGAGTGCCGGTATCGCAATGTGTACTGCATTAGTTTCGAGTTTAACGGGGAATCCGGTACGAGCCGATGTCGCGATGACAGGTGAAATTACGCTACGTGGTGAAGTACTTCCTATCGGTGGTTTGAAAGAAAAACTATTGGCAGCACATCGTGGTGGAATCAAAACGGTCATTATTCCCAAAGAGAATGAGCGTGATTTAGAAGACATCCCGGCGAATGTTATTGGTGACTTAAATGTTCGACCAGTACAATGGTTAGACGAAGTTTTACCGTTAGCACTAGAAAGTGAGCCTACAGGTTGTGTGATTGAGGTCACAAACTAGTGATATTCAACAAGTTTAGTTAAAAGATTGACGCTGACAAGACAGAAAATACTTGTCAGCGTTTTTTTTCAAGGCTAAGTTAAGTTTCGATAGACCTGAGCCAAGGGTTATTAGAGCGTAAGGCTCTTAAAAGCTAATTAAATAAAGGCCAGTCTAATTTGTATCTTTACGACAACGACAATTTTTATTGGAACGACTGCTATTAATGCTTATGTCATTAATAGTTAAAAGGGGAACAACAAGTGAATAAAACTCAACTAATCGAAAAAATTGCAGGCGACGCAGATATCTCTAAAGCAGCTGCAGGCCGTGCATTAGATGCATTTATCGAAACTGTAACGGAAACACTAAAATCAGAAGATCAAGTTGCCCTAGTTGGCTTTGGTACTTTTAGCGTTCGTACTCGTGCAGCTCGCACAGGTCGTAACCCTAAAACTGGTGATGTGATCCAAATTGCTGAAGCAAAAGTACCAGCGTTCAAAGCAGGCAAAGCACTAAAAGACGCGTGTAACTAATTTGTCCCAATAAGTCTTTTCCCTTTTTGGCGAAAATTCTTGAGGTTTTTACGTCGAACCTCAATCTTTGTTTATCAAAAAGCGCATCTTACTGGTGCGCTTTTCTTTTTCTGATATCATCGACACATATTTTATTCTATCAAGTATAGAGTCGTAAGACGCTGTAATTGGTAACCGACAGTATTTAGAGAGCAGTCAGACTATGATGGATCGACTACGCGAAGGCGTAAATGGTATAGCAGTTAAAATTATACTTGTTTTAATTATCCTTTCTTTTGTATTTGCTGGTGTGGGCAGCTACTTAGTGGGTGGTGGTAGCACTACCGCTGCAAAAGTTGGCAACACTACTATTGACCGTGGTGCCTTTGAGCAAGCGTATCAAAATGAACGTAACCGCATGCAATCACAAATGGGAGATTATTTCTCTACTTTGATGGGTGATCAGCAATACGTACAAACTTTCCGTAAAAGCGTACTTGATCGCATGATCAACGATGTACTACTTGAGCAATATGCACAGTCTTTAGGCTTACGTGTCAGCGATGACCAAGTTAGCCAACTAATTTTGACGATGCCGGAATTTCAAAGTAATGGCAAGTTTGACCAAGATATCTATGCCGCTACATTACGTCGCGCTGGTTTTAGTGCTGATAGCTTTGCGGAATATTTACGTAAAGACCTTTTGAAAAACCAAGTGATATCAGCGGTTCAAAACAGTGAATTTACACTGGACAATGAAGTTGAGCAGCAATCAAAACTACTAACCCAAACACGTGATATTCAAACTATTACTCTTAACGTAAGTGATTTTGCGAATAAAGCACAAGTGACCGATGAAGAGCTGCAATCGTACTATAAGATGCATTCAGATAACTTCGAACGTCCTGAGCAGATGAAAGTGGCTTATGTTGAACTGTCTGCAGAACAATTGAAAAAATCAATCCAAGTGACGGATGAAGATGCTCAAGCTTACTATCAAGAACACCTAGATAAATACTCAACCAAAGAACAGCGTAAAGTACGTCATATCTTGATTAAAGATGATCAAGTAAAAGCGGACGAAATATTAGCGAAATTGAAGGCCGGTGAAGATTTTGCAACCGTTGCAAAAGAAAACTCTGAAGATGTTGGCAGCGCTAAACAAGGTGGTGATTTAGGTTGGATTGAAAAGGGCGTGATGGATCCTGCATTTGAAGAAGCTGCGTTTTCCTTAGCAGAGAAAGGTGATATTTCAGATGTCGTGAAATCGGATTTTGGTTACCACATCATTCAACTAGAAGATGAACATCCACCAGAAGCTAAGCCGTATTCAGAAGTTGCTACTGAAATAAAATCAGAGTTGCTTGATGAAAAAGCCGTTGATCAATTTTACAAACTTCAAACTGAACTAGAATCGGTTGCTTTTGAATCTCCAGATTCATTAGACGAATCAGCGAAGGTTGTTGGCCAGAAGATACAAACGACAGATTTTATTTCTCAAGCCGATGCGCCTGAAGTCTTAAAAGTACCTGCTGTTGCTCAAGCATTAGAAAGTGCTGATGTTAAGAAAGAAGGCATGAATTCTGACGTGTTAGAGATTGCGCCTGAACATGTCATTGTCGTGCGTGTTAATGAAGTGCGTGATGAAACATTATTGCCTCTTGAAGAAGTAAAAGATCAAGTCAGTGCACATTTGCTTGCAACTAAAGGTGAGCAGAATGCCCTCGATTTAGCTTCTAAAGTGGTGACATCATTACAAAAAGGCGATGAGAGTGTGTTAACTGATAATCAATTAAGTTTTGCTGATGAGCAGAATATTGACCGTCGTTCACCATTGGCTCAAGACGTATTTGCTTTGCCGCATCCTGAAGATGGCTCAGCGACATACGGCCAAACTAAAGATGATCAAGGTAATGTTGTGATTATTAAGCTAAATAAAGTAACAACAAGTAGC
The DNA here is from genome assembly GCF_053544035.1 of Vibrio sp. E150_018. Lineage (NCBI taxonomy): Bacteria > Pseudomonadati > Pseudomonadota > Gammaproteobacteria > Vibrionales > Vibrionaceae > Vibrio > Vibrio sp. E150_018. The sequence continues at coordinate 35,228 of NZ_JBHGNY010000008.1, read as the reverse complement.
GATGCTCAGTTTGAGCAACAAATTGGTTCTCAGTTACTACGTATGAATAACCAACAAGATTTAGAAATGATCTTAAATTCACTACGTCAATCAACATCAGTGGAATATCATGCTTTTGAAGAGCAATAATCTATATTGATTGGTATTGAATAATATCCATAAAGGCTGCCTTAAGGTGGCCTTTTTTCTTTTGGGGCTGTCCTTAATAGTTAGCTCATTGAAATTTATAGCTCACTTAAATATGTAATTAATATGTTTGTGAGTAATCTGCAATTTGGTGATGAGTCCCATGTCCATTTTTAAGACAGACTGACATTCTAGTTTCATTTACTCTTTTTCTTTTAGTACTCGAAAAGGAGAGAACAAATGATGTTATTACGTTTATGTCTTGTTATGTTGTTGTCGGTTGGTAGTGTGTCTAATATGGCTTTTGCGAATACAGAAGCATCGCATGATGGTATTGAGATCACTGTCAATATTAATACCGCTAGTGCAGAAGAAATTGCCACTATGCTAAATGGCATTGGTGAGAAAAAGGCTCAAGATATTGTGGAATATCGTAAAACCAATGGTAGCTTCAAGTCGCTTGATGAGTTAACACAAGTAAAAGGAATTGGTGAGACCACAGTAGAGAAGAATAAACAGCGGATTTTGCTTTAATCTTCTTATCGCTGGAGCATGCGGCCTGATTAGATCCCTTTTGTTTGAAGTGTTTAATCTATGACTCTTAAATTAAGAGCCTTTCATTGCAATGAGGCTCTTTTATTTATTTGCTTCTACTTGTTTAGGTTTGATACTAACAGCAAGTACAGCACCGGATATTGCGCCAAATAAATGTGCATTAATGGCCACTTTAGCACCAATTAATGCTTCACTGCCTGTTGCTGAGCCGAACCATTGTTCCCAGAGAATCTTTGCAGTTAAACCGATTAACAGTAGCGCGTTGCTTTTTCGACCCAATCGATATTCAACAAGTGCATAAAATGCAAATAAGCCGTGCAACACACCCGATAAACCAACGTAAATTTGCATTGAAGTAAATAAAAGTAGACTACCTACGCTAAGACACAAACCGATAAATACCAGTAAAAATTGTCGCGCTTCGATGTGAGCACGAAAAATAAAGTTGATAATCCATAAGCCCAGTACATTCATCGATAGGTGATAGAGATTGGTATGGGTTAAGTTTCCTGTTACGATCCGCCACCATTGACCCGTCATAATGGCGTTATGATCCCATTGCATCCACCCTTGTAAATTCGGTAGTTGGGATAGACCCATTAGTACGCTAATGCTGAAAAGTAAAAGGATCGCTCTCATTCCCATGTCTCGATATTGTTTACAATGTGGAAAGGCTAATAATGCCTGTATTTGTGATTGGATTAAACCAATAGATTGCTCGGTACGAGTAGTGATCTTACAACATCCCAGTGAATCTAAAAGGCCAGTGGGCACGGCAAAAATACTGCAATTAAGCTTGAGTCATTGTGATATCTGGGTTGGTGAAGACTTTTCGCAACATTCAGAGTTAAACGTTTTACTACAAGATGAGCAAACGGAATCGCTAATTCTGTACCCAAACGACAATAGTCAATCATTGGACAGCGTCGCTCTGAGATGCATTGAACTTGCTGCTGAGAATAAACGCTTATGTTTGATTTTATTGGATGGTACCTGGAAGAAAGCCTATAAAATGTGGCGACTTTCGAGCAACTTACATTCACTGCCGTGTGTGGCGCTACCGAATCACTTGCAAGGTAATTACCGCATTAGAAAGGCACCCACAGAGCAGCACCTTTCTACCGTTGAAGCTGGCTTTTATGCATTATCAGCTATCAAGCCGCAAGTTGATTTCTCGCCATTAGTTACTGCTTTTACCAATATGGTCGATTTTCAGATCTCCCAAATGCCAGAAGGGGTCTTTGAGCGTAATTACAACCCTTAAACCATAATCCTAAGTTCAATAAGAAGAATTTTAAAACGACACATGAGCCGAGAATAACTGCTGATGAACTTTTTGTGCATAGCCATCAGTCATTGCTGAAATATAGTCGGCTAAAATTCGGGTTCCACCTTGGTGATCTTGTTCCGCTTCTTGCCACTTTTGCTTGGTGGCTTCTGGTAATAAGCGCATAGGATCGGCATTGAGCGCTTCAAATATATCCATGATGATTTGTTGCCCTTTATATTCAAATTGCTGAACTTCCGGCACATGAATCACATATCGATTTACAAAGTTTTTAAACACGTCTAATGCATAAGCCATCGGCGCATCTAAATAGGCATTAACATTCAATAATGGCTCATCAAAAGCTGTTTCGGAATAAACTGGTTTCAGGGCGATACTGGTAAGCAGCGCATTTACAATGCCACCAATCGCATCTTTACGCTCATGGTGTTTGCCTGAGAACAGTTTATCACTTAAAGTGTTGATGTTTTTCTCAAACCATTGATCACCGCACTCTGCAAGTTTACTCGCCGCACCTTCTTGCCATTGTTTACGGTTTACCATGTTCAAAACAATGGCATCTTCTAAGTCATGAACGCCATATGCGATGTCGTCGGCTAATTCCATAATAGAGCAGTCTAATGATTTAAAGCGTGTCTTATAATGGCTATAGGGACTCGGTTCAGGTTGGCTACGTTTGGTGCTTAATAACACTTTGTCATGCTCAGATAATGGGGCCAGCACCCAATCTAAAAATGGACTATCGATATCGTAGATGCCTTTTGCCGGTAACCAATCTTGTGCTTTAAGTTGTCTTGGGGTTGGCACATCTTTTGGTCGGTGATTGCTTTGTACTTGGCTTATCAGCGCTGGGTACTTCAATAATCCGAGTAGCGTTCTCCTAGCTAAGTTCATGCCGTGATGTTCAGTGTAGGGCTCTAATTGAGTCATAATACGAAAGGTTTGTGCATTGCCTTCAAAGCCACCGTGATTACGTAGCATATAATTGAGCGCTACTTCGCCACCATGACCAAAAGGTGGGTGGCCAATATCATGCGCCAAACATAAGGTTTCAATTAAGCTTACCGGAGGTAGTAAATTATTATATTCAGGCTGCTTTTGTTTAACCTGCTCGAGAATACCACTGCCAATTTGTGACACTTCAAGTGAGTGAGTTAATCGAGTGCGGTAAAAATCATTTAAGCCAGTACCATGAACTTGAGTTTTTGCTTGCAGACGACGAAATGCCGCCGAGTGTAGTACCCGAGCACGATCTCGTTGGTAGACATCACGGTGATCATTACGTCTTAATTTTTGTTCATTATTATTGCGAGCTTGCCATTCTTGCTGACTAATTGGAGCAATAGAGCTAGTCATCTTTTTGGAATTATCATCCATGATGTTAAACCTTACTTAACTGATTTCATCGAGCGTAAGTTGAAAGCTCGGAGCAAATACATCCAAAAAGTAACGCATTTCTGGGGTTTCACGTTCTTTTAATGTGGTTTCTAAACGGCTTTTTGCAAGCTCATATTCATGGTTGCCCGCTGAGAGTTCTTCCAAACATTTTAAATAGGCACATAAGCTATCAGCTTGTTTTACCATAGCTTTATCGTCTGCATCAATGCCTTCGCTTATCAAGAAGGGGGCAAAATCTTGTTGAAACTCTTCCGGTAACATAGAAACGAGTTTTTTTTCTGCAGCGAGTTCGATTTTTTTGTATTCGTTCGCTATCGCTGGGTTGTAGTATTTGACTGGAGTCGGCAGATCGCCAGTGAGCACTTCACTGGTATCGTGATACATACCGAGTAATGCAATTCGCTCAGGGTTTACGTTACCGCCAAATTTTTTATTTTTAATGATCGCCAAGGCATGACCAACGAATGCCACTTGAAGGCTATGCTCTGAAATATTTTCTGCTGAAATAGAGCGCATTAAAGGCCAACGTTGGATCAGTTTCATGCGAGCAAGGTGAGCGAAAAAATGACTAGGTTGAGGTGTGGTCATGAGATACTTCCGAGAACATTGGGTAAATTAAGTTTGAATGCAAAACAGGCTTCCCATGATGAGAAGCCTGCGTGTTAATTATTGAGAATAGGTAGTTAAGAAACGTTCAAGTCGGCCAATTGCCATTTCAAGATCTTCTACATGAGGTAAAGTAACAATTCGGAAATGATCGGGTTGTTTCCAATTAAATCCAGTTCCTTGTACTAATAACACTTTTTCTTGGATTAAAAAGTCGAGCACAAACTTCGCATCATCTTTAATATTAAATTTCTTCACATCAATTTTAGGGAAAAGATACATGGCCCCTTTAGGCTTCACACAAGTGATCCCAGGAATTTGTGTGAGTAGCTCATAGGCACGGTTACGTTGCTCTAATAAACGACCACCGGGTAAAATAAGTTCATTGATACTTTGATAGCCACCGAGTGCGGTTTGAATAGCATGTTGCATGGGTACGTTGGCACACAAACGCATAGAAGCCAACATATCTAAGCCATCTATATAACCTTTAGCAAGATGTTTCGGGCCGGTTAAGAACATCCAACCGCCACGGAAGCCACATACACGGTAGGCTTTCGATAAGCCATTAAAGGTGGCCATTAATACGTCATCGGCAAGTGAGGCAATCGAAGTATGGATTGCGCCATCGTAGAGCACTTTGTCGTAAATTTCATCGGCAAAAATGATTAGGTTATGCTGACGGGCAATTTCAACCACTTCTAATAAGAAATCTCGGCTATATACCGCACCGGTTGGGTTGTTTGGATTAATTAGCACAATACCGCGTGTTTGTTGCGTGATTTTGCTTTTTATGTCATCAAGATCAGGATACCAATCTGATGACTCATCACAAATATAGTGAACAGGGTTACCGCCAGCTAGTGATGCTGCGGCAGTCCAAAGTGGGTAGTCAGGTGCGGGGATTAAGATTTCATCGCCATTATTAAGCAACGCCTGCATCGACATCACGATAAGCTCAGATGCACCGTTACCGATATACACATCCTCCACTTCTAGATCACGTAAGCCTAGTTTTTGATAGTGCTGTACGACTGCTTTGCGGGCAGAATAAATCCCTTTCGAATCACAATAGCCTTGTGACGTCGGTAGGTTACGAATGACATCAACAAGAATTTCATCAGGGGCGTCAAAACCAAATGGGGCAGGGTTGCCAATATTCAGTTTTAAAATCTTTTGCCCTTCCTCTTCCATGCGTTTGGCATGTTTTAGGATTGGCCCTCGAATGTCGTAACAGACATTATCGAGTTTTGATGACATCTCGATGTTGTTCATAGCCTTATATCCACTTATTAATATGTTAATGACCCATCAAGTTACACTATTTTTTCAGGGCAAACCATATCCAGATTGATTGTAAACAGTATATTTGTGCGAGTTTGATGGTTATTGAATAAAAAGTATCGGTTTCCTTTCTAAAAATGACGAGTTTTTATAATGATTATGATGAGATATGCCGAGTTATCTTCAATGGTGACAAGTCGCCGATTATTTAATGGTAAACGTAGAGAGAAAGTCGCTTACTGCTTGATTTGCATCAATTGAAACCATAGAGTATGCGGCAAAATATAAGATAATAATCAACCATAAAGCTATACTTAACCATCAAGGTTGTAGAAATCAAAATGAGAGGTCGACTTGTCTGAATTACCCCAAGTGATTGAGCTAATAATTGAACGAATTAGACGTGGGCAAGTTTCGAGTGAAAACCGTATCTCTCAAGTAGTTAATCTACCCGAAAACTTTAGTGCTATCGATTGGCTAGAAGGGCAATCCTTATACCCTCGCTTTTATTGGCAATCTCGTGATGCGCGTGAAGAAGTCATTGCTTTAGAAAAAGTGAATAGTTTTACCAACCCTCTAGATGCTTACTCTATTCTTACTGAGCAACAAAGAGTGTGGGGCGGTAAAGCTTTCGATAGCGAGCATTCCAACACGCCTGCGCTTACCAGCTATTTTTTCTTACCTAGAATCGAATTAATTCGTCAAGATGCTCAATGGACACTCAATGCCAATATTGGCCTAGAGATGGAATTGACGATTGAGGCTTTGCAACAACTGAAAGCAGACTACAAACCGATAGAAGCTCTTGTACCCCAATCAAGCCAAGTTTACTTTTCACCTCAATTTGATGAGTGGAAACATATTTTAAATAAGGCATTAACCGCCATTGAAGATCGAAAATTCGAAAAAGTAGTGTTAGCTAGAAAAACCTTGGTTGAATTGCCTAAGCCTATTCGTGCTGCTCAATTACTAAAGTCGAGCCGAGAACAAAACCATAATAGTTTTCATTTTTTAGTTTCACTGGAACCTAATCGGAGCTTTGTTGGTTCGACACCTGAGCGCTTATATCGCCGCTCTGGAAATCAAGTTGAGACCGAAGCGTTAGCTGGCACGGTAGGACGCAATGATGATCCTGTTGAAGATAAAAAGTTGTCTGATTGGTTGATGAACGATGATAAAAATCAGCGTGAAAATCAAATTGTGGTGAATGATATTATTGAACGCTTAGGCCCGTATACCGAAAATATAGTGTTACCCCCTGAAGTGCAATTAATTCAATTGCGTAAAGTTCAGCATTTAAAACGCCATATTAGTGGTTCACTATCATTAGAAACTAAAGGTATTCAACTTTTATCTGCTCTACAGCCAACCGCAGCGATTGCTGGCTTGCCACGTGAAGCATCCCTCAATTTTATTCGTATGAATGAACCTTTTACTCGTGGTTGGTATAGTGGCTCGTTAGGTTATTTTGGTCATCACCAAGCAGAGTTTTGTGTTTCCATTCGAAGTGCTTTATTAGCGGATAATACAGTTAAACTTTACGCGGGTGCGGGTATTATTCCTGGTTCTGAGGCTGAGTTTGAATGGCAAGAGTTAAACCGTAAAACGGCCACGTTATTAAACCTGATTACCGATTATCCGATTGAAAATGAACGTGGTGAATGTGTATGAGCCAAGCTGGATTAAATCGAATTTGGGCACAGGCTATTTTAGAAACGCTAGCTCAATCTGGTGTAAAACATATATGTATCGCGCCGGGCTCTCGTTCAACCCCTTTGAGCCTTGAAGCTTTAGAACTTGCTCAACGCTCAGAACTGACTATACATACCCATTTTGATGAGCGGGGTTTGGGTTTCTTAGCATTAGGGATAGCTAAGGCGACTCAAGATCCTGTCGCGGTGATAGTCACTTCGGGTACGGCGGTAGCGAACTTATTGCCCAGCGTAGCGGAGTCTGGTTTAACTGGCGAAAAACTTATTTTGTTAACTTCTGATCGTCCACAGAGTTTAATCGGGGTTGGTGCGAATCAAGCGATCGTGCAAAAAGGGATCTTTTCTTCGCATGTGAGAAAAAGCGTTGAACTTGCTAGTCCGAGCCGAGATCCAAATCAACCTATGCCACAGAAATTGATTCAAGCACTGAGCGATATTAATCATGCTTTAGCTTATCAATATACTGTATCTGGCTCGTTACATATTAACTGCCCATATCCAGAGCCTTTGTATATTCAAAGCGAACAAGAAAAACACCAATATCAGTCAGACTTAGTACAAGCGATGGCTTCGCAGAGTCATTATTTAGAATTGGCTAAATTGTATCCAAGTTACAACGTCTCTGAATTGACCAATGGCATTCAACAAGAAATCATCAATCAGCTTCCTAATTTAAAAGGGGTTATCTTGATTGGTAAAATGCCGTTGGATGAAGCGCAAAAAGTCTCACAGTGGGCGAAAACATTAGGATGGCCAGCTTTTTCTGATCCTCAATCTGGTGTTAGTAGCGAATGGGCACATTATGATTTATGGCTGCAACAACCGGCTTATTTTGAACAATTATTACAAGCCGATTGTATTTTGCAGTTTGGCGCGCGTTTTGTGTCAAAGCGTATTGGGCAATTTATAAAGCAAGCCGTTACAGAACATCAATGCCATTATTGGGTATTTGAGCCAAATATCAGCGTGTTTAACCCTGAACGATTACCACAACAAAGAACCGTTGCAGCAATAGGTGATTGTGTGGCGATGCTTGAAAATGCTTTGCTCGCTTCTGTTAACCAAATAGCTGGGGCTAACCCAATGGCGGGATGGGCAGATAACCTACAACAGGCCAAAGTGCTAGTTGAGCAAGCCGCTGCTGAAATTCAACAAGGTTATCAGTTAACCGAATGCCAATTGGCACTGAATTTAGCTCAATTGACTTCACAACTAGTGAATGCTGAACTCTTTATTGGTAATAGTTTAATTGTGCGTTTAGCGGATATGTTATCGACTATTGAATATACTCAGGTTTATAGCAATCGAGGCGCCTCTGGTATCGATGGTTTGGTGGCGACGGCGACCGGTGTTCAGCGTTCGAAAAATATCCCACTATTCACCCTACTAGGCGACACATCACTGCTTTACGATTTGAATTCATTAGCATTATTGACGGCGGTGTCACAACCTCATGTCGTGATTGTAACTAATAATGATGGTGGGGCGATTTTTGATCTCTTGCCAGTCCCTACTGAGCAGAAACAATTTTTATACCAAATGCCGCACGGCTATCAATTTGAATATATAGCGCATCAGTTTAAACTTAATTATGCTGCGCCTAATTCATGGTCGGTTTTACTTGAGCTCGTGCAGCAATACCTAGTCAATTTTGAACAAGGTGAGACTCGCTCAGCATTATTGGTTGAAGTCGTAACACCGCCCGAACAAGCTTCACAACTGATAAAATCTATCGTATCTAAGATGATCGAATTACTTAACACTACCGAACAGGCGGGAAAATCTCATGCTTTATAGTCATATTGTCGACAATCAAGAAGGAAGCGGGGATGAAAAACAGCAAGCAATCCCTGTTTTTTTGCATGGTTTTTTGGGGTCTAGCCGAGATTGGGATGGTTGTTTTTCCCACCTTAATATTTCCCAGTCGATTCGTGTCGATCTCCCATGCCATGGTTTGAGTAAATATTGTGAAGTGGAAGATTTTCAACAAGCTTGCCACCAAGTTCAACTAACGGTTCTTGCCAAACTAAAAAAAGAAAATATGTATGCCTCAACGCCACTGGTTTTGGTTGGCTATTCATTAGGTGCACGTATTGCCATGTACGGCTTAGCAGAAAAATGCTTTGAAGGACTCAATATTCAAGGTGCAATTCTTGAAGGCGGTAACTTTGGTCTGCAGACTGAAGAAGAGAAAGTACTACGCTGGGAAAATGATAAGCATTGGTCAAAACGTTTTGCGACAGAAGCGATCGATTATGTGTTGTTTGATTGGTATCACCAAGGCGTGTTTGCGTCTTTAAATCCTGATCAACGAGAAGAGTTAGTTGAATTGCGTAGTGATAATCTAGGTTCTCAATTAGGCTGCATGCTGCGTGCTACGTCTCTATCAAAACAGCCTTATCTTTTAGATACCTTAAAGCAACTCTCCATCCCGTTGCTGTATATTTGCGGTGAACAAGACCAAAAATTTAAAACATTGGCGGAGCAAAGTGGCTTGCAATTTAAATCTGTCCCACAAGCCGGTCACAATGTTCATCATGAACAACCGGCCGAATTTGCTGCATTAATTTCTGATTTTATTAACCAACTAAAGTAATTCTCATGTCTATTGTCAAACCTCAAATTCGCACTGCGAAACTGTATCGCTATCATTTACCAATGGACAGCGGCGTGATCGTCCGCGATCAACGCTTATTACAAAGAGAAGGCTACATTGTCGAGCTTACCCAAGGCGGCAACATGGCTTATGGAGAATGTGCGCCGTTACCGGGTTTTAGCCAAGAAAGTTTACAGCAAGTAGAATCTGAGTTGATTGAAGCACTTCAAGCTTGGCAGCACAGCGGTGAATGGCATGATTGGAATACGATGAGCCCAAGTGCTGCTTTTGCACTATCGATGGCACAATGTGAGCTTGATGGTTTACTTCCTCAGCCGGGAGAATACCGCGCCGCACCTTTATGCAGTGGCGATCCTGACGAATTAATCCCAGTGTTTGAAAGCATGGCGAAAGATGGTCGCCAAAAAGTTGCTAAAGTAAAAGTGGGTTTATATGAGCCAATTCGCGACGGTATGTTAGTCAATTTGTTTTTAGAATCGATCCCTGATTTACAATTACGTCTTGATGCGAATCGTAGCTGGACCTTAGAGAAAGCGCTTAAGTTTGCTCAGTATGTTTCGCCTGAATATCGTGAGCGTATCACTTTCCTTGAAGAGCCATGTAAAACCCCAGAATTAAGCCGAGACTTTGCTCAGCAAACTGATATCAACATTGCTTGGGATGAAACCATTCAACAAGCGGATTTCAATGATTTCGAGCTACCTTCTTTACTAGGAAATCATATTGAAGCGATTGTGATTAAACCCACCTTGATTGGCTCTGTAGAACGCTGCTTGTCTTTGATTGATTTTGCACAGCAGAATGGATTACAAGCGGTGATAAGCTCGAGTATTGAGTCGACGATTGGCTTAACTCAATTGGCAAGATTGTCGGCTTGGAAAACGCCGCAACAAACACCTGGCTTAGACACTTTGCAGCTTTTTCAAGCCCAATTAGAAATCACTTGGCCAGATAGCAACCTGCCGGTTTCAGCGTTAACTGAACAGACTTTGATTAAACATTTTGTCGACTAATCATATACCCAAGGTAATTGGAGTTGCAGTGAGGCGACAAGTGAATGAGACCCCATGAGTTTAGCTTGTCTAAATGATTGGGGCGAATGCACGCCGACAACAAAGCTGCAGCTTCAAGTACGACGGGTATAACCGAAAGGCAGTAATGTGGATTTAATACAGCAATGGTGTGTCGTGCATGCCGAAAAGACCGCGTTAGTCACCCCAACGAATTCTTATACGTGGCAGCAGCTAGATGAAGCAATCTCACAGTTGAGTTTACAGTTAAAAGCTCAAGGGGTGAGTAGTGGTCATATCATTGCTGTGATCAGTAAAAATGAGCCAGAGGCGGTCTTTTTATATTTAGCGGCCTTAAGGATTGGCGCGTTATGTGCCTTGATGCCACCTCAGCCGATGGTGGCGATCAAACAAAAACTCAATATCATTCAAGCTAAGTTTGTCTGGGTGTCTAAAGCCATTGATTCACTTGATGAGAATGAACTTAGTCTTCCAAACCTCTCACTTGCTTTAGGTCAATCGCCGTCATTAGATCGTGCTTCAATAAACACCGCTTCAATAGGTACTGCTCAACCTTATCACTTTAACTCGGAACAATTTGCCAGCATCGTTTTTACTTCGGGCTCGACTGGTACTCCGAAGGCAGTAGTGCATGCGGTGAAGCATCATATTGCTAGCGCGCAAGGTCTTACCCAAGAGTTTTTGTTTGAGGCACATGATTCTTGGTTGCTGAGTCTACCTATCTACCATGTGTCAGGGTTGTCGATTATTTGGCGTTGGCTTGCTAAAGGAGCCAAGCTAGTCATTGGCAGTGGTGATTTACAATCTGATATTCAGCAAGTGACTCATGCTTCACTCGTTCCAGTTCAATTACAACGTTTGTTAGATTCAGGCCACGCCATTCCACTAAAACGAGTGTTACTCGGCGGATCTCATATTCCACTATCGCTTACTGAAAGAGCAAGCAAGCAGGGAATAGAATGTTGGCTAGGTTATGGCATGACTGAAACCGCTTCTACCGTGATTGCCAAGCCAGTAGATGCGAGCCCAACCGCAGGTGCGTTATTACCTTTCCGAAAAATTAAGCTACAAGATGGACGAATTTATGTGGCAGGGGAAACCTTGGCTGCAGGCTATTTATACCAAGGGCAACTTACGCCACTCGTGACTAGTGAGCAGCCTTGGTTTTATACCAAAGATCTTGGGAAATGCACTCAACAAGCAGGCAAGCCAGATGAATATATTATTTTAGGTCGAGCCGATAACCAGTTTATTTCTGGTGGTGAAAATATTCATTGTGAAGAAATTGAAGCGGTGCTCGTTCGTCACCCAGATATAAAGCAAGCCTTCATTATTCCTGTTGAAGATAAGCAATATGGCCATAGACCCGTGGCGTTTATTGAGGCAGAAACGCTGCAAGAACCTAAGGTTTACCAAGCGTATTTATTATCTCATTTAGATAAATTTAAATGCCCAGATGCCTATTATTTGCTGCCAACACACTTAATGAATTCTGGCATTAAGGTTTCCCGTGCAGATCTTAAAAAGTACTATCAACAAGTTATCGCGTCATAAGTGTCTGGGTTAGAGATCGTGACTATAGTGACAGTAGCTATAGTGGCAATAGTTATTTAATAGCACTAAACAGAATTTATTGATTGAGCGCAAATTCGGCATACTTATTTCATCGTTAACCTATTTAAGGATGAATATGATGAAGCTACTTGTCGTGGCAGCAGTGGTCGTTTTAGTTGGTGTGTCGATTATTTTCAGTGGATTGGTGTCGGCTTTAGCCGAGTTAGGTGCTTTTGCTGTAGTGATTGCTTGGGTTCTAAAAAGTAAGCAAGCTGTAAAAAGAAAAGAGACTCGTATTGAGCCTCATGTATAACCAAGTATGTTTTTAGGCTTATTGGATATGAGTCATAATATAAGTTAGCGAACTTATAGAGATAACCGCCCACAATGTCACACCAAATAGCATCGGTTTAGGGCCTGCTTCTTTAAGTTTTCCAACAGAAATTCCGCAACCAATTAAGAATAAACACAATACTAGCGTCTGTTTGGCGATGCTGTAGATGGCGTGATAAGTAGTTGAGAATTGTGGTACTTGGTCACAGAAAATAATTGCTGCACAATAAAAGATAATAAAGAAAGGAATGGTGATTTTTTTACTTTCGCTTTTAAACATCATTGCACTAAGGAAAGCGACAGGCACAATCCATAATGCGCGAGCGAGTTTTAAGGTAGTCGCGATTTGTAATGATTGTTCACCATAAGCTTGTGCCGCACCAACGACGGATGATGTGTCGTGAATCGCAATCGCAGCCCAAGTTCCAAACTGTACTTGGCTCATATCTAATGCATGACCGACTACTGGGAATAAAAATAATGCCACAGAGTTAAGAACAAACACTACTGCTAAAGCCATGCCAACAGGTTGGTCTTTTGCATTGATTGCTGGGGCTACCGCTGCAATCGCACTTCCCCCACAAATAGCCGTCCCGGCTGCAATTAAATGCCCGGTTTCTCTCTCTAGCTTCATCTTTTTCGCAAGCAGTGTACCGATAAACAGCGTACAGAAAATGCTTGTGACAATAATGCCAAAACCTTGTTCTGTTGCATGAATCGCTTGGTCAATATTGATCCCAAAGCCTAAACCAACAATAGAATAAGCTAAGAGTTTTTTAGTGATTTTGGTAACAGGAATAGTGTGAGGAACAAAACCAAAGCTTGTTAATAAAAAGCCAAGAGTTAATGCAATAGGGGAACTTATCCAAGGTGTAAAACAAGCCAAAGCAGCAAGGGAAAATACACCATAATTGCGAATATAAGAGCGCATAACAAACCTAAAATGTATAAAGAATAATACTCAGGATAACTGAAAATAGGGGTTTATTAAGTCTTAATATTTTAAACGTATTGTTTGGTTTTTTATAACAACGTTTGGTTTGATTACATAATAAGAATTTATAGTGAGGATAGAGTTATTGGTGAGTAAAAGAACGGCTTCAAAAAAGCCATCATAGCGAGGTTTAATAGTCCAAGTACGATAAAGAAGTGAGTCATCGAGATATGAATAATACTTAAGAAAATAATTCCCATAACGGCGCTACCAACCATAAATAGAGCATTGAAAATATTATTAGCTGCGATGACTTGGGCACGAGTTTGGTCAGAAGCTAAACTTTGCATCAAAGTATATAAAGGCACAATGAACAATCCACCACAAATTCCTAAACATAACAGCACAATAAACACTGGGTATAATTGACTAGAAGTGAACAGTGTTGAAATGGTAATTAGAGACTCTGATGGTTTAGGCGTTGCTAATCCTAATGCTAAGCTGCAAGCGGTCATCCCAAATCCACCGAATAGCATTAATTTAAAATTGATTTTTTGATGAGATAGTTTGGCACATAGTAGCGATCCGGTTGCAATACCGACCGAAAATAATGCCAATAAAAAAGACACGCTGGTGGCGTCGCCATTTAAATAGTGTTTAGTGAAATTTGGAAACTGGGTTAGATAACTCGCACCTAGAAACCAAAACCAACTGATCGCGATGATGGCGACATAAATAGTTTTGTGTTGTTTAACCAGCAGTAATGTTTGCTTTGTATGCCGTATGGGTTTCCATTCAAATTTGGCTGTAGAAATTTTAGCTTCCGCTTTGGGGATAAATAAGCTAGAGAGTAGACCTAATAGGGCAAATGAGACTACCGCTATTGCCGTAATCGAGTATGCCGAAGGCGCAGCCACAATAAAACCTGCACCTATCGTGCCGAATAAAATCGCTAGAAATGTGCCAGTTTCGACCCAAGCATTGCCTTTGAGTAGCTCTTTTGGCTTTAAGTGTTGAGGTAATAGGGCATATTTTACCGGACCAAAAAACGCCGATTGTGCGCCCATAAGAAACAATAAAAACAATAATGCAGTATAACTTTGAGTAAGAAAGCTAATCGCGCCAAGTAACATTATCACCACTTCAGCCAGTTTAACTATGCGAATAAATGTCGACTTTTCACATTGATCGGTTAGTACACCGGCACTTGCCGAAAAAAGGAAAAACGGTAAGATAAATAGACCCGCAGCGAGGTTAATAAATAAGGTGCTCGACATAGGAAGATCATCGACACTAGCAAAGGCAACAAAAAGTAGTAGAGCATTTTTATAAATATTATCGTTAAAAGCACCTAAAAACTGAGTGACAAAATAGGGGAGGAAACGTCTTGAAAGAAAGATTGGTGCTGGTCGATTATTCATTGTTATCCTTGAAACAACCCTTAAGATCTGTTGACCTTTGGTGGTGAGTTTACTTTGTTAATAGTTTCAATATGCTTGATTCGAGTTACTGTTACAACTAGATTCTGACTAGTAGTTATTCATCGTTGAGGTTACTTATTGTGTCGCTTCTAACCAATTGCAATATTCTGAAACATAGCAGTAGTGTACACCTTGCGTATTACCGTTATGATGAATTCAGTTTTACTTATTATTATAAAAGGGATCGTATGAATCGACTTTTTGTCATGGTGGCCTTGATCATGGTATCAATGGTTACAGCTCCAATCGCTGAAGCAAAACGCTTTGGTGGTGGTAAGTCTTTCGGTAAAAGTTTTAAAACTGCGCCAGCACCAAAGCAGAACGTGCAAAACACTAACACGTTAAATAAAAAACCGGATGCAACCAATACTCGTCGTGGTGGTATGATGGGCGGTATGCTAGGCGGTTTGTTGGCTGGCGGCCTACTTGCTTCTTTATTTATGGGGGGCGGTTTTGAAGGCATCCAATTCTTCGATATCTTAATTCTTGGTCTGATCGCTTTTGTCGCATTCAAATTCTTACGCGGTATGATGGGAGCAAAACAAGGTTCGATGAATCGAGGGCCTCAAGCAGCGTATTCTGGTGCGATGAATCGTCAGCAATTCGAGCAACCGAATGTACAAAATTTTGAGCAACCTCAATCTTCAGGTGGTTTTGGTGCAACAGGGCAGTCTGATGTTCCTCATAACTTCCCTCCAGGTTTTGACCGTGTAGCATTTGTGGAAGGTTCTCGTGAACATTACCGCACACTACAAGGGGCTTGGAACTTTAATCAATTAGATAAGATTGAAGAGTACGTTACTCCAAGTTTGTTTGAAGAGCTAAAAGCGGAGCGCGCACAACTTCAAGGCGATCAACATACTGATGTCATGTACGTTGATGCAGAGATTGTTCGTGGCGAGTACGATGTCTCAAAAGCACAATTAAGTATTCAATTTACTGGTCGTTACCGAGATGCTGTGGAAGGCCTTGAAGAAGACATCGATGAAGTTTGGCATTTAGAACGTGACTTAATCGCTAATAATGCTCCTTGGTTGATTGTCGGGATTCAAACTAACTCGTAATTTAATCCAGCAAAGTAATATGAGAGAGTCAATGAAGAAATTCGTTGGCTTTTTTTGTTTGAATACTACGGTGAAATTTGAACGGTAAATGAGGTATTCCACATATCAGATATTGGTTGTATGGCTTGAGTGACCGCATGATGATCGGTGCTTAAAAACGACAAATATAATGTCTCTGCTTTTTGAGTATATTGAGTTAGTCCCTTAAGCTCGAGTATCCGTTGAAAGAACACTTCTTCATCTGTAAGGCATCTAAATATTGGTTTATCCAGCCTAATGATAATCTCCACCATTTTGTCTCCAACAATAGATTCAGAACTATTATATAAGTTTAACTTAGTTTAACTTATATATAAAAAATCCCCGCTGATTTTCATCAACGGAGATGACTCGTTTTAGCTTTTAGCTTATTAAGCTTGTGCTGCTTGATCCGCTTGAATTGCTGTTAGTGCAACCGTGTAAACGATATCGTCTACTAGAGCACCACGAGACAAGTCATTAACAGGCTTACGCATACCTTGAAGCATTGGACCGATAGATACTAGGTCTGCAGAACGCTGTACCGCTTTGTATGTTGTGTTACCAGTGTTTAGGTCTGGGAATACAAATACGGTTGCTTTACCTGCTACAGGAGAGTTAGGCGCTTTAGAAGCGGCAACATTTTCCATGATAGCTGCATCGTATTGTAGAGGGCCGTCGATAACGAGATCAGGACGTTTCTCTTGAGCGATTTTGGTTGCTTCACGTACTTTATCTACGTCTGCACCTTTACCAGATGTACCGGTAGAGTATGAGATCATAGCAACGCGTGGATCAATACCGAATGCTTTGGCTGAATCAGCAGATTGAATTGCGATTTCTGCAAGTTGCTCTGCGTTTGGATCTGGGTTGATCGCACAGTCACCATAAACCAATACTTGGTCAGGTAATAGCATGAAGAATACAGATGATACGATTGACGCACCTGGTGCCGTTTTGATGATTTGGAACGGAGGTACAATAGTATTAGCTGTAGTGTGAACTGCGCCTGATACTAGGCCATCAACTTCACCCGCTTCTAGCATCATAGTGCCTAGGAATACTGAATCTTCCAGTTTCTCGCGAGCCACAACTTCAGTCATGCCTTTCGCACCACGTAGTTCGACTAGACGCGCTACGTAGTTTTCGCGAACTTCATCAGAGTTGATTATGGTTACACCAGCGCCTAGTTCAACACCTTGTTGAGCTGCAACGCGTTTGATCTCATCAGGGTTACCTAGAAGTACACATTCTGCAATACCACGTTCAGCACAGATTGCTGCTGCTTTAACGGTACGTGGTTCATCACCTTCAGGAAGTACGATACGCTTGCCAGCACGACGAGCAAACTCAGTTAATTGGTAACGGAATGCTGGTGGGCTTAGACGACGAATACCTTGAGTACCTTCAGATAGAGAATCAATCCAAGGACCATCAATGTGGCTTGCTACGTGATCATTGATGAATTCGATACGTTCTTTATCATCAGCGGGAACTTCTAGGTTGAAACTTTGTAGGTTTAATGACGTCTGCCATGTGTTACCTTGCGCTTTGAAAATCGGTAGGCCAGCGTCAAATGCCGGTTTACATAAATCAGCAATAGAAGCAGGGATGTCGTAACCACCAGTTAGCAAGATCGCACCGATTTCTACGCCATTCATTGATGCTAGAGCAGCCGCAACGATAACGTCTGGACGGTCAGCTGAAGTGACCAGTAATGAACCTGGCTTAAAGTGCTCAATCATATTTGGTAGAGAGCGTGCACAGAAAGTGATGCTCTTGATACGACGAGAGTTAATTTCACCCGCGTTGATAATATCCGCATTTAAGTGTTTTGCCATATCGATAGCACGAGTTGCAATTAACTCAACTTTCCAAGGTACACAACCTAGCACGCGAATTGGGCTAGAGTTGAAAATTTGCATTACTTCGATGTTAGCTTGAACTGTGTTATCGGTTTCGTCAAAAATCTCAGAAAGATCTGGACGAGTACGACCAGCTTCATCAACCGGTGCATTTAACTTGTTGATGATAACACCTGAAATTGATTTATTTTTGGTGCCCCCAAAGTTTGAACAAGCAACATCAATACGCTCTTTTAATTGCGTAGGGTTGTTAGTACCAGGAGTGGCAACAAATACAATTTCAGCACCAAGTGTTTTCGCAATTTCTGCATTTACTTGGTTAGCAAAAGGATGCTTACGAGTCGGAACTAGACCTTCGATAAGAACGACTTCAGAGCTATTGCTGATTGCGTTATAACGCTCAACGATTTGCTCAAGAAGCACATCCATTTTTTCATTACTGATCATAGATTCAGCTTCTGACATCATCGTTGGTTCAGCAATTTTGAGGTCACTACTTGCTGAGATTATTGATGATGTTAGATCTGGGATATCATCGCCACTACGAGGTTGAGCGATAGGTTTGAAAAACGAAACATTTACACCCTTACGTTCCATAGCACGTAAGACGCCTAAGCTTACGCTAGTAAGACCAACACCAGCGCTAATAGGAACAAGCATAATAGTACGAGACATAGAATTATTTCCTCTAACTATTGAAAGTAACTGAGTAGAAAATACACAGCTTAAAAGAAAACAGGCTAACGCGAGGTTAGCCTGTGAATTATTAAAGACCCGCTAGACGTGCTGTATCTTCAGCGATAACCAATTCTTCATTGGTTGAGATAACCATCGCTGGTACACGACTGTTGTCTGAAGTGATTACACCTTCACCACCGAAGCGAGCAGCAAGGTTTTTCTCGCTATCAACTTCAACACCTAGAAGTGCAAGACGCTCTAGAACAAGCTGACGGATAGGGCCAGAATTCTCACCGATACCACCTGTAAATACGATTGCATCTAAACGGCCATCAAGCGTTGCTGTGTAGCCTGCAATGTATTTAGCAAGACGATGGCAGAATACGTTCATTGCACGGGCTGCTTCTGGTTTGTCTTGGTAGTTGTCTTCCACAAAACGGCAATCAGAAGTCACTTGAGTTAGACCTAGTAATCCTGATTCTTTGGTTAGGATAGTGTTGATTTGTTCAACCGAATAACCAAGTGCATCATGCATGTGGAAGATGATTGCAGGATCGATATCACCACAACGTGTACCCATTACTAAGCCTTCTAATGGTGTTAGCCCCATTGAAGTATCAACTGATTGACCATTTTTAATCGCACAAATTGATGCGCCATTCCCTAAATGACAGTTGATAATGTTAACGTCTTCAACTGGCTTATCCATGATGTTAGCAACTTCACGGGTAATAAATAGGTGAGAAGTACCATGCATACCGTAACGGCGAATGCTGTTTTCAGTATATAGGTTGTATGGGATCGCATATAAGAATGCTTCTTCTGGCATTGTTTGGTGGAACGCTGTATCGAATACCGCAACATTTTTAAGGCTAGGGAATGCAACTTTAGCTGCTTCCATACCAGCAATAGCAGCAGGGTTATGAAGTGGTGCTAGTGTGGTTACATCTTTGATTTCTTGAATAACAGCATCAGTAATGAGTACAGATGATGTGAAGTTTTCACCGCCGTGTACCACGCGGTGACCGATAGCGCCAAGGCCTTCACCTAGTTCTGGTTTAGAAGCAAGAATAGTGTCAACGATGAATTTTAACGCTTCAGCGTGCGCAGCACCGTTCCCTAATTGAGCTTCATGCTTTCCATCTAGTTTCCATTTAATACGTGCTTCTGGAAGACCTAAACATTCGGAAAGGCCGGTTAGAAGCTCATCGCCAGATTCCGCATCAACGATTGCAAATTTTAGTGAAGAACTACCACAGTTTAAAACTAGGACTAGCTTTGACATGAGTGAATACCTGTATTCGTACAAAAAATGACTGTAATGAAATAAAACAATTTCAAGAATAGACGACAATCGGGGATCAACGTATTATTCTTTAAATATGCCCTTACTTTTGATGCTTAATTGCATGAGAGACAAAGGCGATAAAATTGATTTAATGCGACACAATTCTCGGTTTTCTTTGTAATAAAGCAACTGAGATTATAAAAGCGCGCAAAGGATAACGATTATATCCTAAGATAACAAAAAATTTTTAATGAATATTAACTTTAGTCAATTTTATTGCAGTTTTTGTTGATTTTTTGTTATTTTATTTTATTTTAGTGGGTGGAGGAATTATGAGTCAAACAGGGTTTATTCACCGTTTTAAAGATGGTCAACAGTACATGGATCTTTGGCCTGTTCGTAAAGAGCTTGCACCTATGTTTCCTGAACAACGTATAATAAAAGCCACTAAGTTTGGCATTAAAGCCATGCCTGCCGTCGCGGCCATAAGTGTGTTGCTACAAATGAGCTTGCAGAATTACAATGCAATGCCGCAAGCCATAGTGATCGCTTTGTTTGCGATTAGCTTACCTTTGCAAGGAATTTGGTGGCTTGGTACTCGCTCTAATACCGTATTGCCTCCTAGTCTTGCTAATTGGTATAGAGAATTATATCAAAAAGTCGCGGAATCAGGTGCGGCACAAGAACCTATAAAATCCAAGCCTCGTTATAAAGAGTTAGCCGCTATGCTTAAAAGAGCGTTTCGTCAACTTGATGAAAGTGCATTAGAGCGTTGGTTCTAAATATCAATCCTTGCTTCTGTTCAACAAAAACAAAGCCCTAATAATTAGTTATTAGGGCTTTGTTGCTATTTTATTATCTGTTACTTCCTTTTATATACATTAACTGGTAAGAATATGTTCATGGCAGATCGGATCTGTCTAGATATTAATAATAAAGTTACCCAGATAATAGGGTATAAACACAACATTTTATTGCTGAATCAAGGAGTCAAGATGAAAGCAAAACAACTTTTCGCAAGTGCAATTTTTGCAGGTGCGGCATTACTCACTACCACAGGTGCTATGGCTGAAACTTACAAAGTATCAGTATCACAAATTGTTGAACATCCCGCACTTGATGCATCCCGCAATGGATTAATTGATGGGCTAAAAGCAAAGGGATACGAAGAAGGCAAGAATTTGGAGTTTGAATATCGAACCGCTCAGGGTAATCCTGCCATCGCTTCTCAGATTGCCCGCCAATTTGTCGGAGAAGGCGCTGATGTATTAGTTGGTATCGCCACACCTTCTGCTCAAGCATTAGCAGCAACCACCAAGAATATTCCTATCGTCTTTACGGCAGTGACCGACCCTGTAGAAGCGAAGTTAGTTAAGAGCCTTGATAACCCTTCTGGGAATGTAACTGGGCTTTCCGATCTATCTCCGATAGGCCAGCATATCGATTTAATGAAAGAGTTGCTTCCTAACCTTAAAACGATTGGTGTGGTGTATAACCCAGGTGAAGCCAATGCAGTTGCGTTGATTAATTTGCTTAAAGTTGAAGCAAAAACGCGTAATGTTCAAATTGTTGAAAGTACTGCATTGAAAAGTGCGGATGTTCAGTCGGCGACTCAAGCTATCGTGGCAAAATCAGATGTGATTTACGCGATGATCGATAACACGGTTGCGAGTGCCATTGATGGTATGGTAGCGGCTGCGAATCAAGCGAAGAAACCCGTTTTTGCGGCTTCAACTACTTATATTGAAAGTGGTGCAGTGATTGCTCTAGGTGCAGATTACTATCAAGTTGGTGTACAAACGGCTGATTATGTTGCTGCGATTTTTGAAGGTAAGAAGCCGACTGATCTGCCTGTTACGGTAGCTAAAGCTTCCGATTTAATTATCAATCAGCAATCAGCGGATAAACTAGGGATTGAGATTCCTCAATCGATTTTAGATCGTGCTGAAGTGTATAAAAAGTAAGGTTGTGATAAGGCAGCTAATTTCAGTTAGTTGCCTTTAATATTGGATTGTATTCTCCAAATTGAATTGGGGGATTTTATTACCAGTCGTTAAATAGCGGTAATATTCATACCAATCAAATTAATTAGGTGATCAAAAATTGCGAAGGAAAAAGCCTTGAGAACAAGGCGTAAATTTTCGATAAGTAGTTGCTCTACAATCAAAATTTATAACGCAGTTATCGAGGCTTTTAACAAGTAAGAATGATCATATAATTAGTGCGATTGGTATAAGCAGCGAGGGAGTATTTATGTCTGCTTTTGCCTTTTATGGCGCTTTAGAGCTAGGCCTAGTCTATGGTTTAGTTGCACTAGGTGTTTACCTTACTTTTCGAGTTTTAGACTTTCCTGATCTAACGGTAGACGGCAGTTTTCCAATGGGGGCTGCGGTTGCGGCGGCGGCATTAGTATCAGGTGTTAATCCGTGGATCGCCACAGCAATGGCATTTGTTGTGGGTGGGATCAGTGGCTTAGTCACGGCTTTTCTTGCGGTACGTTGTGGGATCTTGCATTTACTTGCTTCCATTTTGACTATGTTAGCGGCTTTCTCGATTAATATTCGTATTATGGGAAGACCCAATTTATCCTTGTTAGGTGAAGAAACAATATTTACACCATTAGATGCTTTTGCAGGCACCTTGTTTGTTCGACCTTTAGCAGTGGCGATTATCGTTATCATTTCTGCGTTAATTATTATTCGTTTGCTTAATAGTGATTTTGGCCTTGCTCTGAGAGCGACAGGTGTTAATGCGCGAATGGTTGCGGCACAAGGTGCAAGTACGGGGTTTTACACATACTTTGGCTTGGCACTTTCAAATGGATTAGTTGGTTTTGCAGGAGCAGTGTTGGCTCAAACCAATGGCTTTGCGGATGTGACTTCTGGGGTAGGAACGATTGTAGTCGGCTTGGCTGCAGTTATTCTTGGTCAGACATTGATCCCTAGTCGTAAAATTTGGGTCGCAGTCGTTGCCGTGATTGTTGGTTCGGTTTTATATCGTATTGCTATCCAGTTTGCGCTCAATACCGGCATGTTTGGTATGCAAGCATCAGACTTAAATTTAGTGACGGCTATTTTGGTTGCGGCGGCTCTAGTTGCACCGAAAATTAAAAGTAATATGAAAGCCAAGCGCGCAGCTAAGGGGGCTTTATGATTGAACTCAAAAATATTGAGGTGACATTTAACCCGGGTACGGTTCTAGAGAATAAAGCGTTAAGAAAAGTATCATTGAATGTTCCTCAGCATCAATTTTTGACAGTAATAGGCTCCAATGGTGCGGGTAAATCGACTTTATTAGGTGCAGTGACCGGTGAAACTCCAATGATTGGTGGTAATGTCATTATTGATAATGTTGATGTGACAAAGCGTTCTGTTGATCAAAGAGCCAACATGTGCGCGCGAGTCTTTCAGGATCCACTTGCAGGTACTTGTGGCGATCTAACCATCGAAGAAAATATGGCCATTGCTTATATGCGTGGTAAGCGTCGAGGTTGGACAATGGCGCTCACCAATAAACGCCGTAAATTGTTTCAAGAGCGAATCAGTATTCTAGGTTTGGGGCTTGAAGATCGCTTAGGTGACAATATTGGTTTGCTTTCAGGTGGTCAACGTCAAGCAGTCAGCCTTATCATGGCAACGTTATCTGATAGCAAATTGCTGCTTCTTGATGAGCATACTGCGGCGTTAGATCCAAGAATGGCGGCTTTTGTTATTGATTTAACCAAAACGGTGATTAAAGAATTTGATCTCACTGCGATGATGGTGACTCACTCGATGAAAGATGCTCTAGATTGTGGTGATAGAACCATCATGCTGCACCAAGGTGAAATAGTGCTTGATGTCGAAAGTGATAAACGACAAGGCATGCAAGTATCAGATTTACTTGAGATGTTTAGCAAGGTGAGGGGAGAAGAACTTTCAGACGATAGCTTGTTACTGGGTTAAATTAAGAACTGAAATTTGATTCACTTCTCTTATCAATGTGTATTTATTATTGATAGGAGGAGTGGTGTCTTGACATTGATTAATAGCCACAAGGTTATACAAATTAATATTGAATGGATTTAATATAGTCCACGATAGGCTGTGCTTTATTGTAGCGGCGAATATTGCGAAATAAGTCATCAGCCTGTGTGTACTCATGACGTAGATACGAAAGCCACTGTTTGATTCTATTTGGGTAGTATAGGCCTTTATCTCCTTCAATTTCAAACTCAGAGTAGTTGAGCATCAAATCAACAACTTGTTCCCAAGGCATCGCGCTTTCATTGTATTTCACTGCATTTCCCAAGTTGGGTAGATTAAACGCGCCTCGGCATACCATTAAAGCATCGGCTTTCGTTTGTTCAAGGCAAGCTTGTCCATCTTGGTAGCTCCAAATCTCACCATTGGCAATAATCGGTATCTGGCTATGCTGTTTTATTTGCTCGATATATTCCCATTTGATTTCACTGGCTTTATAGCCTCCCATTTTGGTACGGCCATGTACGGTTAATTCATCGGCACCAGCTTGTTGTATCGCATCTGCGATCTCAAAACAATCCTGTGGATCTTCCCAACCTAAGCGAATTTTGGCCGAGACCACAATATTACTTGGTACGGCTTTACGACAAGCGCTCACAATTTGATATATCAATTCAGGATGCTGTAATAAAGCTGCGCCACCTTTACTCTTGTTAACCATTTTTGCTGGGCAACCAAAGTTAAGATCAATGCCTTGTGAGCCTAGTTCAACAGCCCGTATGGCATTTTCGGCCATCCAGTTAGGATTTTGCCCAAGCAGTTGTAGTCGGACAGGTGTCCCTGAGCGAGTTTTTGAACCTTGGAATAGTTCTGGGCACAAGCGAGTAAAAACATGTTCGGGTAATAACTGATCGACAACACGCACAAACTCAGTGACACAAAGATCGTAATCATTAATGTCAGTCAGTAATTCACGCATTAAATGGTCAAGCACACCTTCCATCGGGCCTAATACGACTCGCATGGCTTTCTCCAGAACAGTTTAAAAATAGGTTGCAGATTGTAGTGGGTTCCATCCGTATTGTCACTGCTATATTCCCAAGTTCCTAGCTACCAAGGGAGTTAACTAAACAAACTTATTTGGTTCTTTTTTAATGAGTCGTTACACTAAGCGGAAACTTAAAGTATGAGAAATCTAAATGCCTCTAATTGAACATATCAATTTAGAAAACACCGAATATACGCCAGCTTTTATAGAAGGGGCTATTTTGGCCGCTAATATGACGCCAAAAGTTTTGCCGCCTGGTGTTTGGATTGCGCCTTTGGTTGAGCTAGATAAACAGCAAGCAGAAGCAAATTTAACGCGTCATTTTGAATTACAATATGCTCACTTGATGGCTTGTGAATATGATGTGTTAGCACTATTAAGCATTGAACCAAATAAACATCAAGATTTAGCTGAGTTTGCCGAAGGCTTTATGACGGTGTGGCCAGTGATTGAAGCGGGTTGGAATGAAGTGGCTGAAATCCCTGATGGCACAGTACGTATGCTACAAGGATTATTAACGACTTTGATGCTTGCGATTGATGAAGAGTCAACACAGCAACAAATGGTAGAGGCAGGAATCAAAGTGCCACCGACTTTATCTGCATTGTTACCTCAGCTTAATATCATGATTAACGAAGTAGCAAAAGCTGCCGACGAAGCGCTGCAAGGCACAAAAGCACAAAGTATCAATCCATACAAAGAGGTTGGCCGTAATGATGCGTGTGTATGTGGTAGTGGTAAAAAGTTTAAACATTGTTGTGCTAGAAGTGAATAACGTATTGCTATAGAGCTATAGAAGATAGGGCAACGAAAGTCGCCCTATTTTTATTTGGATTTTACGAATTGAGATAGCACGATGACAGCAAGTACCGCTAAATTAATGCTGAATATCACCACAAGCCATTGTGGCATTGAAAGGTCTAAAAATTGCCATATGATTTTAGAGCAATCACCCGTGGGTTCAAACATCCAAGGGACCCATTGATTAAGTGGTGCCCAACTCGGGAACTGAGGGAAAATATCGCAAGTAGCAAAAGGTGAAGGGTTAAATTGATAACCAACATGTTCTAAAGCCAACTGTAAGCCGCGAAAGCTTGTATAGCCCCATGACGCGAGTCCCGTCCAGCGAACCCATTTATTCATCGGGTTTAAGAGTCCGATAATGGCTGATGCACCGATACCGATAAAAGCAACACGCTCATAAACACACATAACACAAGGTGCTAGCATCATCACGTGTTGGAAATATAAAGCGGATAATTCAAAAAAAACAACACTAGAAAGTAATAGTATCCATGAGAGTCTTTTTTGCGAAAATGTATGAATAGAGGATAACCAAGCCACAATGACTTCCTTATGTCTAATGCGATAAATACAATGAAAGAAATAAAACTTGTAGCATCAGAGTGTTAAATTGATCAATAGTTCAAAATTATGAAGTGGGAAATGCTGTCTGTAAACAAACATTCCCACTTAATCTTAATTGATGGGTTATTAGTGACCAATAATAGGGCTGCCTTGAGTAGCAATTTCAATGGTAGATGATGTAATCCATCCCATCGAGTGGAAATAGGTTGTCATAGGCTCTAAAAGGAACTGAATACCAAAGTAGCCAACGACGGCTAATACTAATGTGTACGGTAATGCCATTACGACCATGCGACCGTAAGATAAACGAATTAACGGGGCAAGTGCTGAAGTTAATAAGAATAGGAAAGCAGCTTGACCATTTGGTGTTGCAACAGATGGCAAGTTGGTTCCGGTATTAATCGCTACTGCCAGTAAATCAAATTGATCTCGGGTAATAGCACCATCTAAAAGTGCAGTTTTTACTTCATTGATATAAACCGTGCCGACAAAAACGTTATCAGAGACCATGGATAACAATCCATTGGCGATATAGAACATAGTGATTTGTTGATTGCCTTCAAATTCCAATACGGATTCAATGATAGGTTTAAATAAATGTTGATCGATAATAACGGCAACAACGGCGAAGAAAACGGCTAGTAAGGCAGTAAATGGTAGCGCTTCTTCAAAGGCTTTACCTAGTGAGTGCTCTTCGGTAATGCCAGTAAATGAAGTTGCTAAGATAATCACGGATAGACCAATAAGGCCTACAGCGGCTAGGTGGAAAGCCAGCCCTACGATAAGCCAGATAGCAATAATCGCTTGCACATAAAGCTTCGCGATATCTTGTTTAGTACGTTTTTGTTGTTGTTGATAGTCGAATTCTAATAAGATTTTTCGAACATTATCAGGTAGCTCTGCGCCATAACCAAAAACTTTGAATTTTTCGACGGCGATACAAGTTAAAATCCCACATATAAAAACAGGGAAGGTGATAGGGGCCATTCGTAAGATAAATTCACCAAACTCCCAACTTGCTTGATCTGCAATAATTAAGTTTTGTGGTTCACCTACCATTGTCATTACGCCACCAAGAGCAGTACCGACACCTGCGTGCATTAACAAAGAACGTAAAAATGCGCGGTAATCTTCTAAATCATTACGAGTAATTTCAGTGATAAGTTCATCAGTAGTGTGATCATGATGGGCTTCGGAATCTGGATTAGAAACAACTTTGTGGTAGATAGCGTAAAAACCAATAGCCACACTGATGATAACGGCGATAACCGTTAGAGCATCTAAAAATGCAGATAAGAAAGCAGCGGTCACACAAAAAGAAATGGAAAGTAAAATTTTAGAACGCACACCAAGTAAAATTTTAGTGAACAAAAATAGTAGCAACTGCTTCATAAAGTAGATGCCAGCTACCATGAACATTAATAGCAGCAATACTTCGATATTAGATGCAAGTTCATGTTTAATTTGTTCTGCTGTCGTCATTCCCATCGCTACCGCTTCAATGGCTAATAGGCCACCAGGTTGTAATGGGTAGCATTTTAAAGCCATAGCTAAAGTGAATATAAATTCAGCAACTAATAACCAACCAGCGGTAAAAGGGTCAATAAAAAAGAATACGATGGGATTAATGATTAAAAAGGCCACAATGGTAACTTTATACCAATCTGGAGCCTTGCCCAGGAAGTTTTTAATGAAGGCGTTTCCTAAAGACATACTCATGAACTTACTTTTTTCACTCCAAAAATTTGAACTTATGCACAGTATGACGAGATTGATATATCAATATGTGAAGCGGATCAATATTTCACGTGTTAATATAAAACTATTTCGTCGTTATGATGAAAAGTTGCTATTAAGTTTATGTTTTTGTTACTAGTGTTGTGGTTTTGTTTGCTTTCTGTGGCAATGAGAATACATGCAAAGTAGAAAGAGTAAAATGACAAAAATAAAATAAATGGAAGTGAGTTAGATTTTTGTCATTACAATTGAATAAAGCTTCGGAGGGATCTCTCATTTTGAGACATTTATGAGAGATAGGTCTTCTATACAATATGGAATCATGGTTTTCAGGAAGTTAGAAGTAGTGGTATGATGAGTGATATTTAAATTCCTAAAACTAAGTAAAGTGAATACATGGTTATTAAGGCAAAGAGCCCTGCAGGATTCGCAGAAAAATATATTATTGAAAGTATCTGGAACGGGCGTTTTCCCCCAGGTTCTATTTTGCCGGCAGAGAGAGAATTATCTGAGCTGATCGGTGTTACTCGAACGACGTTACGTGAAGTGTTGCAGCGATTGGCTCGTGATGGATGGTTGACTATTCAACATGGTAAACCAACCAAAGTGAATAATTTCATGGAAACATCGAGCTTACACATTCTTGATACACTCATGACGCTCGATACCGATAATGCAACAAGTATTGTTGAAGATCTATTGGCTGCTCGTACTAGTATTAGCCCAATTTTCATGGGGTATGCTTTTAAGTCTAACCCTGAAGCTTGTATCAAAACGTTAAATCGAGTGATTGATTCATGTGAAACGCTTTTATCTCATCATTCATGGGAATCTTTTATTGAAGAGTCGCCTTATGCTGAAAAAATAAAACAGTCAGTAAAAGAAGACAACGAGAAAGATGAAGAAAAGCGAGGTGATATTCTCATCGCGAAGACATTTAATTTTTATGATTACATGTTATTCCAACGTTTAGCTTTCCATTCAGGAAATCAGATCTATGGATTGATATTTAATGGAATTAAGAAATTATATGATCGCGTGGGTAGCTTTTACTTTTCCAACCCCGAAGCGAGAAAGTTAGCACTTCAGTTTTACAAAGAATTATTAGTGTTGTGTGAAAAGGACGATCGCCAAGAGTTACCCAACTTGATCCGTCGTTATGGCATTGAAAGTGGCCATATCTGGATGAAGATGAAGCAAAATCTTCCAAGTAACTTTACCGAAGATGATAGCTAATTCATTTACGTTTTGAATGTTATACATAGAAACCTGTTACTGAGTAGCAGGTTTTTTTATCTCTTTTGTACTTGAAGTTGCAGGTTTGGGGGCTCATTTGCTTGTTGCCTTGCTGTCACTCCTGTTATTTGGGTTCATAGTCTCTAATGGTAAATAAATTTCTTCACAAGTTTCTGAAAGTATTTGGTCATAAACGTTAAAAATCAAATATGAGGCTTCTAGCGACAATAAGTAGAGTTGCTTTGATGTCGCTACAACGTTATCTACTTGTTCCCAATGCTTTAAGGTTTGAATCACGCCATTTTGATCATTATCAGCCATGGTTAATGGGCAAATTAATGAAAGTTGATTCATTCTTCGACTTAACATAACCGCATGATGACGAAAACGTTGTTGTCCAATCGGTGTGTCGATATCCTGAATACTGATCCTAAAGCGAGTCAAACTTTCTAAGGTATCGAGAATTTTTTGCCATCTGTGGTGATATTCTTCCGCAATATCATCATGATGTGTATCAATTAGCCATTCAATCATGACCTCATCAGTTAAAAACATCATTTGACGAATTAACCTACCATGCTCTAGTTGATTTTTGGCGATATTAAATTCGGTCCAATTTAACAATACAGATTGAGTTTTATCGTATAGCACACGAATTTCTGGTCCAGTATCCGCGCCCGCACTGAGTTTTAGATTCTGCAATATTTCGATAATAGAAAGGTTGGTTTGCTTTAGAGTCTGTACAGAGTAGACCGCTGCAGCTAAATGCGCATGAGTGAGGGCTCGATGTTGGCGCGTCAAATAAATGAGCTGACGCAACTGATTAATCAGACGATAGCGATACTGGTGGCTTTTTTCTCGTGTAATGTTGAAGTAGAACAAACTGGCGAGAATACCAATGAGCAGTAATATACTGATTCCGATAAACATGAACGACCTCCTTTGGATTCATATTATATTGGAATACTATGCAAGATCTGAACCAAGATTAGGGAGGTTGAGAAGCGTTATTCCCATGATAAAAGTTAGACACTTTATTTATTCTGCTTGGTATAAATTGGAGCGATATTGCGACTTATTGGTGCAATGAGTGCTAGCAACAAAGCTGTAGTTTTACAGGTATGAAGAGGATAGATGTAGACAACTACATAGAAATAACCCCCAATACTGGTCGCCAATATTGGGGGTTATATGATTCTGGAT
This sequence comes from Vibrio sp. E150_018, assembly GCF_053544035.1. Taxonomy (NCBI): domain Bacteria; kingdom Pseudomonadati; phylum Pseudomonadota; class Gammaproteobacteria; order Vibrionales; family Vibrionaceae; genus Vibrio; species Vibrio sp. E150_018. The sequence continues at coordinate 4,842 of NZ_JBHGNY010000008.1, read as the reverse complement.
GGAAATCCTTACTATGAAGTGATTACATCACACGCATGCCAGGTTGAGCACCTTCGTGTGGTTCTAAAATCCAAAGATCTTTACCACCAGGGCCAGCGGCTAAAATCATGCCTTCAGACATGCCAAACTTCATTTTACGTGGCTTCAAGTTAGCAACCATTACGGTTAACTTCCCTTCTAGTTCTTCTGGTGTATAAGCAGACTTGATTCCCGAGAATACCTGACGAGTTTCGCCACCAATATCTAACTGGAATTTAAGTAGTTTGTTGGCTTTCGGTACCGCTTCACAGGAAACGATTTTAGCAATACGCATATCAATTTTAGCAAAATCATCAAACTCAATTTCAGCTTCAATCGGCTCTTTATCTAGTTCTGATTGTGCAGACGCCTCCGCTTGCTCTTTCGCTGCCATTTCTGCAGCCGCATCTTCTTTTGACGCTTCGATCATTGCTTCAACATGCTTTGGATCGATACGGTTAAATAGTGCTTTAAACTTGGTGACTTCGTGATCGGTTAATGGCGAAGTCATTGTTTCCCATGTCAAGGTATCATTTAAGAAGGCTTCACTACGTGCTGCAAGTTCTGGCATAACAGGCTTTAAGTAAGTCATTAATACGCGGAATAGGTTAATACCAACCGTACAAATATCTTGTAGCTCTTGGTCTTTGCCTTCTTGTTTCGCGATCACCCAAGGGGCTTTTTCATCAACGTATTGGTTGGCTTTATCTGCAAGTGCGGTCACTTCACGAATGGCTCGACCAAATTCACGAGTTTCATAAAGCTCTGCAATGCCCTCCGCTGCATCAACAAACTCTTGATATAGGGCCATTTCAGTAAAGTTGCTAGAAAGCTTGCCTTCAAAGCGCTTAGTGATGAAACCTGCGTTACGAGAAGCTAGGTTAACAATTTTGTTTACTACATCTGAGTTTACACGTTGAGTGAAATCTTCTAGATTCAAGTCAAGATCATCAATACGGCTGTTTAGTTTAGCGGCGTAGTAATAACGTAAACATTCAGGATCTAAGTGTTTAAGGTAAGTGCTCGCTTTAACAAATGTGCCTTTTGATTTTGACATTTTTGCGCCGTTAACTGTGACATAACCATGTACAAACACGTTATTTGGTTTACGGAAACCTGCGCCATCAAGCATTGCTGGCCAGAATAAGCTGTGGAAATACACAATATCTTTACCAATGAAGTGGTAAAGTTCAGTGGTACTGTCTTGTTTCCAGTATTCGTCAAAGCTTAAATCATCACGCTTGTTGCATAGGTTTTTGAATGAACCCATGTAGCCAATTGGCGCATCTAACCATACGTAGAAGAATTTGTTTTTCTCACCTGGAATTTCAAAACCAAAATAAGGTGCATCACGAGAGATATCCCATTGTTGTAGACCGGATTCAAACCATTCTTGCATTTTGTTTGCAGTTTCAGATTGCAGAGAGCCAGAACGTGTCCACTCTTTTAACATGCTTTGGAACTGTGGCAAGTCAAAGAAGAAATGCTCAGAATCTTTCATTATTGGAGTCGCACCAGAAACCGCAGACTTTGGATTGATAAGATCGGTTGGGCTATAAGTTTCGCCACAAGCATCACAGTTATCACCGTATTGATCTTCAGTTTTACACTTAGGGCAAGTACCTTTTACGAAACGGTCTGGTAGGAACATTTCTTTTTCTGGATCGAAAAGTTGAGAAATAGTACGGCTAGTAATAAAGCCATTTTCTTTTAAGCGAAGATAAATCATTGACGCTAATTCGCGGTTTTCATCACTATGAGTGCTATGGTAGTTATCAAAGCTGATGTTAAAACCTGAGAAATCTTGTTCATGTTCTTTTTGAACTTCTGCAATCATCTCTTCAGGTTTGATACCAAGTTGCTGAGCTTTCAGCATGATCGGCGTACCATGGGCATCATCCGCACAGATAAAGTTTACGGTATTACCACGTAAGCGTTGGTAACGGACCCAAATATCCGCTTGAATATGCTCAAGCATGTGGCCGAGGTGAATAGAACCATTAGCGTATGGAAGTGCACAGGTTACTAAAATTTTTCTTGGATCAGTTGCCATATTATATTTTCGCTTCTTATTCTTGGAGAAAGACAAAGCACAATTACTCATTATTTTTAGCTGGAGATGAACAGATAAAGTAAGGGAGTAAAGAGTGCATTATCATCATAAAACTTTGCCTTTGATTCTACCCGATACCCAACTAACTTCAAGAACGCATAAGCTTGCTAATGATTTATTTTTTCTATAACTAAGAAAAGCCTATTCGTTGATGCATTTTGAAGTTATTTCAGTATATAACTGCTAGGATTGAATTGACGCCATATGATAGAGAGGTTTCATGTCTGATTTTTCATCACATTCACTATTATCAAAAGATGAGTATTTACATCGCTTAAATCAGTTTGAGCACGAAGCGTTGATTGAAGGCTGGGCAGATATGCCAAACCTGGTTCACTTTAGTGATGATTATGTGAATCTTGCTTTGCCTTTTTATTATCAAGATTTAAAAGCGGATCTTCAGAGTTGGTGTGATTTACAAGCTCAACAAGATGCACGTTTTCCTAGCACACAAGTTTCAGTACGAGTGAAGCCATTGCAAACCCCTCACGGACAAGCAGTGAAAGGGGTGAAAAATATTATTGCAGTGACCTCGGCAAAAGGTGGGGTAGGTAAATCGACGACAGCGGTTAATTTTGCTCTTGCATTACAAGCTTTAGGAGCCAAAGTTGGTTTGCTTGATGCTGATATTTATGGCCCATCGGTTCCTTTAATGTTAGGTACTCAAGGTGAAAAGCCTGGCGTCCGTGACAATAAGTGGATGATTCCTGTTGAAGCTCATGGTTTATATACCAATTCGATTGGCTATTTAATTGCCGACCAAGATGCCGCAATCTGGCGAGGCCCGATGGCCTCAAAAGCATTAGCCCAAATATTGAATGAAACCTTGTGGCCGGATCTTGATTATCTAGTGATCGATATGCCACCGGGTACAGGCGATATTCAGTTGACCTTATCTCAGCAAGTTCCTGTTACGGCTGCGCTAGTAGTTACTACGCCACAAGATCTAGCTCTCGCAGATGCTCGTAAAGGTGTTACTATGTTCGATAAAGTTGATGTACCAGTGCTTGGTATTATTGAAAATATGAGTTACCACATTTGCTCTCAGTGTGGTCATCATGAAGCTATATTTGGTGAGGGGGGGGCGCAAAAAATGGCGCAAGATGCCAACTTAACCTTACTTGCCCAAATTCCACTGCATATCAATCTAAGAAGTGATCTTGATAATGGTTGCCCAACTGTCGCTGCAAGACCGGATAGTGATCATACTCAGATCTATCTCCAATTGGCTTCACATGTTGCAGCCAATTTATTCTGGCAAGGTAAGCCGCGAGCAGAAAATATTATGTTTGTTGATGTTAGCTGATAAAAGAATTGATTGAGAAATAAGCGCTTGATCTCAAGCTGCTTATTTTTCAATCTTCATTTGTATTATAGGTTAATAATTTCTTCTTGAAACTCGCACCTTGCAAGCGTTTGGGTATATAATCTAGCGGTTTAAATCTTCAATTTCCCCAAGTCATCATGCTTTCATGACGCTTGGTCATATTTGGAATTCCTTGTCACTATTAAGCTGGGTGCTTTACATGTCAGAACAACAAAACATGCCTGAAAAAAACAAATGCGTCATTGTAGGAATTGCCGGCGCATCGGCTTCAGGGAAGAGCTTAATTGCAAGCACCATTTATAAAGAGTTACGTGCAAAAGTTGGTGATCATCAAATTGGCGTTATTACAGAAGACTGTTACTACCGTGACCAAAGTCATTTGAGCATGGAAGATCGAGTTAAAACCAACTATGACCATCCAAACGCCTTAGACCATGACTTATTATGCGAACAATTAGAGAATCTGGTTCAAGGTGAATCTGTTGAAATTCCTGAATACAGTTACTCAGAGCATACCCGCACTAAACAAACTACCTTGATGACACCGAAAAAGGTGATCATTTTAGAGGGTATTTTGCTATTAACTGAGCCTCGTTTACGTAATTTAATGCATGCATCTGTCTTCATGGACACACCTTTAGATATCTGCTTATTACGTCGTGTGAAACGTGATGTTGAAGAACGCGGTCGTACGATGGAGTCGGTATTAAAGCAATATCAAAAAACCGTTCGCCCTATGTTCATGCAGTTTATTGAACCATCAAAGCAACATGCGGATATCATTGTACCTCGTGGTGGTAAAAACCGTATTGCGATTGATGTTCTAAAAGCGCATATTGCTAAATTGCTGACATCGTAAGAATAGACAATTAAAGTATTGATATGAAATCCCCACCTGGTAATCACCAAGGTGGTTTTAGGAGAAACGCCCGTGAGATTGTGTGATAGGGATATAAAGAAGTATTTAGCTGAAGGCAAGATTGCCATGTCTCCAGCGCCGTCAGAAGAAAGCATTAGTGGTTTGACAGTTGACGTTCGTTTAGGACATCAATTTCGTGTTTTTAATGATCACAGTGCTCCATATATCGATTTGTCTGGTAAAAAATCGGATGTTACTGCTCAACTTGAAAAAGTAATGAGTGATGAAATTGAAATTTCCGATGATGAAGAATTTTACTTACATCCCGGGCAATTGGCTTTAGCCGTAACCTATGAGTCGGTTGATTTACCTGCCAATATCGTTGGCTGGTTAGATGGACGATCTTCATTAGCGCGTTTAGGTTTAATGGTACATGTTACTGCACACCGTATTGATCCAGGTTGGTCTGGTCGAATCGTTTTGGAATTCTATAACTCAGGGCGCTTGCCACTTGCGCTGAAGCCA
>NZ_JBHGNY010000007.1:0-168979 GCF_053544035.1 Vibrio sp. E150_018 | reverse complement strand
CACATCACCATTTTCAGACATGGTCGGGGTCATGGTGATGTCAAGAACTGGGTTGCCCTCGCCATCCACACCGGTGATGGTGATCACACCATTGTCATCGGTCGTCATGCTGAACTCGACTGGATCGCCACCGTTGATGGTGACTTCTGACATCTCATTTTGTAGAGCGGCTTTACCCGCTTCGCTTAAACGCAGTGAGCCTGCGACCAAGTTATCACTTGGCGATGCGATCGTGATTGAGCCATGGCCTTCTACAGGGTATGTCTGGACAGGGTTGCCATCCGCATCCACAGCTCCAGTATCAACATCACCTTCGATGACATCGACCGTATCACTCACATCCGGAGCATTCGCGCCGTCATTAATCACGATATTGATGGTACCGTTAGCGGTATCACCATCGTTATCCGTACCAGAAACATTCAACGCAATGTTGGTGATGTCACTGTCATCTTGATCAATCGGTTGGTATTGCGTCACCGTGTAATTACCATCCGCATCGATGGTCACGCTCATCACAGGGTTATTATCAACATCCAACAAGGTTAACGTGCTTGGATCCTTTGCCAGTGCCGCAGTATCAATGTGAGTCGCTTCACCATTACTGGTGATGCCAGTGAGAGACGGTTGACTTGGGTCAAAGACAATTTGGTCAACGTAATCACTGCCCTGGTCAAATTCAATGCTGCCATTGGCCGTTTGTTCACCGTCATTTTCAGTGATCTCAGCAATCTCGGTATTGTCACCAAAACTTGGATCTTCACCATCAACAAAATTCACCGTGATATCAACATTTGAAGTATCACCATCGGTGTCATCAATTTCTAGCGGTAAGTCAACCGAAATAGTGTCATCATTATTGGTGATAAGACCGGTTGTATCTCCAGTACCCTCTTTTTCATCAAGCGGTTGATATTGATTGACATCGGTGACAACCGTCACATCACCATTTTCAGACATGGTCGGGGTCATGGTGATGTCAAGAACTGGATTTCCATCACCATCGACTGCAGAAATGGTTACCACACCGTTTTCATCGGTGGTCATGGTAAATTCAATTGGCTGACCATTATGGATCGTAATTTTACCCATTCCAGAAACTAGCTGGGCTTTGCCTTCTTCACTTAAACGTAATGTAGAAGGATTTAAGTTATCATCTATTGCAGTAATGGTAACGCTACTCGTGCCATGTACAGGATATGCGTTACCTGCTGCTGGGTTTTCCAGATCGCCCTCAGCTATTGTGACAACGTCACTAACATCAGCAGCATTCTCACCATCTTCAATATTGATAACAATTGTACCGTTAGCAGTATCACCATCATCATCTGTTGCAGTAATACCTAAATTTAGATTTATTATATCGTCTGCATCCTGGTCAAGTGGACCAGTGGCTTGAACGGTATAAGATCCATCGGTCTGAACCTCAACAGTTAAAACTGGTTCGCCATTAATATCTGTTACAATTACTACATTACCATCAACGGTATATTCTGTAGGTTCACCATTGCTCGTTAACCCTTCTAATGAGGGTTGGTTTGGATCAAACGTAATAGTGGCAATTTCATCACTACCAAGATCCAATGGTACTTGGCCATCTACAATTAAATCACGGTCATCAGTTTCATTGATCGTGGTGCCTGAGTCGGTACCAAATTGTTCATTGGCACCATCATTAACATCAATTTCGATATTAATCGGTTCTTTGATTTCATTACCATTGATATCCATCCCCGATACTGGGAACTCAATATGAATATCATCCCCTTGATTACTCACTATACCTGTGGTGTCACCTGAAATATGATCGATAGGTTGATTAACCGTTGTGGTAATAGAAACGGTTACATCACCGTTGGGTAGGGCAACGAAATCAACATCAAATGAAACGACTGGTTCACCATCTTGCATACCCGTGAAAGTATTGGTTTCCGCATCGTAAGTAAATACAACAGGTTCACCACCTGATGTGATCTCAGAATTTAATTCACCAAGTAAAGAATCTACGCTTTCTTCCGGGATATAAAACGAATTTGGATCAAGAGCATAGGTACCTTTTTCAACTACAACCGAAGCTATACTTTCAGTTGGGTAACCATCACCACTGTCTAAATCACCTTCTGTAACTTCAACGGCAAGGTTTTCACCACCGTCAGCAATAAGAACGCCTCGTTCATCTTCTTCATCACGGTATTCACGTTCAAAACCTTTAGTATCGTATCCCGCGTGAGTTAAAACAGCGTCATAATTGTAGTCAATCGATACAAAAGAGTTATTAGCGGTGTCGCCCGCGCCCTCACCTGCTGCTGGTGCTTCTGCTTCTTGAGTTGGATCTTGTCCTGCCAAAATACTTTGCTGAATAGCGGCAATATCATCAGTTTGATTTGATTGAGAACCTTGTTCATCCGAATTTACAGGGTTCATAATATCTTGACTAGGATCTTGCAGGTTCATTACCGAGCGTTGGATATTCGCAATATCCGATTCAGTAAAATTCGCATTTTGTGCATTTTCAGCGTTAATTTGAACTTGTGGTCCCAATGTAGTCGCCACAGGCCCAGTTGCATTTGGTACAATAGATACGGTCGATTGAGTATTATGGATGTGTACTTGTTGTCCTTGTCCAGAGACAGTTACGTTTGCCTCTGGAGTCACCAATAAAACCTCATCAGACTTCAACTGATAATTTCCTGTAACCAACACAGCTCCCTGACCAGCTTTAATGACAAAAACTGAACCACTTTCAACGTTAACATTGGTGACATTTGAAGAAGGGATATTATTTTCCATAGATAACTCAATCTGTTAGTTGATTGTTTCCTTAAAAAACCAGGATAAGCCAATCTTATATTTATAGGAATTTAATCTTAAAGCAGCAATAAACAAGCTTAAGCAAAAGTAAGAACACCTCTATATTTATATCACAATAGAGGTTAAACAATAGTTCTGCTAGATAGAAATAAAACGATTGTAATTATACCACTAACAATCGTTTCATTCAATTTATTCACTGTTTTAACCAATCCAAACATCATGTAGGTAATGTAGGACATAACAGTCTATAATCATTAATATATTCGCAACTGTGAATATAGGTGACTTAAAGCATTATTTCTATATAATATAAATTAAAAGATGTCATCATTTATCGCAGTGATTATTCTTACAAAGTTGATGATAAAATAGTTCATCACTAACGCATGACTAACACAACACTATCTATTGGGTAATAAGCTTCGCTTGCTCTTGGTAATTCAATGAAAAAAAAACTCACCACCGAACAACTAGACTTCGTCGATGATAAGTCATCAGCATTAATGCTAAGCACCACTTATACGACCAAAATCATGCTCTGGACAATCGTGGCTTTTTTTATTATCGCGATCATTTGGGCATCTCTGACTAAGCTTGATAAAGTAACGACAGGAACGGCTAAAGTTATTCCATCCACTCAGATGCAAGTGATACAAAACCTTGAGGGTGGTATTGTTAAACAAGTGCTTGTTCGTGAAGGCCAACCGGTTAAAAAAGGCCAACGTCTACTTTTAATTGATGACACACAAGCGCGCTCTGACTTTCAAGGCAAAGCTTCTGATATTGCCAATATGCAAGCCGACCAATTTCGTCTAAAAGCACAAATTTCTGCCGTAAAAATTGATACGAAAAAAGCGAAGCAAACCAGTAATTGGGAAGATAGCGTTATTGTAGATGAGTCAATTCTTCCTATGTTCGATGAAGATTTTGCAAAAAAGCACCCAATATTGGTTACTCGTCAGTTAAGTGAATATCAAGGTAACGTGTCTAACCTTGAGAACCAATTGTCAGTTGCAAGACAACAGGTCACACAAAAACAACGTGAACTAGATGAAAACCGCTCACGTTATAGAAGCCTACAAAGTAGTTATAATGTGGCAAGTCACGAATTTAATATAACAGAGCCATTAGCAAAAGATGGCGTGGTCCCCGAAATTGAATTGTTAAAATTACGTCGTCAGTTGATTGATACTCGTCGTGATTTGACTTCAACCAAAATGCAGATCCCGGTTGCTGAATCTGCAGTCCATGAAGCGATATTAAAATACTTAGACATTGCTCTAAAGTATCGTAGTGATAATCAAAACGAATTAAATAAGGTCAGTGCACAATTATCTAGCCAAAGTGAATCTCAAGTTGGATTACAAGATAAAGTAAACCGCACCGTCGTTACCTCACCTGTTACCGGCACTATTCAAAAAATTTATATCAATACTATCGGTGGAGTTATCCAGCCTGGTATGGATTTAATCGAGATTGTACCAACAGAAGATACCTTACTCATTGAAGCGAAAATTGCCCCTCAAGATATCGGTTTCTTACACCCTGGATTACCAGCATTAATTAAATTTACCGCCTACAACTTCTCTACCTACGGTGGCCTTGAAGGTACGGTTGAAACAATCAGTGCAGACACGATTCAAGATGACGAAGGTAATAGCTTCTACCAGGTTAAAATTCGAACCAATGAAAGTGCTTTAACCAATAAAGACGGAGCATCCTTACCAATTATTCCTGGTATGACTGCCTCGGCCGATATTATTACCGGCAAACGCACCGTAATGGGCTACCTATTAAAACCGGTTCTCAAAGCCACCAATTCTGCACTAAGAGAACAATAAGCATCATCAAGTCATTATAACGATTTCTGCAAGTTGGTTTTCAGTCGAAAAAATCAGTTTATCTCTCTTGGTCTATTACCATAATTATTTAATGAGAAATGATATGACATTGTACAAACAGCTATTAACTTGGAGTATGGGGATTTTTATCACTATATCCGTAGTTTTATTTGCCCTTGAATTCCATCACACGCGTAACGACTTAATCGAACAACAAACGGTTCGCTTCGATGACACATTAAATGCTGCCACTTTTGCTCTTTCACCTTATCTACAAGGTGACGATTTAGAAGAAGCTCAAACTATTATCAAGAAAATATTTGATAATCATAACTATCAATCGGCAACTCTGATATCAATTACATCGAGTGAAGCCATTAAGCTCAATTTCAAAGAACCCAAAGATTCTATACCTAGTTGGTTTATGACATTATCGAATATTAAACCTATCCAGAAAACGGTACAAATCAGCTCTAACTGGCAACCATTAGCCAATCTAAAAGTAATCAATCGCCCTACCTTTGTTTATGAAAAGCTGTGGAATAACACTAAATCTATTCTTTTTGCTCTAACATTTTGTGGCGTGATTCTGATTGTAGGATTATCGATAGTATTCCGTCGAATTTTAGTACCGTTACAGATTATCCAAGTTAGCGCTCAAAATCTTGCTAACAATAAATTTGATGAAGTATTGGAAACCTCTAAATACCGAGAATTAAATGATGTCGTTTCAGCATTTAATCAAATAACCAAGCAACTGCGTACACACTTTGAACAACAATCAGAAGAAGCAAACAAACTACGTGTTCGTGCGTACCAAGATCCAGTATCAGGATTGGCTAATCGCAAATACATGATGACTCAACTTAAATCTTGGATTGAAAGCGGGTCAACAGGTGGTATTGCCCTTCTCAAGGTCGATCAACTTGATGACGTGTATGAAAAAGAAGGATATATCCAAGGTGATGAACTGACTCGTAGCTTTGCTGCATCATTAATGGAAATTTCTTCAGATGAGTTCAATATTGCTCGTTTAAACAATTCTGAGTTTATGCTATTAGCTCCAAACATATCAGATGAAGATATGCTTGAGTTGGGTCGCGCTATGCTTAACCGTGTCGCCGAATTACAAAACGATCCACTTGATATTGCCCCACTTCAAGCTGCTGTTGCTTTAATTATGAAGCAAACTGACGACAGTATTTCAGATCTCCTTGCTCGCGCTGATAACGGCTTAGTACAAGCTCGTGCTAATCGCGAAGAACCAATGATCTTGGTTCTTGCAGACAGTGATGAAAGCCAACCAAACTTTGGTAAACAACAATGGAAAGCCATCGTAGATGAAGCCATTGCTAATAAAGAATTTATTTTCAACTACCAGAAAGCTATCGACAGCAATAATCAAATGCTCCACCAAGAAGTATTTGCTGCTATACAAAAAGACGACACTCGCTATTCAGCAGGTAGCTTTTTGAATGCCCTTGAAAGCCTAGATAAAGGCCAAGACTTTGATATGTACATCATCGACGCAGTATTTGAACAAGTCGATATGTACGATCCGAAATATCCAATTGCAGTTAACTTAACTCAAAGCAGTGTTAATGATACTGGCTTTATGCGCTGGTTAAGCCAAAAAATGGAAAGCAATCCTGAATATGCCAACCGCATATTGTTTGAGATTCCTGAAATTTGCTTTATTAAGCAGCCAGATAACACCAAACTACTGTGTAACATCATTACTTCACATAAATACAGTTTTGGTATCGATAACTTTGGTCATAACTTTGGTTCGATTGACTATCTCAATGCCTACCGCCCTGCTTATGTCAAATTGGATTTTGCCTACACTACTCAAATAGATGATAACGAAAAAGCAGATGTTGTTTTCTCCATTGCACGTACTGCCGCCAACTTATCAATCACCACTATTGCTTCTCGTGTAGAAACAATAGAACAGAAAAACAAACTGATCGAACTCGAACTTGGTGGTTTCCAAGGTTTTGTTACTGAGCAAATTAATAATGTTACTGAAGGTCAGGCATAATGAATACCATAAAAGATCCGCTATTAAATTCGCTCGATTATATCAGTCGTTATTACGGCCAAGCCAATTCACCTGACGCGCTCGTTGCAGGCTTACCACTCAAAGATGGTTTACTAACTGTACATTTATTCCCCCGCGCTGCAGCAACCGCGGGCTTAAATGCTAAGCTTGAAGAGTTGCCACTTAATGATTTACCACCACTACTTTTACCGGTAGTTGCATTGCTTAAAAATGGTGACGCATGCGTTATCTTGTCTGTCGATTACGAGAAGAACGAAGCTGAAGTAATCTTGTCGCAAAATGATGACAACACTCAAGAATGGGTTCGTTTAGAAGAACTTAATAAACAATACACAGGCCAACTATTTTTGGTTAAAAAGAGCTTCCGTTACGATGAAAGGTCCCCTGAAGTTCTGAAAAACAACGATGGTCATTGGTTCTGGAGCACGCTGTGGCAATCACGTAAAATTTACCGCGACGTATTCATTGCCTCGATCTTAATTAATATCTTTGCCATAAGTGCCCCATTATTTTCACGCTTAGTATATGACAAAATTGTTCCTAACCTGGCCTATGACTCACTTTGGGTACTAGCTGTTGGTGTTTTTATCATCTTCATTTTTGATTTTATTTTAAAAATGATGCGTAGCTATTTCTTAGATGTGGCGGGAAAGAAATCGGATATTTTGATTTCTTCAAAAATCTTTAGTCATGTAATGGGAACTCGTCTAGAATCTAAGCCCCCTTCCGTTGGTGCTTTTGCAAGACACATGCAAGAATTTGAATCAATCAGAGATTTCTTTACCTCTGCTAGTATTACCACTCTAATTGATTTGCCATTTGCTCTGTTATTTATGCTCGTAATTGCATTCATTGCAGGCCCATTAGCTATAGTTCCTTTAATTGGTGTGATCATTCTGATCAGTTACAGTTTTATTGTACAAAAGCCATTAAGACGCACTATTGAAGAAGGTTCTCGCTTAGCTTCACAAAAAAACTCAAATCTTATTGAGAGCTTATCTGGTCTTGAAACATTAAAAATGTTTGGTGCTGAAAGTCAGTATCAATATCGTTGGGAAGAAGCCGTTGCCCACATGGCAAACTGGAGCTTAAAGTCTCGTCGTCTTACAGATTCACTGCAAAATACAGCGGGGTTTGTTCAACAATTTTTGAACGTAGCAATGATCGTTGTCGGTGTTTACTTAATAGGAAATGGCGACCTAACCATGGGTGGTTTAATTGCAGCTACCATGCTAAGTGGACGTGCAGTTAGCCCGATGATACAAGTAGCGATGCTATCAACTCGCTATAACCAAGCCAAATCTGCGATGGGTATTATCGACAACTTAATGCAAATGCCAACTGAGCAAGAACCGGGCAAGCGTTATATCCACCGTCCGATTATCAAAGGTAAGATCCAATTTGATAATGTGAACTTCACCTACCCGAATGCAACCTCGCCTTCGTTAAGAAATATTAACCTGACAATTAATCCAGGTGAGCGCATTGGTATTATCGGTCGTATTGGTTCAGGTAAAACGACGTTAGAGCGTATCTTGATGGGATTATACCAACCAACCTCAGGTACCGTTTTAATTGATGATACAGATATTAAGCAGTTACATCAGATCGATATACGCCGTAATTTAGGTTGTGTACCGCAAGATATTACTCTGTTTTACGGTAGCATTCGTGACAACATTGCACTTGGACGCCCTCTTGCCAGTGATAAAGATATCATTCTTGCCGCTGAACGCGCTGGCGTAACAAGCTTTACACAAAAGGACAGCGCTGGTTTAGAAAAACAAATTGGCGAAGGTGGTGCCGCTTTATCTGGTGGTCAACGTCAAGCGATTGCCATTGCACGTGCACTATTAGGTAAACCACCAGTAATGATCATGGATGAACCAACCAGTAGTATGGATAACCGTACGGAGATGTTCATCAAGCGCCAATTGCGTAACTTTAATAAAGGTGAAACTCTAATCTTAATTACGCATAAAACTGGCATGTTAGACTTAGTCGATCGTTTAATAGTCATGGAACAAGGCCAAATCATTGCCGACGGCCCTAGAGATAAAGTATTACAAGCACTTCGCTCTGGAAAGTCACAGAAATCAGCACCGACTGTTGCTAAAAAATCACCAACACTAGAGGCCAAAACAAGTGATGCTGCACCTTCTGCTTCCGAGCCAAAACCAAGCGAAGATCAGGCGCAAGCAGCAACTAGTACTGTTTCTAGACCAACATCAGCTACGGCGACCAAACAAACAACGACAACCAATAAGAAGAAATCTACCATTCAAACAAGGCCGATTTAACAAACATACAACTAATTTATTCGCATGATTTTGTCTAGACTGATATGATTTAAACAAAATCATGCGTTTAAATTTGTATATTCAACACCGTTTATCAGTTAAAGGGTATATTATTTTTTCTAAATACCCTGTAATATCGTGTAAATCTAAATTTTTGTCCGTTTTCGGCTTTATATACCCTTTCCTTAACGCTTAACTATCTAGCATGTTAAGAGGATGATGATGATAAAAACTCCAAAGATAAATAAATTAGCCATTTTCCTTGGTTGCCAATTAATCGCTCTGCCAACATACGCGCAATCTCTTGAACAAGCGATTGCCAATGCATTAGCAACAAACCCAAATATTCAATCAACCTACAATGAATTTATCAGCCAAAAAGAAACCAGCCGAGCCTCAACTGGTAAATATTTACCATCGGTCGATCTTGAAGCTGGTGTCGGCTATGAAGATTATGACAACAGTGCAGGCTCTCAAGGCGAATACAACCCTCGCTACGCTCAAATCAGTATTCGTCAGTTAATCTGGGATGGCTCAAGCACTTATAACGATATAAAAAGAACAAAAGCAGAAGCTGAATCTCAACGCTATCAATTACTCGCTGATGCCCAAGATATGGCATTATCCACTACTGAAGCTTATATTGATGTCATTCAAGCCCAAGAGGTGGTTACCCTATCTCAAGCAAACCATGATGTTCACATGCGTATCTATCGTGATATCAAAAAACGTACAGATTCAGGTTTAAGCTCAACGGCAGATCTCGTTCAGGTTGAGGGACGTGTTGCACAAGCCAATACCAACTTACTTTCAGCTCAAAGTAACCTTAACGACAAAATTACAGCATTTGTAAGAATAGTTGGCTCTTACCCTCAAGATTTAAGAAAACCTAAAGTTGATGATACTTACATCGCTAAGTCGCTAAATGATGCGCTTGAGAAAGCCAAAGCCAATAACCCAACTATGTATTTGGCTTACCATGATGTGCAAGCCGCTCAATATCAATACGAACAAACCAAAGGCACTATGTTACCGACATTTACTGTCGAAGGCTCACAGAAATATGGTGATGAAATTGACGCATCTGATGGGGATACTGATGAGCTTAAAGTAATGCTTAAAATGAACTACAACCTGTACAACGGTGGTAGTGACGCAGCAGACAGTCGTTCAGCTGCCAGCCAAATCAGCAAAGCGAAAAATATTCGAGATAACGCCTACCGCTTATTAGAAGAAAGCACCCGTTTATCATGGAGTGCCAAAGAACTGGCGGAATCACAAGAAAAGTTTCTTCAACAACACGTAGATTCTGCGGCAAAAACCATCATCGCTTATGAGAAGCAATACAAAATCGGTAAACGAACCTTATTGGACCTATTAAACACCGAAAATGAGTTATTTGAATCTCGTAAAGCTTATTTAAGCGCACACTATTCTGGTATTATTGCTGATTATCGCCTATTGAATTCAACAGGTCTGCTTCTGAATGAGTTACGTGTTGCCATCCCTGATGAATGGGCTCGTTCGTCTAAATAAGGAAATATTATGAAAGCATTAACTCTTTCTTTATTGGTTTTACTATTGGGTGCATGTTCAAACCTAGAATCCGATCCACCGCCAATCGCCTTTCATTCAAAAGATTTGAGCGATTCGGATAATGACGGTGTGATTAACGCACGTGATTTATGTGTTAATACTCGTAAAAACGCTATGATTGATAACAATGGATGTCCTACTGTTGTACATTCAGAAGAAGAAAATAAACTACATATTTTATTTGCTAATGATTCAACCGTGATTCCCGCAGCTTATGATAATCAGATTAAGAATATAAGTAACTTCTTAGATAAATATCCAAAAACTCATATTGTTCTTAATGGTTATGCTAGCCCAGTAGGCCCAGCAGAACACAATAAATACCTATCTATACAGCGTGCAGCGA
This sequence comes from Vibrio sp. E150_018, assembly GCF_053544035.1. Taxonomy (NCBI): domain Bacteria; kingdom Pseudomonadati; phylum Pseudomonadota; class Gammaproteobacteria; order Vibrionales; family Vibrionaceae; genus Vibrio; species Vibrio sp. E150_018. The sequence goes on along the minus strand of NZ_JBHGNY010000007.1, from coordinate 158,017 downwards.
ATGTCTATAAAGCCTTGGTTGCAGCAGGTGTCAGCCCTAAACGCATACAAACTATAGGTTACGGTGACAGTGATCCAATTCAAGCAACATCAAGAGAAGAAACTATGACATTAAGTCGTCGTGTTACTGCTTCAGTGGTAGGGATGGATAGCAGCGTAGTAGAAAGCTGGACTATCTATGATCAACGTAAAGATTAAGAAACCTTTTCTCTCTTTTTCGCTTACCGCCTGTCTTTTCTTAATTTTGTTAATCATGTCAGTGAGAGCTTCGGCTCTCACTGCTATTGAACAACAAATCATCACCTTCAGTCATGAACACTTTGGACAACGTGCTGGCTTACGAATAAAAGCATGGCTAGAGCTCACTCATCACTTACAGAGTCACTCCCCCTCTCTACAATTATCTGAAGTGAATAACTTTTTTAATCAATTAGTGTTTATTGATGATATAAAATTATGGGGTGAAGATGATTATTGGGCAACACCAATACAGTTTCTTAATGCTGGCGGTGGAGACTGTGAAGATTTTAGTATTGCCAAATATTATACCCTGCGAGAACTAGGGGTAGATGACGAAAAATTACGATTAATCTATGTAAAATCACTGACATTAAATCAATTTCATATGGTCTTGGCCTATTATGAAACGCCAAGTTCAATGCCTTTAATTTTAGATAATATTGATAGCGAGATAAAACCGGCCAGTCAAAGAAGCGATCTCGTTCCTGTCTATAGTTTTAACGCCACTAACTTATGGATCACAAAGGGAGGCGCTGCCGGAAGCCAATCAATACCGGCTGGTAATATTTCCAATTTAAGTATGTGGCAAAAATTGCGTAAGCGAAGTCAACATGACACTCATCACCCTATTATAAACTTGGATCAATGATGCTATGAGTCTATATAATAAATTCCAAATTTGGTTATCGATAATCTTCTTGATATTAACGACATCAGTTTTTGGCCTACTACTCCACTCTAGCCATACTTACCTGAAAATTCAGCAAAAAATTGAGATGACAAACATGATCAGCGCATTGAATATTGCGCTAACACCATTCATTCATCAAAAAGATAAAGTGGGTTTAGAATCTGTCATAAATGCCTCTTTTGATAGCGGCTTCTACGGCTCTATTACTCTCAAAATAAATAACAACAATACTCAAATTCAACGCAAGGCTCTTAATCAACAATCTGACTCACCAGAATGGTTTCAAAAAATCGCGCCTTTTGAAGAACTAACCGAATCTCGCGTATTAATGGATGGCTGGATGCAAGCAGCCACCTTAACCGTCACCAATAATACGGCAACAAGTTATGACCAACTGTGGTCGCTGACTCTACGCTTACTCACTGCATTTATTATTAATTCAATATTTGCTGCAATCTCGATGATCATCATACTTCGAGTCATGTTCAAGCCATTAAAAAACATACAAAAGCGTGCGAATGAAATTAGTTTAAATAAGTTTGGTGACCCTATTCCTCAAGTCAATACTCGTGAACTCTCTGATGTAATACAAGCAATTAATTACATGAGCAAACAGATTGAATCTCATTACTTACAGTCTGCAGATGAAGTAAGGCGCTTACGTATGCGCGCTTACCAGGATCCTGTTTCTGAGCTAAGTAATCGTGAATATTTCATCACTCAGCTTGAACCATGGTTAACTTCTAACACCCATGATCATTGTGGTCTATGGTTAATGAAAGTTGATATAATTGAAGATGCGTATGAAAATAAAGAATTTGATAAAGCCGATAGCATGGTTAAAGAACTTGCTCAAAAATTAAGTTCTTTAGTTGATGGAAGAAGTACTTTTTCTCGTTTTAGTCGCTCTGAGTTTATTTTGCTGGTTCCTCATTGCCATTATGATTATTTAAACCAAGTTTCAGAGACAGCACTCAATCTCGTGAATGAATGGCAAGCTCACAAGTTAATTGAAGATAACTCAGCATATATTGGGATGATGATCTTACATGAGCAAACAGATATGAGAACGGTTTTCACTCAACTTGATAATGCCCTAACTCAAGCGCGTCAACAAAGCGGCATAAAAGCATTTTTATTTAATAAGAATGCAATTTTGCCAGAATTCACTAAGGGTAAAATTGAATGGCAGAACTTTGTTAAACAAAGTATTGAAAATCAACAAGTCAAAATTCGACTTCAACCGGCGATTAATAAAGAACAACAAATTCTACACTATGAGGCCTTTGCTTATATTGAAGTGGATAATATTATCTACACAGCCAATCATTTTATTACTACGCTAGAAGGTACTGATATAGCCTACCAATTCGATAATCATGTATTAACGCTTGTAAGTAATCAATTGGCTTCTAACCCAAGCAAGTCACCGATTGCAGTTAATATAAGTAAAGATAGCCTTCATAATAGTCAATTTGTTGTCTTCTTAACTCAAATGTTAAAAGCCAACCCCCAACTCAGTGAGATGCTAATATTTGAGCTTCATGAAGTATGCTTCACTAAACATCTTGAAGAAACTAAAGTCATTACTCAATTACTGCTCCAACATTCGTTTAGGTTTGGTATTGATAACTTTGGTCATAGTTTCAACTCTATCGATTACCTACATCAAGTTCAACCAACTTATGTCAAATTGGATTTTGCATATACTAACCAGTTGGAAGATCCAGCTAAATATGATGTTCTAGCTTCCATGACTCGTATCGCCAGTAACTTAGGGATTGGTATGATTGCAACTCATGTAGAGGATTTAAAGCAAATTGAACAATTAGTTGAGCTTGATATTAACTATTTCCAAGGGTTCATAACCGATAAGCTAGAATTAAGCGGACCATAAATAAACAGAAAACCCCCTGACAGAAAATATCAGGGGGTTTCTAGTGCTAGATTATATTGATTAGGGCTTTAGATATTAAGCTCGACTAATCATCAGCCTTTAACACAACATCATCAATAAAGACCTCTGTTTGAAGGGCTATATCACCATTCATGTCGATATTTTCAATACTGTTAAGATGGGTTATTGCATAAACTTCCAACGTTGTGTTACTGCCTGAATTAAAGGCTAATTCCACTTTACGGAAACCATTTGTATCATCGCCATCAGAACCAATATCATCATTGGTAAATGTCTTTGTTCTTATGATGTTGCCAGCTAGAGAACCCACACCCATATCTTTCACACCCAACTCAAGCAAGTTTGGTGACTCATTGCCTTTTTCATCACGATAATAAACCGTCAAAAGGTAATCAGTATCTGGTTCAATATTTGGAATAATTTGGCTTACACCAGGTCCCGCTTGTAGTATTGAGCTTTCATTGATTGAAGGGTAAAACAAACGAAGAGAACCCGGATCACCAGAAGCAGTAATATTCGTTGCCTCAACCGCACCTAAACCTAACTCTGGTGTAGCATGTACCAACCAAGCACCGCTGCTGTTGTTATTTAAAGCAAAACGAGTAAATGCACCATCAGCAACTTTTCCCATAGCGGGTACCGGCGTAGTATTTACAGGTGCTTTATCCGAGTTAGAAGAGCATCCAGCAAGCGCCCCTGCAATAGCTAAAGCTAAGTAAATTTTTCTCATATTATATTCCCTTTCACACGCGATGAAATTGTTAACAAACCAGTCATTTAAGCCAAATTATAGTTAACTAAAATTCATTAGTCATAATTCTTACCATTTTAACGAAATTTATAAGAAATATCTCCTATTATTAGAGATTTGTTATCATTTAAATAAATCATAAACAAGTCAGTTTTTATTCGTTATATTTACAGTAAAGCTCAATAGCACCACTACACTGTATTAAATAACTACCCACAATAAGCACCAAAGGAAATAGCTATGATTCTTAATGCATTTAATTTAGAAGGTAAAGTAGCCATTGTGACTGGCTGCAACACAGGTCTTGGTCAAAGTATGGCATTAGGCCTAGCACAAGCAGGTTGTAACGTAGTGGGTGTTAATCGAACTGCACCAGAAGAAACCATAGAGCTAATGAAAGCAAAAGGTCGTCACTTTCTTGATGTACGAGCAAACTTATTATCTCTCGATGACATTCCTACTATCATCGAGAAGGCATTGGCTAAATTCGGTAAAATTGACATTTTAGTTAACAACGCGGGAATCATTCGCCGTGAAGATGCTATCGAGTTCTCAGAACAAAACTGGGATGACGTGATGAACATCAACTCTAAAACGGTCTTCTTTATCTCTCAAGCGGTGGCTAAGCAATTTATCACTCAAGGTAATGGTGGCAAGATCATCAACATCGCTTCTATGCTATCTTTCCAAGGTGGAATTCGGGTGCCTTCTTATACTGCTTCCAAAAGTGCACTTATGGGAGTTACGCGTGCAATGGCAAATGAATGGGCAAAATACAACATCAATGTAAACGCGATTGCCCCAGGTTACATGGCCACTAACAATACTGCTGCGCTACGTGACGATGAAGAGCGCAATACTGCGATTCTTGAACGTATTCCCGCGAACCGTTGGGGCAAGCCAGAAGATGTAGTTGGCCCTTGTATATTCTTAGCATCTGATGCTGCAAATTACATCAATGGCCATACGGTTGCTGTTGATGGCGGCTGGTTAGCACGTTAATAGCATTCACGGTATCACGTGGTGAAGGTTACCCAGTTGAGCGTAAGTAACCACAAGTTCGGAAGGCCTCTTTCTAAAATCTCTTGAGGATTCACCCTCAACACATCGTTATTTACAATGCTTTAATTTTCTGTTGTGTTTAGGCATAAATACCCCCCATAATTGTATATCTATTGGGGGGTATTTCATTATTTTGGCAGTGTTTTGTTTATCTGGTTTCTAAAATCGGATTAAATACCTAACGCTTGTCCGCCACCGATTTGAATCGTTTCAGCAGTGATGAATGATGCATCTTCGCTTACTAAGAATGCAATCACTGATGCCACTTCTTCTGGTTGACCTAATCGACCAAGCATAATGCTGTCTTTCCAAGAAGCGAAAACTTCTGGCTTAGTTGCTTTAATTTGAGCGTGGAATGGTGTATCGATTGTACCTGGAGAAACTGCATTTACACGGATGCCAGCAGGAGCAAGCTCTTTAGCCAATGCTCGAGTTAAGGTATGCACTGCTCCTTTAGATACACCATAAATACCAGCACCAGGGCCACCGGCATTCCAACCTGCATTTGAAGCGAAGTTAATGATTGAACCGCCTTCCGCTTTCTTCAGATATGGGATCGCAGCACGAGAAACAAAGAATGCACTATCAAGGTTAAGCGCCATAACAAAACGGTAGAAGTCCGTTGTCATGTCTTCCATTGGGCTACGACCACCTAGGCCTCCCGCATTGTTAACGACAACATCAAGCTTACCGTATTTTTCACCAATTGCAGTGATGTTTTCAGTAACCGCTTTATCATCAGTTACATCAAAACCATAATATTCAGCTTCAATGCCTAGTTCTTTTAATTCTGCTACTCGCTCAGCGCCTTTGTCATCTTCGATACCGTTAAGGACAACCGTGTAGCCATCAGTACCAAGACGTTTTGCAACTTGAAAACCAATACCGCCAGTTGCGCCAGAAATAAAAGCAATTTTTTTAGACATAGTCATTCTCTCTTTAGTCATCCATTTATAAATTTTGCTTGGTGAACAAGATTCATCACCAAAACATCTAATCTTATTGTATGACAAATACTGAGGTTTTCAATTTTATTTATCATGGAAAGCTCAAAAATGAGATCTCAGCCAAGTATCCGGTTGACTAAAAAGACACATCTCCTGCTTTAAAATGTTATTTAAGCATCATTATATTGAAATCTAACACTGGTAAGCTTTGGTCACAGTGCATAATTTTTCCTCATGGTAAAAAAGAGATGCTGATCGAATCCACTCTATTATTAGTGTCAATTTCGTGATCTATGTTGCTTAAGTCACAGAAAGCGACTTTATCTTTCTTCATTTGATTGCTAAACCAAATCCATACCTATAGAATTATTTCACTTAGCTATATAATAATACAATTGGAGAGATATGATGACTAAACCTGTTATTGGTTTTATCGGCCTAGGCCTTATGGGCGGCAACATGGTAGAAAACCTACAAACTCGTGGCTACCAAGTAAATGTAATGGATCTTAATAAAGACGCTGTTGCATCTGTTTTAGCTCGTGGTAACGCAGCAGAAGCATCATCTGGTAAAGAACTTGCTGAAAAAAGTGACATCGTAATGCTTTGCCTAACAACGTCTGAAGTTGTAGAGAAAGTAGTATACGGTGAAGCAGGTATCCTAGCGGGTATGTCTGAAGGCAAAACACTAATCGACTTCGGTACTTCTATCCCCGCGTCTACTAAGAAGATTGGTGCTGATCTTGCGGCCAAAGGCGCAGGTATGATCGATGCTCCTCTTGGTCGTACTCCAGCTCACGCTAAAGATGGTCTACTAAACATCATGGCAGCTGGCGACATGGAAACGTTCAACAAAGTTAAACCCGTTCTTGATGACCAAGGCGAAAACGTATTCCACCTAGGCGCTCTAGGTTCTGGTCACGTAACTAAGCTTGTGAACAACTTCATGGGTATGACGACGGTTGCAACCATGTCTCAAGCATTCGCAGTTGCAAAACGAGCAGGCGTTGACGGCCAGCAATTATTCGACATCATGTCTGCTGGTCCTTCTAACTCTCCGTTCATGCAATTTTGTAAGTTCTACGCAGTAGACGGTGAAGAAAAACTAGGTTTCTCTGTTGCAAACGCAAACAAAGACCTTGGTTACTTCCTTGCACTATGTGAAGAGTTAGGTACAGAGTCTCTAATCGCTCAAGGTACTTCTACAAGTCTACAAGCAGCAGTTGATGCTGGGCTTGGTCAAAACGATGTACCCGTTATCTTTGATTATTTCATGGGTTTGAAAAAGTAATCAATTCATAACGCAATAACTTGATAACACATTTAAGCTGCAATATAAGCGATTATATTGCAGCTTTTTTATGCACCAAGCAAAGGTCGATGCTTACGTTGTTGATAAGTCAATGCCAGCGCTAAGCAATGTTGAATAGCGGCTTCAGGCAATGGTTTTGATAACGACAACACGATGGCTCGGTTCCCCTGAAACTCTAATTCTTCACCATACAACTCTCGGAAGGTATCTATTAACTTAGTTTGGCAATGAAAGAAAAGATAATAATGATTGGGTGATTTCAGTTTCCAGTCCATTCTTATCGGTGTTCCCATCTTGCTACAATAGCTTGGTTCGCCCCATTTCAGCGACTCCTCCACTTCGCCTAACTCTAGATCATAAGCCACTTTAAAGATCAGGCTTCCAACGCTTCTAATCGAATTCGAGCACTTTCAGGATATTCATCAAAACGTTCTTTGTTTAATTTGTTCATTTGATCTCCCTATATAACCTAGTTGCTCAAGATGCAGGTTCCCTTGAGTTTAAATCACTATTTTCATTCACACTTTTTATTAAGCCTTATTATCGCGAATAGTATATACCCAAAGTAATTGGAGTTGCAGTGAGGCGACAAGTGAATGAAGCCCCATGAGTTTAGCTTGTCTAAATGATTGGGGTGAATGATCGCCGTCAACAAAGCTGCAGCTTCAAGTACGAAGGATATAGACGTAAAAAAGGCACTGAACATAATTGAACAGTGCCATTGAATTTTAAGAGGTATTAATCAGCTAGTAACAAAATTACTTACCTGTGTATTTACCATGTGATTTTTCTAGTTTATAGAATGTCGCTTGAACATAATCATTTAAGTCACCCGTGATATTTTGGTTATATACGCCAGCTTTAAAGTACATATACTTGCCACCCACATCATAACCGCTTTCACTCATATCAACGACTTGTTGCACGTCTTCTTTACCATCACGCTTAACTGTAACTGTTAGAGTATTACCTTTAACTTCAATGCGATAAGTAAATTTCTCACCTAAAGCAATACCATCATCGCCGATTTCGCCCGTCATACCACCAACAAGGTCATAAAACGCATCTGTGCCTTTTAGAGTATTTTCGTGAGCAAAATAAACTGTACCTGTATTTTGGTTTGGCAGTTTACGGTAGTACAAGCGGATTGGTTCATCATCTTGATCATGGATCTGACCAATAATGAAACGACCTACTTGGCCTGCTTCACCTGAAGTGGTCGTGTGGTCAATTTTTAATGTTGCTTCAAGAACACCATCAACACCGCCAGCTGCTTTTTGATCTTCAACTGGTGCAGAACTAAATACCCAGTTGTTTTTATTTACACCTTTACTTGAAATCGATTCGTCACCTTTACGTAGCATTTCACGCATTTCAGTACGAGCGTACTTAGTGTTTTTCGAAGTACGAACACCTTTAATGAATGATTTAAATACTAAACCACCGTCAGCAGCTGTATAGAATACATCTGGGTGTTCATAACCATTTGCCAAGTTCCATTCAGAAACATCATCAGGACGGCCGTTACCATCGTGGTCAAATGGTTGAGATAAGTACCATTCGGTTAGATCAAAGTTTTCGCTTGGCTTATTACCCGCTTTTGGCGTTGCTGGCAAACCCGTTACCGGAGATAGTGCTCTTCTTGTGTCACATTTAACACTAGTATCACATGGGTAAATCGCTGGTGCACCGAAATTACCTTTACGTAAGTCTTTACGCGCTTCTTTCTGTGCCGCTGCTTTTGCCGCCATTTGAGCGATCATTGCTTGTTCAGCTTTTACCACATCATCAGTAATTACTTCTGAAGTTGGGCAAGAGTTTATTGAACAATTAAGTGCTGCAAATTCAGTCACACTGTTCCAGTCATTACTGCTGTTTCCATGGCCAACATATTTCACATAGCGTGCCTTTACTGGTTCAAAATCAAAACGCTCTAAACCAATTACACGACCTGAGCTCTCTTGATCTTTCAGAACGGGTGTCCAAGTTTTACCATCAACACTCACAAGAACATCAAATTTACTTACTCGTTTATTACCCTTACTGAAAGCCACACGCACGGCATCAAATTCATGAATAGAGCCATAATCAAACATCGCCCATTCACCATCCCCATTTGCAGACCAACGAGTTGTAATATCTTGGTCAAATAGACGGTCTGGACTATTACCATCATGGCTGCTTGCATCAATAGCGGTTGGAGTCAAAATAGCAACACGAGGTCCCTCTTGTTTTGCTGCCATTTCCGCGGTTTTTTGAGCATCGGAACCATTCGATGAACAGCCCATCGCTAATACCACAGATGAAGCCAGCAAGCTTTTTATAAACAAATTTTTCATTTCTACGTCCTTATAAAATGAGATAAAAATCAAAGATTTATTAGTTAATAATTTTATTTATTATATTAATCAAATAAACAAATTAATTATTTCATATTCTTATAATACAAATAAGATCGTAAATATAAAAACGAGAGCAAGATCAGATATTGCAATAGATTTAAACTCAAAATGTTGGATTAGATCTTAAAATTGAAAATCAAAGAAAATAGATGACTTTTTAGAGAAGAAAAAGGATGTGACAAAGCACAAATTCAGCCAATAAACCGACTATTAAGATTATGATAAAGAAAATGATTTCCTCACTATTTATTCGTGATATTGATGTATAACAGTGGTCATAAGATTAACCAAAGACATTTTTGGATACTGGTGCAGTTTGCTTATTGAAAATATCTTCAATTTTAATTTCGTACTCTTGATTACCAAAAATATTCACCATTTGAGCCAAAAAAAGCTCGGCACAAGATATCGAATCAATTAAAGCATTATGAGCAGGATATGCTGGTAGGTTGTGTTTTAATCGAACATCGGTTAACTGATAACTACAAGTTTCAGGGTGCTGAATGTAAGTTAAACATTTCTCGATTTTTAAAGTATCTACCCACACGATAGGTAATTGGTCAATACCAAATTTTTGTTGTACATAGTGATCAATAAATTGCTTTTCTACCACTGCGCCATGCACCAACACTACTTTACCACGCATCATTTCGAACAGCTTGTCCATGGTTTGGTCAAGTTCATGTCCATTTTCAAGCATTTCAGGCACGATATGATTAATAATAGCACTTTCTGAATTAATCCCCTCCGAACCGGTAAGGTAAACATGCTTTGCCATTTCCACATCAATTTTCGACTTAACCATTGGAACTGTGCCAATACTAAGAATCGAACACTTCAGTGGGTTAAGCCCTGTGGTTTCAAAATCTAAAGCTAAAAAGTGTAAAGAATCTACAGGTGTACCCAATTTGGGAACAGGATAAGAAAGTAATTGTCGTAAGCCATCTGGCCATTGGTCATTAATAGAAATACGTTTGCGGGCATCTTCAATTTTAGTCAGAGGATGACCAAATAACTGCGACTTAATATGCTCAAACATCTATTTACCTTATCGAATTATAATACCAATCGTACTATTTATCTGCTCATCCTTGCTTGTTAAAAAGCTCGATAACTTGGTTAAAAATTTTGATTGTAGAATCACTACTTATCGAAAATTCCTGCCTTGTTCTCAAGCCTTTTTCCTACGCAATTTCTGATCATCTAATTAGTGTAATTGGTATAAAAGTATTCATCTTCATTAAACGAACAAAAACCAGCGAGTCAATTCGCTGGCTTTTAATTGTTATATACTCATATAACTTTCTTTATCACTTAGAGCAGCAACTTATGATTTAGATTTTGCTTCAATTTGAGCATCTTCTACTTTGTTATCTACTGCTTTCACAAGTAATAGACCAACTGCTAATACAATCGCACCACACAAAACAAATACGAAGCGTCCCCATAGTGGATTTGGAATAACAAACATTGCCATTACACCGATACCTGCAACACTAATTAGTGTGCCAAGCATGCGACGTTGTTTGTTATCTAAATTTTGTTGTTCTGTACTTTCGTTTACTAGCGGTGTAGCAAGGTTAGTAAAGAATAAGTCAACATCTTTTTCACGGTGTGGAGCAAGCTTCTTATAGAACAGTGTTGATAACATGAAGAAACCACCAGTGAAGACAATGTGAGCAACTAGACCAATCGCAACTTTCAAGTCAGACCATTCACGCTTAGTCAGTTCTTCTAAGCCAAACCATGCTGAAACGTGCTCTGCAGTGATAACGAAACCTACGTAGTAAGACACAAAGCCACCGACAACTAGCGTACCCCAACCAGCCCAATCTGGAGTCTTACGGATGAAGAAACCAAGGAATGCAGGAATAGTCATTGGGAAGCCAATTAACGCACCAACGTACATCATTGTATCAAACAAGCTCAGACCTTTCAGTGAGTTGATGAACAAGGCAACCATGATAATCGCTAGGCCGAAGAAAGTAGACGTTAGTTTAGAAACAAATACCAATTCTTTTTCAGTTGCATTTTGGCGGAGTACCGCTTGGTAGAAGTTCTTAACAAAGATACCGGAGTTACGGTTTAAGCCTGAGTCCATAGAAGACATAGTTGCAGCAAACATGGCAGCAATCAGTAGGCCAACCATACCGATAGGCATGTATTCTTGCACGAAGTATAGGTAAGCAAAGTCAGCTGCTTTACTACCCGCTTCTGGATAATGTGCTGATAAATCCACACCCTGACCTGCAATGAACCAGCTCGGCATGAACCAAATGATTGGGCCAATGGTCATCAAGATACAAGCTAGAAGTGCTGCTTTACGTGCGTTTTTAGAATCTTTTGCCGCTAGGTAACGATAAGAATTAAGCATGTTGTTGGTAATGCTGAACTGCTTCACGAAGATGAAGAATGCCCAGATACCGAAGATACTTACATAATTAAGATCACCACCAGTCATAAATGATTCTGTTGGGAAATTGTTTACTATGTTAGTTATACCGCCACCTTGAATCATTGCTACAACCGCAGCAGTAACCGTTACTGCCATGATAATAACCATTTGCATGAAGTCAGATGCGATAACCGCCCATGAACCACCCGTTACTGACATGATAAGTACTACCAGACCCGTTAGGATGATTGTAGTATTCATATCAAAACCAAAGATACCAGAAGCAATAATCGCTAGACCATTCAACCAAATACCTGCCGAGATAACACTGTTAGGCATGCTTGACCAAGTAAACACTTGCTCATTGCCACGACCAAAACGCATACGAATGGCCTCAATTACGGTAATAACACGTAATTGACGGAATTTCGGAGCGAAATATACGTAGTTCATTAAATAGCCAAATGCGTTAGCAATAAAGATAATTGCGACTGCAAAACCATCGTTATAAGCTTTACCTGCGGCCCCTGTAAAAGTCCATGCACTAAATTGTGTCATAAATGCAGTAGCACCAACCATCCACCAGAGCATGTTACCACCCCCACGGAAGTAGTCACTGGTGTTACTAGTAAATGTGCGGAACATCCATCCAATTGCGATTAAGAAGAGGAAGTAGATTCCGACAATGGCAGTATTTAAATCAAGTTCCATCGTGATATCCTTTTTTGTAATTTTGATTTCGAAAACAATATAACGAACAAAAAACTCATTTGTAGTACAATATTGCCATTGCGTGACCTTCATCGACTTTCAACCCTACGATTTTGTATGACAAGTGATCTAAGTCAATAAAACCATTACCTACAAACAGACAGATATCTCACCAGCATAATTAAAAATACCTTCAATATAAAAGTTAGTCCTTACCCGCATTACTTATAACCTTATGAAAGCTTAGTCATTAAACAAAAAATTTGTGAAACAAGAAAAATATCAACTCATAAAATTAACGATTAAATTTTATGCAAATACTTTAAAATGATCGAGAGCACACTTTTTAAAATTGGATAACCAAGGACATTATTGAATAATAAAAATTTCTACGTCCTCACATTAAGTCATACAATAATAAGTTACATTATTACCAACTTAATGGCGGAGTATTAATATGAAAAGGATAGTATTAAGTTTAGTAGTTAGCTCATTATTAATGGGTTGTACAATCACTTCTGGTGACGCGACACCAAGTACAACAACCGCCGCTCAAACAGGCGACCTCATTCAAGATGGCCAACTAACAGACTTTAGAGCGAATAGTGGTAGTAGTGATATTTGGATAAAACACGCAGACAAAAATGCAGGCCTTGGTGATGTCGGTAGCTCAAAAGATACCGCCTTTGATGATGAAGGCTCAGCTCGTATACGGTTTATGAGTGCAAATGATGATTTCTCTGCTAAGCCTGGTTTAACCCAAGATATTTCAGGGTTGCAACCTAATACAGATTACACTTTATCTTTCTACTACTACGATAAAAAAGGCAACAACTCTCTTAGCGAATTAGATGTTGGCTTAAAAGATATCTCCGGAAAAGTCATTGCATCCAAAACCCTTCACGCTCGTGATGTCTCACAAAACCCATCGGGCGCAGTTAAAAGTGGATTTAAGTTAACGACTCTAGATTTCAATTCCGGTAGTAATACAAATGCACAAGTCTTCTTATATATGTCAATCACGGATCCAAGCCAAATTGATAAAAATGGTGATATTGGTAAACAAACAGAAGTTCGTGTAGATGAATTCAAAATCACAAAAAATAATCATTTCATAAAATGACTATCGAACAATTTTCTCTAAAAGCTTATAAAATAAAGGTGCTAGAACTAGAAGTTGAATTGTAGAGCCTTATTTTCATCAAAAGAAAACCATTAATTAATTTATTTAGATCACACTTTTCGATCTAATCACCTTAAAAATATGAACGATATAAAATAAGTCGATCTATTTCACATACACCAGCCCATAACTTATTTATATTTTATTTGTATTATTTAATTCTAATAATACAAGCAAGAAAATGAGAATGTGGTTCATTTTACGATCACTTTGCTGACTCATTTCACAGTTACCCATTAGAAACCATAACTACACAGGACGTTGGATATGTTCAAATTAAATAAAGTTTTACTTGCTACTACTGCCGCTCTACTTGCTACAACAGCAGTGAATGTAAATGCTGCTTCTGTTGATATTCGTCATGAGTACAAGCATGAGACTGAATCAAACAATAACCGTATTAAAATCGGCGGCAGCACTTCAACAGACTTAGGTAAACATTACTACAGCGTTGAAATGAAGTTTGCAGGTAGAGATGGGACCTATGGCTTTGATGATTTAGAGCGCGGTGATTCAGAAGTTGTTTACGAATTCAAACACTATGTAACAGACAAATTCTATGTACAACCTGGTATGCCAATTACCATGGGTGATGAGCGTGTAACCTATAAACCACAACTACGTATTGGTTATGAGTTTGATTCAGGGATTACCACTAAACTGCGTTACCGTCATGAGTTCCGCGATTATACTTCATCTAAGGAAAATGGTGAGACATGGCAAAAAAGTAAAGTAACTGCAAACCTAGATTATACGTGGAACAACATGATCCAGCTTGGCTTTGAAGCGAACTATGAGAAAGCACATGAAGGTGATAACTGGATTTTATACAATAACAAAACTTGGAACTACGATTACAACCTAAAAATCGGTTACAAAAACGAAAGCAACTGGCGCCCTTATGTTGAGTTCGGTAACGTAAGTGAAGGCAGTAAAGAAGGTGGTCGTCAATTACGTAGTCGTGTAGGTCTTACTTATAGCTTCTAATCATTTAAGAAGTTATACAATAATTAAAGTCAGGCATATAGTCTGACTTTTTATTATCTAATGCATAGTAAGTTTATCGTTTAATTCATGGCATTAGAGAAACAACCACACCAAAGAAAGCCTTTCCCTTTACGTTAGCTTCTCTTTATAAATTAATGGTCAACTAGTAATAGAATGAACCGTTCAGAGTTGAATTCAGGGAAAGATTGGGAAGGTTGTTGTGGGTAACTAAATTACTTCAAAGTGGGGATAAATTAAGCGTAAGAATAAAATAACGTACGCTTAATTGGAGGTATTATTCTTAATTATGTTGAGTAGATAGAGAATAGAAAGTCGCTTGAACGTAGTCACTATCATCGCCGGTATTATTTTGATTATAAACACCCGCTTTGAAATACATATACTGACCAGCATCAGCATAACCACTGCCGTGCATATCAATTGTTTTGCTCACATAAGTATTATCTAAGCGCACAATAGAGACGGTTAATTTATCTCCGACCACTTTAATTTGATAGCTGAACTTTTCATTTAATGCGATACCATTCGATGGATTACTCGCAGAATCACTTTTACTACCAATAATCTCATGCCAATATTCACTGCCATTGCGAGTTTCATGGGCAAAATAGATTGAGCCTTTAGAGTTATTAGGTAATTTACGGTAATACAAACGAACCGGCTCATCATCGTTGGCATGAATTTGACCGATAATCACTCGCCCAATTTGGTAACCTTTACCACCTGTCGTGACATGGTTGACGGCTAACGTGGCATTTAAAACCCCATCTATCCCACCCGCTTTAGCTTGTTCTGAAACTGGTGCAGAAGAAAATACCCAGTTATTTTTATTCACACCTTGTGTTTTAATACTGGTATCACCTTGGCGAAGCATTCCACGTAATTCTGTTCGGGTATAACTAGTATTAGTTGACGTTTTAGGACCATTTACTCCGACTCTAAATACCATGCCGCCATCACTCTCAGATGTATAAAAATAATTTTCTAGCTCATAGCCATTATTTAACTTTTCTTCAGAAATACTGTCAGATTTACCATTATCATCTAGATCAATTGGTGCACCTAAATACCATCTAGTTAAATCAAAGTTACTAGATGGCTGCAACATAGGATCTAAATCAAAGCGACTAGATGGTGATATTAATGAATCAAAATCTGGTTTTTCTGCATCAGTGCTAACTTCATCAGTCGCATTATTATCTAAAGCGCTATCATCTGAATCTGACGAAGACGATCCCCCACCACACCCTGCTAAAATAGCGGATATTGACAGTACTAACGTTGTTTTTTTCATCCATGGCTTCATTGGTATTTCCTTAATGAAAGATCACACTAAACATGCCGCTACAGCCATTAGTGATTATCCTAATTAACATTCAATAATAATCTTCCAAAGCCATCATTAATCATACAAAAAGATCGCAATAGTGTGATATTAATAACATAAATCTCAACATTAACCTCACTTAAAGCCTCACCAATAAATATTTGATCCAGATCACCAAAAAATAAAAATAAAACTTTAAATACAGCAACTTAACAAAAAACAACCATTCTCACATTTATATTATTTCATCTTATAAATTAATTTATCTTCAATGTAGATCACGAATCCAACATCAATTTTAACAAACAATTGTATTATTAAATTATAACATTCAAAATAATAAACACATTAATCAATAAGTGATGAACTCAAGGATAGAGAAAACATTTTTGACACAAGCATGACTTAACGCATTACGTAAACGATTCCGAAAAAACTATTTCAAAGAACCGGAATAACAAAAAGGTTCGACTAACTATTAGGATGATAATTATGAAATTAAAACCAATTGTACCTCTGATGTCATTGATATTTGCAGCCACGCTTACAGGCTGTAACTTTGATGGTTCAAGTGATGATTCAAATAATAGTTCCACAGATAGCGGTAGTGGCGAAACAGTGCCAACACAATCGACATCACCACTTGCTGATAGTTTTTGGAATATTTCAGGTAACAATACGACTACATTAAGTGGTGTAACAACTTATTCAACAGATCTGCCAAATGTCTACGTGTTCAATGGTGAAACACAATATTATTACGATGATGATACCTCATTCGGTACTTATGTCGTTACCGAAACACCAATTACTGAAGATATTGAAAGTCAAACACTATCATTTACTTACTATGATGCATCAGGTGCGACACCAATTGATGGCACTTATAGTGTAACTAGCGGTGCATTAACTATCGAAACGGGTGCCTTTGGGACACTAACTGGTACTGATGAATCTGCTAATACCGCTGTTACAGATGCAGTAACTACAGCAAATGAAGATGCTGGAATTGTTATCGGATCAGGTGAAACTTTTGATGAATATACAACTGGTACAAATATCAGTGAAGCGAACTCTGTTTGGGTCGAATACAATACTATTCTTACGGATGGTTTACCATCCACTGCAACGGTAAGTTCTGACTTCGCTAATAGTGGAAGTAATTCTTTACTAATTCAAGATTTAGACTCTTCGAATAAACCTTTTGTAACACGAGAATTTTCAGCTGGATCTTCAACTTCTGGTAGCATCTCATTTGATGTATATATCCCAAGTTCGAATGAAAAAACCACTTATATAAATGTAGGTACAGGTAAAAATAATTCAGATCGTTATTTTGAGTTGAGACTTTCAGGTAGTGGTAAAGTTGAAGTCGAATCAGGTGATTCTGATAAAGAAATTGGTGCAATTACTAATGATGAGTGGAATTCATTATCCCTCGCTTGGGATGGTGATAATATAACCATCACAATTAATAATGAGAAAGTTACTATGACACAATCTGAAACGGGATTAACTGCAACCAATACACCATCTCAACTTACCTTATACACTGGTGATACATCTGGTGATGCAAACAAAGCTTACTTTGATAACATCAGTTCTGATTTATTCTAATAATATAAATTATTTACACCAAAAAGGACGCTCCTCAGCGTCCTTTTTAATGCCTCATATTAATTCTCAATTTAATAACTTCACTACCGATAGTTAGAAAGCATTCTTTTCTGCAACTGAGGTTCACTATTCTTATTTAATACCCTACCGATCCAAAGCGCAATTTTGCGGCATCTTGCAAGTCAGCAATAATTCTAAAAGCATCTTTTAAGTGCTGGCGTTCAAAGCTACCAAAGTTATTCGGGTCAATGTAACTATCTGGTGTCACGCCATTTTTTAGTTGTTGTAATTGATGATTATATCGAAATTGAGCAATAAAGTGGTATGAGCCGATAATGTTCTTATAAGCATCTTCACTTAAAATTCCTGCTTCTTTGGCGGCAGAAAAACGACGCTCAGTATTAGATGAATCACACTCAACTGCTAACCCATAAATACGCGCCAAATCGATAATTAAATTAATTGCATACTTTTTAATATTCAATACTTTAGTTTGTTCACCATTTTTTTCTAACACAAAACTATTAAAAATCCCTAGAGGTGGATTGGTATTAACGGCATCACGAACCAATGCCGGCAAGAAGCTATTGTTTTGTTTAATATTCTTATGCATTTCATCGCGGAGCGTTTTAGTTAATTCGCCATTACCATAAATAGAACGAATTTCTAAAAACACACTGATATTGAGTAAACATTCATATTCAGGATTATTTACCCACTTTTTGTAATATTCTTTCCATACTGATAATGGTTGGCACCACTTCGGCGTGGCTGCCATATATTTACCAGTACATAGTGGATAACCACAGCGATCTAAGCCATTTGATACATAAGCACCTAAATGTCTAAAGTAGATTTTATCACTGTCGGTCGCATCATCAGACAAAATTAACGCTGTATCTTGATCAGAAGTAATATTCAATTCATTACGGGCATGTGAGCCAGCGCTAATCCAGTTAAAATCACAAGGCGGTTCGCCCAGTTTATCTAACGCAATCTGAATTAAGCGACGGGTATAAGCATCCATAATCATCGACATCACTTTACCGATGATCTCAGACGATACCTTCCCTTCAACCAAAGCTTCAAATATGGCTTGACGTTCTGAAGTTAATTGGGACAACTCAGATACACTATTGGTGTACTTAATTTTTTCAATCAAGAAGATAGCTTGCATTCGGTGATTTTGTACCAAATGGGTCGTGGTCAATAAACCTACCGCCTGACCATCTTTCACTACTGGAATATTACGTATATTGTATTCCATCATCATAGAAGCGGCTTCAAGGATAAGCGCATCAGGGCTTATCACATAAGGGTCTGGTGTCATCACGGTTTTAATTGGATCTTGCAATGGTGCTTCTAATGCGATCACACGCTTAGTCATATCACGGTCGGTGATCAAACCAACAATGCTGGCATTTTCATACACAACCGCACACGAACAACGCTTTACGATTCGCATTTCATGGGCCACATCTTTTATCGACATGTTGGCGTTAACTACAGCAATCACGCCGCTTGCCACATCCCTTACACGTTTAATAAACAAGCCTTTATCTTTGTTCGACCACACTACATCATGAGCTGTAGTCAAACGAACATCAGCTTGAGAAGCAAAGTATTCTGCGTATTCAGGCTTGCGTTCAAATAAACGCAATAGTGCTGAATGAGGAATTAAATAAAGTAATGAGTTTTCTATTGCGGCTGCGGTATAGCGATTATCTTCACTGGTAGTCTCGCCAAGGAAGGTAAAACCAAAGATATCGTCTCGCCCTAAACGGGAGCGTAATTGACCATCGAGTTTTCTTTGTTCCATTGCGCCAGTTCGCACAATATAGAGGTATTTTTCCGATAGAGCGCCACATGGATCAATGACTTCACCACAACTGATATAAGTAATTTGAACAATGCTCGCAAGCTCTTGAATATCCTCTTTCAATAAATTATTAAAAGGTTCTATAGTCGATATATATTGCTCTATATTGGCAAGAAGTGAGTCATTCATAGATACTCTCTATTTAATATTATTATAATATTTAATTGCTATTAGATTATATACTCAAGTAACTTAGATATAAACCTATAAAAAAAAGCAGTGGAATCAACTTCCACTGCTTAAATGATATAACTTTGAGTATCAATAAAACACGAATTACTTAGTTTAACTCTGGTAAACGATGCTTAGATTCTTGCAAGTGGTTTGCAGAAGATGCTCTGGCTTTATCTGCATTACCCGCCATAATGGCTTCGTAAATATCACGGTGTTCTTGCAAACATAACCCACCTTTTTGTGATGAGTGTACAATGAAGTTTTTGTACATCGTCATCAAAATATTACCAAATGGTAAGTAGAAATCATTACCAGTTGAATTAAAAATCAAGTTATGGAAATGCATATCGACTGCTGTCCATTCAGCTTGATCAAAAAACTCTTCTTCTGCTTTAGCTGCAACATCGCACATTCTTTGGAAGGTTTCTGATAACTCAATGCGTTGTTCCACAGTGGCATTTTGCGCAGCAAGTGCACAAGCTTCTGGCTCAATCGCACGACGCAAACCTAAGAATTGATGAAAGAAAGTATCATTATCGATAAGACCATCCATCCACTCAATTAATTGAGGATCAAGAAAATTCCAATTCGCACGTGCAACGACACGAGTGCCAATCTTCGGGCGAGACTCTAATAAACATTTTGAAGTAAGTAGCTTTACCGCTTCACGAAGTGCGGTGCGGCTTACGCCAAACTGCTCACACAAAGCCATTTCACCAGGAATAATTGAGCCTTGCGGTAATTTACCAGATAAAATGCCGCGTGCGATTTCACGTGCAACTTGCACATGCAAGCTACGCTTGGAGCCTGAAATTGAATTAAATTCATTTGTCATCATCATTCTTCTTATATAGATTCTTGTCTTATTTATGGACATTGTATCACTATAACGCCCTTGCTCCAGTATTTAAAAACAAGGTTTAGGTGATATGCGTCACTTATTTATAGATAGCCCCCCTATTTTCAAAATATTGTCCTTCCGTCAGTTTAGATCGAGTTCACATTATTCGTCAATAATAAGCCAATCTACACCTCATAATTTGACGAAAATTGGTAATATTGTATTATTAATATTCTTGAGTTACTAAATACTCGCTTTCATTTAGTTATACGTTCTTAGCGTTGTTCTCAAGATGCCTACTTTATTTGTCTATTACTTTTAAAGTGGTGATAGTTTTTATCACTCGAGTAATTTGACACGTTGGAATTCGCTTTATAGCCAGTGCTTTACTGGCTTTTTTCCATTTTGAGAGAGACCTAATGACCGAAGAAAGTTTCAGTTTCACCCCTATGACCTATCGGCTTAATGTCTATATCGCTCAACAAATTGCTAGCCAAATAATCTGTGGCCAACTACCTGTCGGGTCAAAGCTGCCTAATGAATTAGATTTATGCCAACGATTTGGTGTCAGTCGCACCGCTTTAAGAGAATCCATCAAGTTATTAGCGTCTAAAGGTTTAATTAGCTCTAAACCTAAAGTAGGTACTTTTATCCAACCACGTAAGTACTGGCAATTTTTAGACCGTCAATTACTGGAATGGCTCAAAGACAGTGAAGATCCTCAGCATTTTTTAAAACAATTCTTAGGGTTACGTAAGTCGATTGAACCAGCAGCTTGTGCATTTAGTGCTGAGTTTGCTACTACAGAACAACGCCAGCGCTTAACTACTCACTTCAATGCAATGGAAAAAGCGAGTAAAAATCAAGATGCCGATGCTTGGACGTTGGCAGATCTGAATTTTCATTCTTTGATTTTCCAATCAACTTCAAACGACTTCTTTACTCCTTTTGGTAATGTGTTAACGACGGTTTATCAATGTTTCTTTAACCATACTTCGGTGCGAGGACATTTTTGTATTAAAGAGCATCGTGCAGTTTATCAAGCGATTATAGATAAAGACCCAGCAGCCGCCAGAATGGCTTCTAATATCTTATTGAAAAACAACCATGAGTTGCTGTCGCTAAACCCTGCGTAGACGACTCTTTACTGTTGTAACCATCCATTTGAAGCCCCCATTAAAAAAGCTCATTTCACACTGACATGAAATGAGCTTTTAGTTTTTATATCCTCTAGTTTTTCTGAACGTTAAAGCTATACCCAAAGTCATTGGAATTGCAGTGAGGCGACAAGTTAATAAGGTCCTATGAGCTTAATTTACCTAAATGATTGAGGTAAATGAACACCACCAACAAAGCTGCAGCTTCAAGTTCAAATGGTATAAGCTTATTGTCCATTAGATATAATGATTTCTTCGGTCACTTGTCTTATCGCCAAACGGCTTTTATACAAGTGATTACCTGCCCACAAGATCAAGCCCCCTATCACGATGAAAGTCAGCATATCGTAACCAGTTTCAAATATGGCACCAACTAAGATAATTAACGCACCTAACACTTGCGATAAACGCCCTAAGTAAGCGCCTTGCTTGCCATCAACTAAGGCTTCTTCTTGCGCACTAATTGGTGTGGCAAGGTTATGATAAAAGATTTCTAACTCTTGCTTACGCACACCTTGAGGTTCTTTATAGAACACTGAAGATAAAGCAAAGAAACCACCGGATATCACTATTTGTGCCACCAGCATCGCCACTACCGTTAAATCCACACTTTCACGATGAGTAAAGGCATCAGCACCAAATAACGGTAATAGCCAATTCACATCAAATACAAACTGCATAAAGCAAGACACTAACAGCCCAACAATCAAGGTTGCCCACGCTGACCAATCTGGCGTTTTAACAAACACTAACGCCAACAAGGATGGGATCACCAAAGGCATTTGCAATAACGCGCCAAATAGCATCATCAAATCAAAGAAACTGTATTCTTTTATCGACGCAAACAATAAAGCTGCACCAATCGAAATTCCCCCATTAAATAAGGTCGAGATCTTACTCATACGCATTTGCTGAGTTTCAGTCGCTTCTGGGTTAATCACCGACTGATACACATTACGCACGAAAATCCCCGCATTCCGGTTCAGTGCTGTTGTCATTGGCGCAATTGTTGCGGCAATCATCGCGGCGAGCACTAAGCCAAGTACCCCTTGCGGCATGTAGTTTTGAATAAAGAATAAATAAGCGGCATTATTCGCACTTGTGCCTAGATTTGGATAAAAGGTTTGCAGATCGACATGCATAGTTGCCGTTACCCAAGGTGGGATAAACCACATGATTGGGCCAATAACAAACATTAAACCTGCTACCCACGCTGCTTTTCTGGCTTCTTTTTCATTCACGGTAACGAGAAAACGATAACAAGACATCGCATTATTGGTGCTCATAGTTTGCTTGGCCATGATAAACACCACCCACACCACAAAGATCTGCCAGTAGTTGATATCGGTTCCCATGAAAGATGGAATTTCTGATTTTTCAATTAACTCAACCGGACCACCAATATAAATTAATGCGTAAGCACCTACGGTTAAGGTAATCGCCATTAACAAAACCAATTGAATAACATTGGTTGCAGAAACCGTCCAAGAGCCTCCACTTACGGCAATAAAAGTCACTAATATACCTACGCCAATAATGGTGATATATAAATCAATGTGAAAAACCGCCGCAACAAAGATTGCCAAGCCATTAAGCCAAATAGCAGCTGAAATAGTGGTTAAAGGAAATTGCAACCAAGTAAAAACTTGTTCCGAGGTTTTACCAAAACGCTTACGTATCACTTCCATTGCGGTATCAACACGTAGTTTGCGATAGCGAGAAGCAAAGTACATGGCGGCCACAAAAAAGCCTAAAGCATTACCCCAAAATAAAAACAAAACGGCTAAGCCATCTTCATACGCTTTGGCTGCCGCACCAGTGAATGTCCAAGCAGAGAATTGCGTCATAAAAGCGGTCGCGCCTGCCATCCACCACATCATGGCACCGCCACCGCGAATAAAGCCTGAAGAGGTTTTAGCAAAGCGTTTAAATATAAAAGCCGCAACGATAATAAAAACAAAATAGCCAGCAATGATGGAAATATCTAAGCTATCCATTGTCGAAAAATACCTCACAGTAAACAGAAAAAACCGGAATACCCTATACCCAGAGAACAAGGCATATAAACATTCCGGCTTAAGTAGGTTGGTTAGAGATCAGCAGCCCTTAAGAACAACTTATACTTTGTCATATAACTTATAGCTGAGCCGTTGCTCCCGTCCATTGGTATTGCACGCCGTTGAATTCGACTTTGTGCTCACCTTCAGGATTCGGTTTATTAGAAATCGCAAATACGTACTTCTTACCTGTGGTTAAACTGATTTCCACGATAGTGCCTGTCGCGTTATGACCAATGACTTGCACCGCTTCAACTAATCCACGAGCCCCTACAGAGGCTTCAATTGACTCATTAAAGTAACCGTGGGTTTCAAGTACTGAAGCAAACACATGATCTTTGGCTTTTTGACGCAAAATCAAAGTCGGCTCTGAACGTAAGTTGAAATCAGGATCATTGGCACCCGTGCGAGCAAAGATCACTTGGCTGCCTGCTGGTGCGCTAGAGACTAGGCTGTAGTAGCTAGAATCATGTAACCAACTAACTAATGAGCTGCCTTCTACCTTACCTGAAGCCACATTCCACAAATGCTGGTAACCATCTGAACCACCTAATGGGCGCAACTTGCTTTCCGTTTGGTAATCAAAATCGGTACGAATAATTTGGCCTTTATGGTGATAAGGCAGATCATATTCATGCTCTGCATCCGCAATAATACGGTACACATCAATCACAAGTGGTTTTTCAAATTCTTCTAGCTCAGGCAGTAATATGCTACGTTGCATATCCACACCGTCGTAGTACTCAGAAATGGTGCCGCTCATAGCTTGGAATTTTTCATCTTCGGTTACGAAAAAGTGCTTCTGACCGAATTTAGATTCCGCTAAAGCCGTATTGAAGTTATTTTGTGTTTTTTGGTCAACGACAACTGTGTTATGGGCTACCGTTTGCTTACAGTAAGATTTATTTTCTGGGATATAACGACCGCCAAATTTAGGCTCCACGTTTACCCAACGACCAAAACCATAATCATGTAGAACTTCGTGACCACGGTTAAATACACTTAGGTGTAAACCATCGTAGTGACCATGATCTAACGCGGAATGATATTGGTGATCCGAACCATGTTGACCAAACCAGATCAGTGCCATGGTGTCATCATCTTTTGCATCACGGTGACGAAGAATACTCACACCACCTTTCTCACCTTGTGGGCCATCAGTCATAAACAAGCTGCCCCAGCTGAAAGGTTTAATTTCATCAGCAGCTTCAACGGCTTGAGATAAAGTTAGACCAGCTTTGTGTACCCACACATTTTGTTGGTGGTTGGCCATACCGAGCAATACTTCTGTTTGCTCATAACGGTGATAACACACAGACGTTGCCATGATCACACCTTCATCGTTAATGCTGATGGTTTTCGAGGAATCGTTAAGCGCTGGTAACGTTCCCTCTGGGAAAGCGGTTTTAAATACGGCGTATGACGTGGTTTTGATCACTGAATCGTTGAATTCATAAATACCCAACTCTGGTTGACGACGCTCAATCGCTTCGGCAAACAAGTAAATTGGACGCAATGAGAAACGGTGGTAGTACGGACCTTCCATGTAGTAGCCATCTGGCGAGAACAATTGATCAAGCTGAGCTAAGAAACCACCGCTTACTTTGTCCATTTTTAGACCGTATAACGCTTTATCTACAGACTCTTGGTCATTGATCGCGTAACCACAGATACCCACTGCCGCAACCGCCCATAGACCGTGGTTGTGTACGATGTCGAAGTCATGGCCGTAAGTCACGACAAACATGTGGATCATGTGTTTGAACAAGTCGTCTTCAATCTGACGTTTTTGCGACTCTTCAAGTGTGTGGTAAACACAGCTATAGGCACATGATGAGTACAGCATCCACATGTTTTCATTCAATGTTTGGTGGAATAGTTTGCCCGGAGGATTACTGTCACGGCTAACATTGCTTTCTAGTTTTGGATATACCGTTGCGTACGCGGTGAGTAGTTCAACAATATAGTCACGGTATTTTTTCTCACCGGTGATCAGGAATAAACGACCCGCAAGATCCATGTGAATGTAGTTTTGCTTATGGCGGTTATGCTCGTAACCACCACCTTCACCGTGCCCTGGAACTTCAATACCCACATCTGCCATATACGCATCGGTTTGAGCAATATCGCGAGCCAGTGCATTACCTAGCAGAGTATCTTTACCTAACTCTTTTGCTAGTTCAGCCGCTTCTTCAAAATTCATTAATAGTGGTTGGTAATTCATTCTTCTTTCCTACTTCTTAAATCTAGATAGATGACTTGGCTTGTACTTATTTCGCTTGTACTTCTAATGAATAGAAACCATTCCATTGATAAGTTTTGTCATCGACTGAAACTTGGTGCGCTGTGGTATCTGTCGCAGCCAATTGATTGCTGACCATAAAAGTCACCACCGATTGTTGCGTTTGAATTTCAACCACAGAGCCAACTTGGTTGTGGGCAATCACACGTACGTCTTGAACTTGACCACGCGCATTCACCGATTGTTCAAACTCTTCGTTAAAGTAACCATGCGTTTCTAAAACGGATGCAAATAAGCTTGATTGACCTTTGGTACGTAAGATAAAGGCAGGCTCACTACGCAAGTTAAAACTTGGATCATTAGCACCTGTGCGCGTGAAGATCACTTCGCCATCATTGTTGGAGCTAGTGCCTAACCAAGAGTAGTAAGTATTATTTTGTAACCAGCTCACTAAAGCGCTGCCTTTCACTTCACCACTTGCCACATTCCACAAGTGTTGGTAACCGAAGTTATCACCTAGTGTGTCTAATTCTTGGTTGGCTTGATATTCAAAGTTAGTGCGAACAATTTGACCGTCATATTGGTGTGAATAGTCAAATTGATGTGCCTTGTCGTCTTCCGATGTTAAACGGTATAGATCGAGTAACAACGGCGCTTCTAACTCATCGAGTTTTAGCATGAATACACTACGTTGCATGTCAAAACCTTGGTAATGATCATTAGCAAACGCACTCATGCCATTTACTTTTGCGTCTTCTACTTTAAAGAAGTGCGGCAAGCCATGAACCATATCGGCTTCATCAATTGAGAAGTTATTCTGGCATTGCTCATCAATCGTTACGGCATTGTGTGCAATCGTTTGACGGGCATACGATTTATTCTCGTCAAGGTAACGGCCACCAAACTTAGGCTCAACATTCACCCAACGACAGAAACCATATTCACGTAATACTTCTTGACCACGGTTGAAGTAACTAATACCTAAAGTATCAAAGTGGCCGTGATCCATACCATGTTGGCCATAGTTCATGACTAGTTGGAACACATCTTTGGTTTGATCTTGCATGCGGATAAAACCTTGCGCGCCATTGTGACCTTCTGGGCCTTCGTTTAATTCCACACTTGGGAAGAATGGCAAACCAATATCGTTCGGGCGTTCATTTTGTGCTTTTTCAAAGGCGCGAGATAACTCTAGACCACAAGCATGCATCCATACTTGATTTTGAATTTTCGCCATACCAAGCAAGTTATCATCTAGGCCGTAGTGCTTGCTGTATAAGCTCACTGCAACTTGTACGCCCATATCGGTAATACCCATAGTATGAGATGAGTCATTCAATGCTGGGAATTCACCATTTGGATAAGCGGTGGCAAGTAGCGTTTGAACCGTATTGCCAATCACTTTGTCTTTAAAGTTATAAATGTCTAACTCAGGTATGTGACGGTGCAGAACTTCTGCAAATACACATAAAGGACGGATCGCAAAACGGTGGTAGTAAGGACCTTCCATGTAGTAACCAGAAGGCGCAAACAATTTAGAGATTTGTGCTAGGAAACCACACTCGCCCATTTCTTTTTTGTCAGCGTTATTTTTTTTGCTAGCGTTAAAGCTATCTAAGCCAAATACGGCCATTTCTAGGTATTCACGTTTATCAATCGCTAAGCCACAAATCCCGACTGCAGCAACCGCCCACATTCCGTGGTTATGAATACGGTCAAAATCATGGCCATATTTCACAGTAAACATTTCAAGCATAGGCTGGAATAAATTGCTTTCAACGTGATTGCGCTCTGTCAGCGACATGAAGCCTTTCACGCAAGAATACGCCAGGCTCGAATACATGAGCCACATGTGTTCGTTTAAGATCTGATGGAATAAACGACCGGTTGGGTTAGTATTTTTTTGAACATGAAAATCAAATTGCAGGTACTTGTCGGCATAGATCGTCAAAAGCTCAGCCACAAAGCGAGCGTATTTTTCTTCTTTGGTGACGAGATAAAGACGACCTGCAAGGTTCATAAAGTGATAGTTTTGCTTATGACGATTGTGTTCATAACCCCCCGCTTCACCATGTCCAGGTACGTCGTAACCTAAAGCGATAAAGGCATCGACATCTTTTTTAATGGTCGCAATAGTCTTACCCATCAAGCTGTTACGGCCCACTTCTTTCTGCAACGCTTTCACTTCTGCAGTGTTAAGCAGTACAGCTGATACTTCATTTTTCATCTTAAACCTCAAGCGACGATACAAAACCTAATTAAACCAATCACGAAAAAGTAATACAATAAGGCTTGAATTTCATCTTTGTTTTACTAAACGAAGATATGTGTCACATTTATAAACAACGATAACACTGTGATCTACCTAGCCTCAAACCTTGATTATTCATGCGTAATTCTCATTGTTAATAGTATAATTATAAAAATTTATTTGACTTAGGTCACGAACATCTAGACCTATTGTATTACAAATTGTTTTTTGCGTTATGATGGTTTCATCAATTGAAATCGAAATGAATAGAAAGACATTGGAGAGAACACATGAGCATATTCTCAAGCAACTTTTTTAAATTTGACGAAAACGAATGGGAAGTTTTAGGCGGCGGTATTAAGCGTAAGATTGTTGGCTATACTGATGACCTTATGGCCGTTTACGTTCACTTCGAAAAAGGTGCCGTTGGTGAACCTCATAGCCATGATATCCATGACCAAATTGGTTATGTCGCTGAAGGCAGCTTCGAAGCAGAAATCGACGGTGTAAAACAAGTGCTAAAAAAAGGCGATGCATACCTTGCTCGTAAACACTTTATGCACGGCGCAGTTGCTCTTGAAGAAGGCAGCGTATTACTGGATGTATTCTCTCCAGTACGTGAAGATTTCTTAAAATAACAGCTTGGATTAGGTGAACAAATGACAACATTCAATATTGCAGTCATTGGCGAATGTATGATTGAACTGCAAAAATCAGGCGAATTCCTAACGCAAAAATTTGGTGGTGATACGCTTAATACTGCGTTGTATCTTGCTCGCCTAACCAAACATACTGCTATTAAAACAAGCTACATTACCGCACTTGGTCGTGAAGGCTTTAGCCAAAACATGATTGATAGCTGGTCAAAAGAAGCGATTGATACTCAACACATCCTTCGTTTTGAAAACAAGCAACCCGGTATGTATTACATCGAAACCGATGACACTGGTGAGCGTAGCTTCTACTACTGGCGTAATGATGCCGCTGCGAAATATATGTTTGATCAAGCGGAAAGCGCTCAACTGATCGAAACATTATCAACCTTCGATGCGGTTTATTTAAGTGGTATCACATTAGCTATTTTGACTGTTCAAGGTCGTGAACAGTTGTTCACACTACTTGGTAAATTGAAAGCCAATGGTAGCAAAGTGATTTTTGATAATAACTTCCGTCCAAAATTGTGGGCATCAGTTGAAGAAGCACAACAAGCGTATCTGAAAACACTATCGTTCTGTGATATTGCTTTGTTGACATTCGATGATGAACAAGACCTATTTGGTGACGACAATATCGAACAATGCATTGCTCGTACTCAAGGTCAAGGCGTTAAAGAGATTGCGATTAAACGTGGCAGCAAAGATTGCGTTGTTGTGGAAGAAGATAATATTCAATACGTTGCAACTAAACCAGTTGATAATGTAATCGACACGACTGCTGCAGGTGACTCATTCAGTGCGGGTTATTTAGCAAGGCGTTTAAATGGTTACAATGCGAAAGACTCTGCACTATCAGGTCACAAAGTCGCTGGTACTGTTATCCAACATCAAGGCGCGATTATTCCAAGTGATGCCATGCCTGACATCGGCCTATAAAGATTAGCTCCTAAAAACAGGTCAATTAACGACCAGTTTGTAAAATTTAAGGATTTGAAAATGTCTAACTTAGATCAACAACTTGCTGACTTAAAAGTCATTCCAGTAATTGCACTGAATAAAGTTGAACACGCGCTTCCACTTGCGAAAGCGCTAATGGAAAACGGCATGCCTTGTGCAGAAATCACTTTCCGTACAGAAGCTGCTGTCGGTTCAATCAAAGCAATGCGTGAAGCTTACCCAGAGATGCTGATTGGCGCGGGTACCATTTTGACACCTGAGCAAGTTGATCAAGCTATTGAAGCTGGTGTTGATTTTATCGTAAGCCCAGGTTTAAACCCAACGACGGTAAAATACTGTCAACAAAAAAACATGCCAATTGTTCCGGGTGTGAACAACCCAAGCCTAGTTGAGCAAGCAATGGAACTAGGTCTTAAAACCGTTAAGTTCTTCCCAGCTGAGCCATCTGGTGGCGTTGGTATGTTGAAAGCATTAACCGCTGTTTATCCAGTGAAATTTATGCCAACTGGCGGCGTAAGTTTATCAAACATTGATGACTACCTATCTATCTCAGCGGTACTTGCTTGTGGCGGAACCTGGATGGTTCCAACTTCTCTTATTGATAACGAGCAATGGGACGAGTTAGGTGCATTAGTTAAAGATGCAGTAGCAAAAGTAAACTAATTTATCATTCTCACCCCGAATGATGCTTTTGCCCCAGCTCCCCCAGCTGGGGCTTTTTTATTTATATTTCATCCATTTAAATAGAGAGACTTTCTACCAAGTGGTATGAATACCTACAATTATCGTCATAATTCACGAGGTAAGTAATGAAAATTCAAGATATTAAAGTATTCGTTTGCAGTCCGGGAAGAAACTTCGTCACCGTTAAGGTCATCACTGAAGATGGTACTTACGGTTTAGGTGATGCGACGGTCAATGGGCGCGAGTTAGCCGTGGCCACCTACTTAGAAGAACACGTTGTTCCTTGCTTAATTGGTCGTGATGCACACAGTATTGAAGATATTTGGCAATACCTATATCAAGGCGTGTATTGGCGTCGTGGGCCAATCACTATGGCTGCCATTGCCGCCATTGATATGGCTTTATGGGATATTAAAGGTAAAGTCGCTGACCTACCGGTTTATCAACTACTTGGTGGTAAATGCCGTAATGGTGTCAGTTTGTATGCCCATGCCAATGGCGAAAATATTGACGATACATTAGATAAAGTCCAAGAATGTATCGACCAAGGCTTTAAAGCCGTCAGACTGCAATCGGCTATTCCTGGGTTATCTGAAACTTACGGAGTATTAGGCGATAAAAAAGATTACTTCGAGCTACAAGGCAATCGCCCACTACCGCCAGAGCAAGAGTGGTCAACGGCAAAGTATTTCAAACTTGTCCCGGAATTATTCCAAAAAGCTCGCGAACGTTTTGGCGACCAAGTTCACTTCTTACATGATGTCCATAGCCGTCTCACCCCTATCGAGTCCGCTAAATTAGGCAAGATGTTAGAAGAATATAACCTGTTATTCTTAGAAGATGCATCGATTGCCGAAAACCAAGAAAACTACAAACTTATTCGTCACCACACCACCACGCCTTTAGCATTAGGTGAAACTTATAACACGATATGGGATTGTAAAGATCTGCTGCAAAACCAGCTGATTGACTATATTCGCGTCGCAGCAACTCATGCCGGTGGGATTACCGGAGTGAAAAAGATCTCTGACTTTGCCGCCGTTTACAATGTTCGTACTGCTCCTCATGGCGCACCGGATCTTTCTCCAATTTGTTTCGCCGCGCACATGCACTTAAATATTTCAACCCATAACTTTGGCATTCAAGAGTTCGTTGGGTTTGGTAATGAAGAATCTAAAACCATCTTTAAACATGGTATGACTTTAGAAAATGGCATGCTTGTTATTAATGATGCTCCGGGACTTGGTGTCGAGTTTGATGAAACCAAAGCCGCAGAGTTTCCTTATAAGCGTTCATATCTGCCAGTAAGTCGTTTAGAAGACGGTACTTTGTGGCACTGGTAATCCAGTATTTAAATAGAATTTAGGAGAATTCCATGACAAACAAACTGAAAGTATTGGTATTCGGCACCGGATTTGCCGGACAAGGCCACGCACAAGCATTCCGTGATGCTGGCGCTGAAGTAGTAGGCATTGTTGGCCGCACCCCAAACATCGTTGAAGAAGTCGCGAAAAAAATTAACGTTCCTTATTTTGGTACCGATTGGCAACAAGCATTAGAAGCTTGCCAGCCGGATATTGTATCGATTGCAACGCCAGGTGGCGCTCATGTGGAGCCAATCAAGCAAGCTATCCAATTTGGCTGCCATGTCTTTTGCGATAAGCCATTAACCGAAGGTGGTGATTCAGCGCAGGAGTTGTATCGACTGGCCGAAGAAAAACAAGTGAAAACGGCTTTTGCGGCAAGCTTCCGTTATATGCCACACATTATGCAAGCGAAAGAATTAGTGGCTCAAGGCTGTATTGGTGAGCCTCGTGAAGTTGAGTGTATTTCACACTTTAATCTCGATCCTTACATTCCTTTTGGTTGGTCACATACCATTGAAAATGGCGGTGGTCGTTTAAATAATAACTTCACTCACTTAGTGTCGATTGTCACATCGGTGGTAGGTGAAAATATTTTAGCGGTACAAGGCGAAGTTCGTAATGATATGCCGAAAGCGCCAGTGGTTTCAGGGGTACATAACTTTACTGAGCGTCGTAATTTCATTCCAAAAGACATCAATGATCCAAGCCTAGAATGGAAAGACTGTAATGTTGAATGGTCTTATACGGTATTAATGAGGATTGAAAACCGACTCCCTGCCGCTCAGCCGGTTTCAGTTTTATTCAAACATGGTGGCTTAACTCCACGCTTTAATGAAGACCATATCGTTTTCCACGGCAGTAAAGGGTCGATTTACATCAAAGGTCACTATGGCAATGGCCCACTGTATCTATGGGGTGAAAAAAAAGAATGGGTAGAAGTTGAATTGCCACAACATATTGCAGATGAACTACCGCAAATCGAAGATGATACCCAAAGAAGTTGGACGCACTTAGCGAAACAATTAGTGCAGGATTTACAAGGCGAAAATATAGAACCGTATCAAGGTTTTAAAGAAGGCGCGGAATACCAACAAATCATCGACCACATTCGTAAAAATGATCGTTGGTTAAATTTGAACTAACAGCAATTTTCTCAGATAAGTCATAAACAAAAAAAGCCCCACGATAATGTGGGGCAAAATACTTCAACCTATAAGAGCAAATCAGTGAAGCATAGGATTAAAAACATTTATTGATCAAGCGTTAATTTATAAAAGCTAACTTGCGTGTAATCCCCCGCTTCCATACCATCATTAGTACATTGAGATGAACCAGTATTACATTGGTTGTATGCACCTGCTTTAAAGTACATCCAATCTTGTGCGTAGCTAGTATCTTTCGCTTCACCTGGGTACGGCTTGCTTAAATCAATATCAAAAGTTTTCACAATTTCAGTCGGCTCACCAATATTCTTTTTGAATATCAGGTGCATAATATTACCTTCAACATTGATATCATAAGAAAAGACTTCCCCTAGCGCGATACCATCTTCTGGTGATGGATCAGATTGCTTTAAGCGGTTGTGTCCAAATACATCGTGTTTGATATCTTTACGGTCAGCTTTGTTTTTTGGGTTCGTTTCATAGTTCCAAGAAAGTGAGCCTAGAGTATGGTTAGGTAATTTGCGGTAAATAATCTTCAATGGTTCGTTGTTTGAACCATGGATTTGACCAATAACGACCGCATGTGCGCCAGATTTTGAATCATTACCACTGGTGCTCACCCAATCCACTTTCAATACAGCTGATAAGTGACCACCAATAGCACCATACTCTTTGGCATTATCATTCGCTGCAACAGCAAAATTATTGTTTGGAGCTTTATATTCTGTTCCTAACATTGCACGTAATTCAGTGCGAGCATTCTTACTATTTGGAGTCGTTACTGCATGGTTTGGAACCCTAAATACCATCGCGCCAGATGCTGGATCGGTAAAGAACCAATCTGGATGTGAGAATGGAGGAACATGGTTGTTTAACTGTTCTTTTGATAATTCCATCGTCTTACCTTGACGCTCTGGTTTATTATCTGGATACGGTAAGTTGATTTTCCATTTAGATAAGTCAAAATTTTCAGTAGGCGCTTTATTGGCATCAAGCAGCTTGATCAATTCTGCTTGGGTTGCAGTCTGATCGGCTATGGTGGTCGAGGTGGTGTTTGATTGTTCTGCTGTCGAGCAACCCACTAATAAACCTACAACAATCAATCCTAAATACACTTTTTTCATTATAGATACATTCCTTAATTCAGATAATAACTGCGTCTCTAATGCAAAAAATAATAGCGTAATATTGTATTACTTAATGTGATATGAGTAGATTTCTCATGTATCCATTCAACTACAAGTAACTAAAGAGGCAGGCTGTTAATACCAAATCGATGACTTAATTGGTCACCTCTACCTCATGAAACCTTTATATAATTAAAGTTCTTCACCTAACCAAAGCCAAGAATCAAATTAGCTTCATTGCGGAATCATAAGTGACCTAGCACAACTCCCATTAAGTTGTATCATCAACCGCTTTAAACGCTGGATAATGACTACGATAATGACCAAAACCTGAGGCTTAAACGATATTAAAGCCTTGCCATGACAAATAAACACTTAATTAAAAACACTTTATAAATCAACAGATATTTAAATAAAAGTGCCTTTTTAACAAAGCAAGAATGAAAGCCATTTATTAATGTACAATCATTTTGGCCTACTCAAATAAAATAAAAAACCAACCATAAACTTTTTCATATAAAAATCACAATTTAATACTAAAAAGTAAAGTTATCATTATTTTCTTTAAATATAAAAATCTTGTGACAAAAATCACTTAAACACCATTTTAAGCTCAATAATAAACAAACCATTATTATGATTTTTTATTAATACCACCCAGATCACAAATGTGACTAAATGTAAGATGTCGGTCAAATTATGAACCCTTTATTATTGTATTACAAAACTACATAACTACACTAAACATCAAACAACAACATAATAAGGACGTTACATGAAAAAGCTAATTTTACCTCTTGCTATCGCCGCTCTCTTTACTAACTTTTCTATCTCAGCAAAGACCTTAACACTTGGCCATGCAATGTCATTAGACAATGCAGCTCATAAAGGCATGGTTATCTTTGCTGACAAAGTAAAAGAAAAATCGAATGGGGATCTTACGGTCAAAATCTTCCCAAATGCGCAACTTGGTTCAGAGCGTGATCAAGCAGAACAAGTTGTAACGGGTGCAATTGATATGGCAAAAATTAATGGTTCATTGGCGGAATCATTCGAACCTACATTTAAAGTGATTTCTATCCCATTTTTATTTAGAAGCCCTGAACACATGCGTTCATTTATGCGTAGTGATGCTGCTGAAGAATTACTTAACTCTAGCAAAGGTAAAGGATTTATAGGGCTAACTTTTTATGACTCAGGTTCAAGAAGCTTCTATGCTAAAAAGCCCATTAAAACTCCAGAAGACCTTGCTGGTTTAAAAATTCGTGTTCCAGAATCTCCTACCATGATGAAAATGATCAGCTTGCTTGGTGCTAAAGCTACGCCACTTCCATTTACAGAAGTATATACTGGCTTACAACAAGGTGTTATCGATGCAGCGGAAAACAATGTTTCTAGCTTAGTTGAAATGCGCCACAGTGAAGTTGCTAAGTTCTACTCAATGGACCAACACACCATGAGCCCAGACTTGATCATTATTTCTGAAAATACTTGGGCAAATCTAAGCGATAAAGAACGTAAAATCATGAAAGAAGCAGCGGCTGAATCTTTAGAAGAAGAAATTAAAATATGGGATCAAACTGAAAATGCCAACATTGAAAAAGCGAAAAAAATGGGCGTAACGTTTGTTGAAGTAGATAAAGCCAAATTCCAAGAAAAGGTAAAACCTATGTTGGATGAGGCGAAAAAAGATCCAAAACTTAGCTACTTCATCGATAAAATCCAAGCGATTAAATAATTCAACATCGTACTTTTATCATGTTTGCTCTATTGAGACTTTGACAACACTATAGCCGAAGTCATTGGAACTGCGGTAAGGCGATAAGTGAAAAAACACCGTCAACTTATCTGCAGTTTCAACTCCCTAACCTAGGAGCAGACAGCTTTTGATAGTATTAAGGAACGCCTATGTTTGTTCTGCTTAAAAATATAAGATATTACCTAGATAAATCCATATTAATTTTTTGCGGTTTTGCATTACTAGCTTTAGTTATTACGGTGACTTGGCAAGTATTTAGTCGGTATATTTTAAATGATCCAAGTTCATTTACTGATGAATTATCACGTTATTTAATGATTTGGTTAGGTCTATTGGGTGCCAGTTATTTATTTGGAAAAAGAGGCCACTTAGCGATTACGTTATTAGCGGATAATATTTCTCCCCAAATGAACACTGCGCTTCAACTCTTTATCAATTTTCTTACTTTATCTTTTGTTTCTCTTGCCATGTTAAAAGGTGGCTGGGCATTAATTGGCCGTACTATGCAGCAATTCTCCCCTGCTTTACAAATTCCAATGGCCTACGTGTATTTTATTTTACCCTTGTCCGGCGTTCTAATTGTTTTCTATTTAATACTCAACATTTTAGAACCTTTTATTAAAGAATCTCACTAAGGTCCCGTGAATATGGATATTTCTGTTGGCTTTTGGCTGTTATGCCTATTTTTAACCATGATTGCACTCAGTGTGCCGATTGCGATTGCAATTGCGATGTCTTCACTGGTGATCATGTACACCATTCTTCCTTTTGATGTCGCTTCAATGACGGCTGGGCAAAAGATTGTCACTGGAGTTGATAGCTTTAGTTTACTGGCTATTCCATTCTTTATTCTGGCAGGCAACATAATGAACCGAGGCGGTATTGCAGGTCGGTTGATTAACTTTGCTAAATTGTTAGTTGGCCGTCTTCCAGGGTCACTTGCTCACGTTAATATTTTATCCAATATGATGTTTGGCGCGGTATCTGGCTCGGCGGTTGCGGCAGCAGCAGCGGTAGGTAAAACCCTTGCACCTGAAATGAAAAAAGAGGGTTACGACAATGCGTACTCAACAGCGGTTAACGTTGCCTCTTGCCCTGCTGGCCTACTTATTCCACCAAGTAATTCATTGATTGTCTTTTCCGTAGTCAGTGGTGGTACTTCGGTTGCCGCTCTGTTTATTGCTGGTTACGTACCTGGTATATTAATGGGTTTAAGCTGTATGGTTGTGGCTTATATTATTGCTAAGCGCAAAGGTTATGATAAACACGCTATCGAGCGTCATACCTTAAGACAAGTGACCTCTATTGTATGGCAAGCTGTGCCGAGTTTAGGTTTAATCTTAGTGGTTATCGGCGGCATTATTGGTGGAGTATTTACCGCAACCGAAGGTGCTTGTATCGCGGTACTCTACTCTTTTGTTTTGTCATTGTGTTATCGAACGATCAGTTGGCAAGATATTAAACAAATCAGCATTGAAACCACAGAAATCACGGGCATCATGTTGTTTATTATCGGTGCTTCTACCATCATGTCTTGGGCAATGGCATTCACTGGCCTGCCGGGAATGATCAGTGATTGGATGTTGTCTATTTCTGATAATCCGATCATTATTTTCCTATTAATGAATCTTATTTTATTAATTGTTGGCATGTTCATGGATTTAACCCCTGCGCTGCTCATTTTCACCCCCATCTTTATGCCAATCGCGGCACAGCTGGGAATGGATCCGATTCATTTTGCCATGATGATTATCTTTAACTTATGTATTGGTATTGCCACCCCACCGGTTGGTACCGCTTTATTCGTCGGTTGTAGTGTCAGTGGTGTCAAAATTGAAAAAGTGATTCGAGCTATTCTTCCATTCTGTAGCGTGCTAATTATCACCTTATTGCTGATTACCTTTATTCCAGCATTAAGCTTATTCTTACCGAAATTCTTTGGCTTAATTCATTAATAATTAGAGTGTTATAGAGGTGCCCATTATTAAAATTATTCTCCCTAGTTAAATGTAATCTAGGGAGAATAAAAAGTTTTAAAAAGTGATTTTGCGCTATTTTCCCTTCCGTAATATGTGACAAAACTCACCATCCCACCTTTTGTATTATTATAAGATTTTACAATCTAACTATTAATTAGATATCTGTACCTAAATATAAAAAACAATTAAAACATAACGTTAAATAAGGATAGAAAATGTTAAAAAAATTCCTCTGCATGTCGGTTATCTTAGGTTGTTCAGCAAATTCAATGGCGCAAGCCACTCCTGTACCTGCTGACAAGTTTGACATGATGAACTGGAAAATTACCGTTCCAGAAGACAGGGATAAAAACGGTAAAATTGATGAAATTGAAGGGGTGGCAATGTTTAGCTATTCAAACCCTGACTATTTCTTTTTAGATGATGATGGCAATATGGTTTTTCAAGTACAAAATAAAGCTATTACTACATCAGGATCATCAAATGCACGTTCTGAATTACGCCAAATGTTAAGAGGAACAGACTTAAATATTGGTGTAAAAGATCCACTAAATAACTGGACTATTGCAGCAAACCCTAATGCCGATAAATTTGGCTCTATCGGTGGCAAACTTGAAGCAACATTAAAAGTAAACCATGTAGCGACTCATGCTAATCAACCTAATAAATACCCTGCTTATTCTGTTGTAGTCGGTCAAATTCACGCAAACAAAGATCCAAAAATGATCGAAGCGAAAACTGGCTTTGGTTACGGTAATGAGCCATTAAAAATCTTCTACAAAAAATGGCCAGGACATGAAAATGGTTCTGTATTCTTTAATTACGAGCGTAACTTAGAGAAAAACGATCCAAACCGTACTGATATTGCTTACCCAGTTTGGGGCAATACTTGGGAAAACAAAGAAGATCCTAAAGATGCTGGTTTAGCACTGGGTGAAGAATTTAGTTATATTGTTGATGTTGAAGGTAACATTATGCATTTAACATTCACTTCGAAAAACCACAAGACAGTTGAATATAAAATCGATCTATCTAAAAACTTGAAGCCTGACGGCACAGTAGATGAGAAAGACAACCCACGTGGCTACACGGAAGATTCTTTCTACTTTAAAGCTGGCGCATACGGTCAATGCAGCGTAAAAGATGATGACGGTTTCTGGTCTCCTGGTTGTGCAGGTACAGGTGACTTCGCCACTGATGTCAAAAATGGTGACTACAACAGCGTGACTTTTTCTAAACTTGAGCTAACATCGTTTAAAAAGTAAAACCATTTAAGATATAAATCAAAAGCCAATAACGGTGTCGGTATTGGCTTCTTTGTTTATTGGGAAGTATCAACTTAGTAACGCCAAAAGAGTAAATCCCTATTGGCTACTGAAATATTTACGAGCAGAAATTCCAAACACCAGAAACACAAAACCTCTCAAAAAAAGAGTGTTATTAATCAGATATATATTGGAATTATGTAACTTTTGAAAGGTTACTATAAGATTTGGAGCGTGC
Organism: Vibrio sp. E150_018; assembly: GCF_053544035.1. Classification (NCBI taxonomy): domain Bacteria; kingdom Pseudomonadati; phylum Pseudomonadota; class Gammaproteobacteria; order Vibrionales; family Vibrionaceae; genus Vibrio; species Vibrio sp. E150_018. Next base: position 118,659 of record NZ_JBHGNY010000007.1, on the reverse strand, counting down.
GGCGGGAATCGAACCCGCATCATCAGCTTGGAAGGCTGAGGTAATAGCCATTATACGACGCACGCTTACTGGGTAAGCTGTCTTTGGAAGACGGAGTTACTATGCCACAATCGAGAGAAAAAAAAAGCCCTTTTATGCACATTTTTGTTTAAGTGCGCACAATATAATCAAACGGTTATAAATATATCTCTTTTATCGTGGGTTATCTGTCCTCTACAACTAAGAACACAAAAAAATCCGAGCTATTTGGCTCGGATTTTCACTATTAAGGACTAAATATTCGTAATAATTGAACTTAATGCTTAAGCATCTACACCTTTTGGTGGTAAGAAAGCTTGTGTTTCAAGCGCATCACCTACCCACTTCTCAACTTTTACTAGTGCTGAGTTTGCTGCACAGCCATTAGAAAGACGAGAAGTCGGAATATCCAATGTCAGTACATTTGGACCACCATTACGACAAATACCTAGCTTAGGGTCAAAGTCGGGCCATGCGCCTTCATGGATACATACCGAACCTTGCTTAATGCCGTCAGTCACATCAGCACCCGCTAGAACTTGGCCTCGTTGGTTAAACACACGAACAATATCGCCTGTTTTAATGCCGCGTTTTTCTGCATCGGCTTTGTTGATTAAGATCGGCTCTTTACCGGCAATCGCATACTCTTTACGGATGTCAGCATAGTTGAACTGACTGTGTAAACGGTACGCTGAGTGCGCAGTCATTAATTGTAGCTCACCTTCTTTAGCAGAACCTGTATATTCAGTAGGCTCTAACCATGTTGGATGTGCTGGGCAGTCTGGCAAGTTATAGCTTGCAAGTGTTTTAGAGTAGATTTCAATCTTACCACTTGGCGTACCTAGCGGGTTCATAGTTGGATCTTTTCTAAACTCAGCGTAACGAACAAACTGAGCATTTTTCTCGTTCCACTTCATTTCAATGTACTGATTTTCTTTCCAGAAATGTGTGAAGTTAGGCATAGGCACACGAGAGTTACGACCGCCTTTTTGCGCAATTTTGTAGAAGTGATTTAGCCACTCCATTTCATCACGTCCTTCAGTGTAAACGTCACGACCTCCTTTAAATAAATATTCAGAAAGTTCAGAAAACACTTCAAAATCACTTTTAGATTCAAACTGAGAAGGTATAGCTTGTTTCATTGGTGATAAGAATTGACTACTGTAATCACCCACCATTACCACATCATTTCGCTCGAAGCTGGTATTGATTGGTAATACGATATCAGCGTGTTTCGCGGCTGCTGTCCAATAAATTTCAGAAACGACAGAAAGCTCAAGTTTTTGCCATGCACGTATTAAACGGTTGGTATCTTGATGCTGAGTAAAGTTACCGCCACCAGACCACCACACCATTTTGATATCTGGATAAGTTAGGGTATGTCCATTGTGCTGGTACTGCATTCCTGGGTTTTCTAATGCCTCAGTAATACGAGCAACAGGAAGCGCATTTACTACCGAACCACCATTTTTTAACCAAGAGCTTGTCGAGTGACCACCATTTGTTGATGATTCATTAATCGTAGAGGAAATAGAGGGTAAAATACCCGCATCACGCGCTGGATTACCACCATTTGAGTAATGGTAAGAGAAACCAAAGCCACCACCAGGTAGACCAATTTGACCAAGCATTGCTGCAAGGGTCACGATCATCCAGTGACGTTGCTCACCAAATTGTTGACGCTGTATACCCCAACCGGCCATTAACATGGTACGGTTTTTAGAGAAGATATCCGCTAGCAGTTCGATTTGTTTCGCCGGTACGCTTGTAATTTTTTCTGCCCATGCAGAATCTTTTACTACGCCGTCTGTTTTACCCAACAAGTAATCATTGAATTTATCAAAACCGTGAGTGTATTTTTCAATAAACTCAACATCATGTTTATCATTTTTCACCAACGTATGAGCCACACCCATCGCTAATGCCACATCGGTCATTGGATGTGGAGCAATCCACTGTGCATTATCTCCAAAAAACTCAATGGTTTCTGAGCGAATTGGATCAATAGCAATTACGGTCTTTCCAGATTTTTTTAGCTGGTGGAAGAACTCTAACCCTTGACCATCATTGGCTGTCCAAGCTACCTGTAAAGTATTTAGAGGGTTCATGCCCCAAAGTACAACGACATCAGAATGCTCTAATACCACTGGATAGGTGGTTTGTTGTTCATATACTTCAATCGAACCAACTACGTATGGCATGATCACCTGAGCAGCACCCGTAGAGTAGTCACCTAGTGATCCAACATAGCCACCCGCTAATCCCATATAACGCTGCAATAATGTACGTGCATCATGCAAAGCACCACTTGAGTGCCAGCCATAAGAACCTGCAAAAATACCTTCCGGACCGTAAGTCTTACGAATACGGCCGTGTTGTTCATTGATAAGCTTATAAGCTTCTTCCCATGACACGCGAACATATTCGTCTTGTCCACGAACACCTTCAGGATTTTCTGGGTTAGCTAAATAGCCTTTACGTACCATTGGGTACTTAACGCGAGCCTTAGTATGAACTTGAGATGGGCCAGTTTGTTGAAGATGGTTAACCACTGTTTGAGGCAGAGCATTAGTCGTGTTCACCAATTTTCCATCTTGTACTTCTGCTAACAAAATCCCCATGCGTCCAGCAGTGAGAACTTTACCATCGGTACGTCCAATTTTCGGTTCTGTCGCAAAAGCTGGCATAGGTTGAATTGATGCAATCGCCAATGCACCAGCTGTTGCACCTGAGCCTTTTAAAAACCTACGGCGTGAAATTCCAGACATACTCACTCCTTATTCTTGTTCTTTAACAACGTCTTTTGCGTTGTTTTGTAAAAATTTAGTTAGGATTTCTAGGTTAAGATCCGAGATATCCGTACGACTTCCCATGCTTTTCGCAACCGGGCCCCATGCATTCACAGTAAAGTGATTTGGTGGGATTTTCGCATGACAAGTAGAGCAATATGTACTATCTAGTTTTTCGCCGTATTCCCATAAAGGTTTATTTGAATCAATAACCGGTGCATTAATTTCACCCGTTAAGCTAGCAGTACGCCATTCGTTTCCATATTCATCAGTCGAAGACTCACCAAGTTCTAACGCTTTTTGACCTTCTTCTGTTAAAGACGCCAAAATTGAACGCTGTCCATTACCAAGGTAAATCACCGATTCCGCACCTTTCATTTGGTAACCAAATACGGTAACCGTACGCTTATCACCTTCTGTTTTGCTCACTTTTAATTCAACGGTAGGGTTAATCGTGGCTAATTCACCCATCTGAATAAAATCAAGTGGATAAACGGTTTCTGCATTACTTGGCGTTGATTTAGCAATGTCATATAAATGATTGAATGCAGATGTATCCAGTTTCATTTGTGGTGCGATATGAGCGACTCCTTTATGACAGTCAATGCAGGTTTGACCATCTTTTTGTGCAGCAATGTGCATTTCACGCGCACCTTTAGGTTGATCGTAAAGTTCCATGGCATTGAAGCTATGGCAACTACGACAAGTTGCAGAGTCATTCGCTTTTAATTGATCCCAAACCGTTTGCGCCATTTCTAAACGGTGTTCTTCGTATTTTTCATCAGTATCAATTTTGCCAGTGACAAACTCATGATAGATGTCTTTTGAGGCACGAATTTTAGTCCATAGATAATCGACAGTATTGTGGGTAGGAATATGACAATCGGCACATTCAGCTCTCACACCTTTACTATTACTGAAATGAACTGATCCTTGGTACTCATGAAGAGGTTTTTCCATAGTGTGGCATGAGACACAAAATTCAGTAGTTGAGGTGGCATGAAGCACCGCTTGAGTTCCCCCAAAAGTGATCCAGCCAATTACCACACCGATGATCACGATAATGGCAATAGATGTTTTTTTCATAATTATTTTCCTTATTTGCCCACAAGTTGGTTTCACAACGATGCGAATCTACCACTAAAGGATAGGTTCAGAAAGAAATATTTAGCAAATTTAATATTAAATTTTCTTAAAATGCTTTTTTATAAGTAACTGTTATTACTAAGATTAGCTTAATACCCATAAAATGGTTAAGTATTTAAAAAGTCAAACTATAAGTCTTCACTTTTCCCATTCAAAAAAAATAAATTTTTTAACATCTAGCGATCATTTTTTACATCAATAACTGGACAATTTCACGCAGGTAATTTCAAGTAAGTTGTACATTGCCTCTCAGCCTTATTATTGATACTTTCAACCTTCATACATAATCGCTGACAAAGTATTACCATGCGCTTTCTAAACAAACATAAATACACGCTCTGCGGCGTACTCGCTATTCTACTGTGGAGCTCTCTTACCGCTTTAATTCGTGATATATCCGAATTATTTAGTCCAACCGCAGGCGCGGCGATGATCTATTCCGTGAGTACGATATTTCTGTTCGTAGTAATGGGCGTGCCACATCTTAAAAAATTTCCCAAACGGTATTTAATGGTAGGCGGGGTTTTATTTGTTACTTATGAAATTTGCTTAGCTCTATCACTCGGTTTAGCTGATAGCCGTCGACAATCTATGGAAATGGCGATAATCAACTACCTATGGCCCGCATTGACTATTCTACTCAGTGTGATTATTAGCAATAAGAAAGTGAATTTTTTGATCTATCCAAGTATTGCACTAGCCTTTGTGGGGGTGGCGTGGTGTATATCGGGCGATCAAACATTATCCATGAAACTTATCAGCCAGAATATTGCTGGTAATCCTATTCCATACCTACTCGCTTTTTCGGGTGCGATAATATGGGCGGTCTATTGCACCGTCACCAAGAAGATGAGTAATGGTCAAAACCCTATCTCACTATTCTTTATGGCAACAGCTATCTCCTTATGGATAAAATACGCCTTCAGCACAGAACTTAGCTTAACTTTTACTTGGGGAAGTAGTATTACGGTGTTAATCGCTGGGATAACCATAGGTTCAGGCTATGCTTTATGGAATCACGCCATTGTCGGCGGCAACATTATTTTGCTAGGAACGCTGTCTTATTTTATTCCTATCTTCGCGACGTTATTTTCTGCCGTGTACTTAGAAGTCAACCTCAGCCACTCATTTTGGCAAGGTGTTGCATTGGTCACTTTTGCTTCGCTAATGTGCTTTTTCATTACTCGAGAAAAGCGTGTAAAGCGATAGAAATATTAGCGGATATTAAAAAGGCTTAACTGGAGAGTTCGAGTTGCGGATAAGCAGTACAGGTCTTACCCGCAATGCATCACTACCACTCTTTTTTACAACTCAACCAACAACGTTTGGCAAAGTGAAGAAATGCTTCAAAGTTATTACAGTGGGTTAATGAGGAAATTGCTTTTGAATCCATAAAAGTGACAAACAATTCATATAGGCCCATCGCCTCTTCATAATCCTCTTGTTTTATTGCAAACAGAAAAATCAAGTTCGCTTTATGATTATTGCTCCACTTTATTCCTTTTTCAGAAAAGACAGTATAAACCTTAGTTTCATTGGCCATTAAACCAACCGAATGCGGAATCGCAATCATGTCACCCAACATGGTCGGTGTGATATTTTCTCGCTCTACCACGGAGTCATGAAATTCTTTCGGAACAATACCGTCTTGTTCAAGCTCATCACATAGCTGCTTTAACAGCACCTGTTGTGAAATTGGCTCGCTAATATGCTTGAAATAGCGATCATCAAAAAAACACTCTAAAATATAAGGTGGTGTTCTATACGTTTGAATATGCTTATTAATTTGATCTATTTGAAAAGGAGTAGGAACCGACGTTATAAACAATACTGGTTTATTTTTTTGTTCTAATTTTTCCGTTGAAATAACAATGTCGGCCTGTATATGTGGCAAACGTTGATATTCCTGAGAAGAATAAACGGCCATCATTGACAATTGTGGTAATTGCTTTTTAAGTTGAGATTCGATTAAACGTACAATTGATACCCCAGAGTTGCACACCAAAATAGCGGTAGGTGTATGTTCTACCTCTGCTGCATAATTTCGCTCAATTCCAACCCCTATATGCATCACCAAATATGCTAGTTCGCCATCAGGGATCCGATATGGCCCTCTCCACTGAGCGATAGCCGCTGCCGTCATATCATAAGCCATGGGATAGTAACGCTTGATATGATCAACCAGTGGATTAGGCAAGGTGATTTGATATTTAACACGCAACATCATGGTGGTTACATGACTAAGTAGATCTTGATGCAGCTTTCGATCTTGTCTTAAATCATAACAATAAGTATCACTGATAAATTTCAACAAATAACCGATAAATTGGTATGGCTCACTTGAGGGCTGTAAATATGAAGTGTTCGCGCCGATAACTCGTCGTGCAGCAATTTGAATACACAAATAATCCACTTCTTTTGCTAATGTCCTTTCAGACACATATTGAGAAAGAGCCTCTGCCAACTCTTTTCCCGCGAGAATAGCTTCAGCACTTATCTCAGGGAATTCAATATCATAGATAATATGGTCAAGTTTTATTCTATGTAGCGCGATTCCACAATACGCTTGTAAATGATGAAGCCCTTCATCGGTTAAATGAATATTATTCTTCTGAAGAATCGACAATATGGTGTCTTGCAACTGTGGTGTATTTATTTCCGGAAAAAAGTTATCACAAATGTTCGAAAAGACTGGATCGGTCGGTTCAATATTAAATAAAACATGTGCGATACAGGCGCGAATTGCCTGCTCATTCCCGTGCAGAGTTAGACCTTGGAATGCTTTACTTTCCACTTCCAAACCATACTGATGAAAAATATCACGAACTTCAGCCATATCAGCTTGTAAAGATGTTCGACTCACAAACCACTGATTGGCTAAATCATCAAGCTTGCACTCTTGTTCTTGCAATAGTAGGCACATGCTTAAATGTAGTATGCGTTCTTTTGCATTTCTCGGAGACTTACGCATCTGTTGATTTTGTTTTGACAGGTCTTCGTAACGTACAGCGTCAAAAATATCGAGCTGATAACCTTTATGTCTTTGATGAGTAATCTGAGCACCATAAGTAATCAAAATATCATTCAAAGCAGACACATCGGTCCGAATCGTTCGGGTTGAGATTTTGCAGCGATCGGCCAGTTCCTGTTGAGTTAAAACTGAGGCTTGAAGTGCCTCAAAAATTTGATTTAAGCGAGGGTAAGGAAATTGTATCATTTTAGACCCAACAAAATAGAAACAATACCCAAGCAATCTCAACATAGATTGGCTTGAGTATAATAGCGTACAGCCAATAAAAATGGCTTCAAAAGGGTGGAATAGCCTTTTCTACCATCAACCTTTTAATTATTTTGCATGATAAATTAAATTGTTGACCTTATAAACAACAAGGCTGGCTTCGCTCGCCAAACCTTGCTATTCCTATCGTTTTAAATAGATATTTACCGATGTGTATCTTAGTTTTCACATAAAATACACATCAATTACGGCATCAATCTTATCCTAGTAACCTTTTAACGATAGACAATAATGTGTGAACATCTTCTGGACGTGTATTACCCGTTTCTTTATCAATAATTGAACTATAAATATGTGGGATAATCTTTGTTACACCTGCATCAAGTGCGATTTGCATGATCTCTTCAAAGTTCTCAAGATCAATCCCGCCAGTTGGCTCTAACCAGAAGTCATTATCAGCACATACTTTCGCAATATGAGCAAATTCTTCACGGGTGTCTAGTCCTCCCATAGGGAAGAACTTAACTGAACTCCCCCCCATGTCTTTTAACATTGCCACAGCCGTATCAGCAGGAACGATACCATCGCATTTTTGTGAGCTTAATGGTCCAGTAGACACTTTTACCATTCCAACCGTTCCAGTTGGTGAAATTAAACCATTAATGATACTTTGATCCTGACCACATAACGCACGACTCGTTGCGACACCAGTAAAAACCTGGTTAATATGTTGTGGTTGTAGGTGCTGAGAAATTTGAGACACCATCATCGACTGGTTTGGATCACCGGCTCCTAGACCAACCGAAACCGCGTTGTTGATCACATCACTGTATTCTTTCATTGCTTTAACTGCGGTATCCACATCAGGATAGTTCTTAGATAAAACCCCAACAACCACATGGCCTTCTGCAGCTTCATAAATGTCTTTGGCATTTTCGACTGAACCCGCTAATACATTCAGGCACACACGATTTTTATAAAAATTGGCTTGTAAGCTCATACTACACTCTCTTAAAAAGATCTTATCAATTCATTATGTTAAGCATTAATAATGCTATTAATTTTGTTACTAACAAGTTCAAGATCAGACTTGGTCACACTACGTGCATCGATTTCTATCTTGCCTTCATTTGCTTTATATCCACGGCAATACACTGCTGGGCTAGTCGCAGTCAGCTTATTCACTATTGTCGGTGTCGTCATATTCAAAGCGGTTTCATCAAAACTAATTTCTGTTCTTGCAATATCTCTACCAGCACTATCCCAAACCACCTTAGCATCGACGCCATTAAGCTTATTTAACTGCTCAATGAAGTCTTTCATTTTGTCGACCATTTGTTGGCCTGTTTCATGATTGCGGGTGTAATATTCGGCAACAGCCTGAGTTAATCCTAAAATACCCTCTTTTCCGACTTTCATCGCACGACCGATTCCCTGAGATTGCATTCGAACCCAGTCGATGTATTGTTGGCGTCCAACCACTAAACCACTTGTTGGTCCTTCAATCGCTTTGGCACCACTGTAAATAACTAGATCAGCCCCCATTTTATAGTAAGATTTCAAATCGCCTTCTGCGGCAGCATCAAGAATCAATGGCAATTGATGGGCACGAGCCACCTCAACCGCTTCTTCAATCGATAGCATGCTTTTTTGTACACAGTGATGCGACTTAACGTATAAAATCGCTGCGGTATTTGGGGTAATCGCTGCTAATAAGTGCGCTTTGGTACACTCATTGGCATAGCCCGCTTCTTTCACTTGTCCACCACCAAGCATAATCATGGTGCTAACGGGTGCGCCAAAGTTAACGTTATGTCCTTTAGGGATCACGATTTCATTCGGTACATCATGCTGATGCGCATGCAGGTTCTCTAAACGGTATTGATCGTCTTTCACAATCATGGCGGCAACCGATTGAGCGATACCAGCGGATGCACATGACACAACAACCGCTGCCTCTGTTTCTAATTGATCGGCAATAAATTCACCGGATTTAATTACCAAATCTTTCATTTCAAAGTATTGGTTTAGGCCAGCATTAACCGCTTCAGAGACGGATTCCGTTGGTGTCGAAACACCTAAAATTGTCATGCGACCGGAACAGTTAATGACTTGCTTAAGATTGTATTTTTCATGAATTGAAGACATCTAATTTAGCTCCATCATTCGTTAATATTAATTGGCCTGAAATAACGGCGGCTAATGGCATAAATTTCATTTCACCTTGACGAGATTGCGACTCGGTATCCACCAGTTCTTCATTGTATTCAACCAAATCAAATATGGTGAGATCGCCATCTTTGCTCGGCTCTAATTTCCCTTTATTATCTAAACGCATCACCTGCGCAGCGTTAGTCGTCACACAGTCAATAATCCTTTCAGGAGAAAGACCAATGGCAAGAAATTTAGACATAATATGAGCCAAGCTGCGAACAGGTCCTAACTCTCTATTTTTGCAATAAATGTCTGAGCTAATGGTATCTGGATAGATTCCTTCGGCTATCGCTTTCTCAGCAACATCAAAGCTAAAACTTGCGCCACCATGACCAATATCGAGTTTTAAGCCTCGTTGTAATGCAGCTGCCACAGACGCTTTCACTTTGCCAGACTGGTCTAAAATTCGGTTTGGCTTGCCGTTATAACAATGAGTAATGACATCATTTCTCCCCAGAAGGTCGGCGACATCATCTAAATTTGGTGGGTTATTTCCAATATGAACCATCAAAGGTAGGTTCTTGTTTTCTTGCTGAATTTCTTTCGCTAAGTGCAGAGGCTTCATACCCGATTGCTCTACAACACTACCACTCATTCGCGCTTTCAAGCCTTTGATAAAATTCGGATGACGTTCAATCGCAGAAGACGCTAATGCTTTATCGATATCCGCTAAATTTGCTAATTCATTTTGACGTAATAAGCCAATCCGAGAAATATTTAATAAGCTGTAAACATTGGTTTTTTGTTGTGCAGAAAGTTGATAAAAGTCATCGACATCATTGGCACCAACACTGCCTGCATCAATCACCGTTGTCACACCTTGAGCCACTCCGACTAAGTCGGGTTCATCATGATAAATCGGTGATTTGGGATAACAATGTGTGTGTAAATCAATCCAGCCGGCACTGATATAATATTTCCCTTTAAGGTCAATACATTGTTTAACACTACCTTGAATTTCCCCTACTTCCACAATGCTTCCATTGCTAATGGCAATATCAACTAACTCATCGTTAATTAACTTTGCCGCCTTAATTAGAAGATCATACATAAAATGGCCTGATTCGTTGATGAAAGTAAAATACTGGCTCCCTACCTAAAAGGAGATCGAAATCGATAAGGAGCCAGTGAAAACATCGTTAGGTTTGATTGGCGATGACTAGAGAGCGATTGGATAGATAGAACCTAAGATCATTGCCCCAAGAATCGCACCACCCGTAATTGGTTTCTGCCATTGATAGAAAATTAATGCACCAACTAGTGAGCCAATACCAATAGGAATCGATGCACCAATGGCAGACAAGATAATCAAAGGCCCAAGAAAACGACCAGATGAGTTACCCGCACCCATCATGACATCTGCACCATAGGTAGAGTTACTTTGATTAATGGTATATTTACGAGCCAGAATGATGATGTAGCCAATCGCAACACCAAGCGCAAAACCTGTCGCTAATGCCGCAATAAAGTTTTCAAGCGGAAACATAATGCCTGCGCCAAGTAATAGAGCTGGAACACCAAGACCAATACCGGTTTGAATCGCGCCACCAATATCTAAAATACCGACTAAAGAACCTTCGATGATACGAGCAAATAAGAAACTCGCACCAAAGGCTGCAACTGCACCGTATACACCAGTATCCATACCAGCACGTAACATTGAAACGAAAGCGACTTCATTAAATGCACCGATACCATATAGGTAATACATATGCGTACCAGCAAAAACACCAGAAGAAAGTAGTCCGACAAAGAATGGGAATGACCAGTCAGCGTACCAAAAGTTATTTTTTTGTTGTTCGTCCATCATTCAACCCTTACTTGCTATGAATCATGTGTAGCCATTCAGGCACATTAACTCGGAAAGACTCTAGAACTTCGATATCAAATCCACGGAAGAAGGCGCTTAATGCGAACAGTGCGATAACTGCAGCTAGCATAATTTTCGTCACTTTATTCCAGCCACTATCTTCTACACCTTTACCAATCAAAATACCGAGAACCAGACCTGGTACCGCATTACCCATGATAAGTTGTGCTAGTCCACCAAAAATCGTACCCCAAAAACCAGATTTACGACCCGCTTCAATCGCCGCTAGCCAAAAAATAACTGGCATCGCCACGTTAACTAACAAGTTCGCAGCAGGAACGAGTACTTTCACAGCTGTAATTTGCAATGTTTCTGGTACTGCTGATGCCGTAGAGTTAAGGAAAGCAACCACAAGCATGCCGATGATGCCGCAGGCAATCCCCATTTTTTTAGGATCATGTAAGGTTTCCGTCACATTGCGGTTTTTCACCATCAAAGCTGCGGCCCCCCAGTTTGGAATGATTCGGTGATCAACATCTTGCGTAAAAGAACCAGCAGCAACAGAAGAAGCCCAAGCGTTGAAAAAGAACCCCAAACCAAATGAGAAATGCGAAGCAGGATCACCTTCACATGAATTTAGCTCACCTAAAGTACGAAAAGCCCCCATTCCTTGTACTGTTGGAGCGTGGAACATACGTGCCGCTCCTACCCCAACACCAACACCAACAAACGCACCGATAATGAGGGACTTAATTAATATAATTAAGAACATATTATTTCCTTTTATTTCACCCTAATAGATCAAACATTATTTTGGAGAAAACTCGACATCATCAAGATCAAACAAAGTAATATCTACGGTCACATCCAAAGTTAAGAAATACGTGGTTTTTACTCTTGGTAAGAATAAAAACATAAACTTTTCCGTCACTTCTTTATACGTAGATTGAATAATTTCTATATCGATTGGTTCAATCCGTAAAATAATCTTTTTACTGTCTTTTAAGATTGTTTTTTGAATTTTACTTAAGGCATGACTCATAGCGTCATTTTTGGTTTTACCGCTACCTTGAACCCTTACTGTGCTTGTTCTAGATTCTTTCATAATTTAGCCGTTAGTTTTTTTAAGGTATGCTTCAATTAATTTCTGACCTAATTCTTCTTTGTCCATGAAGCCAAAACCCAGTACGTTATAACCTTCATTAATTGCCGTTACGCCTTCTTCAATAGAACGCATACCATAACGTGCTTTATAGCCATATTTTGTTTGTGCTGTAATAGCACCTGCTCCACCACTACCACAGAAAGAAATACCAAGATCAGCGTCTTGCTCTTTCATTACATCGCCTAGTTTCATATCGGCTGCAACACCTGTGATTACCGTTACTTCTGCACCAGCAGTTTCTGCACCTAGACCTACTTTTTGTCCTTTACCTAAACGATCACCAATTACTAATTTAACTGTAGTCATAATCTTATGCTCCTAATTCACTTGTTAATTCGTTTTCTTTTGCTACTTCAAAGTGGACAGATAATAAGTAAGTTTCTTCAAAGGCAATATTATCGACCCAAGAAACTAACTCTTTTGCTAATTGATGAGAAACATCTGAAATATCTTCAAACATTTCAACTTCTACTTCAGGAAGAGGCTCTCCAGTGTAAGAACGAATAACCATTGCTTTTAAATGAGAAAATAACATTTGCTTTTGAACTGCATCAGGAAATATTTTATTTTCTCTTAATAAGTTAATCGCACGTTCAAATAATGCATCGAATTCAGGCTTTAATTGAGCCTCATCGATATTTGAATCTTTCACTTCCACAGGAATCTCCAAAACAGGTTTATATTTAAGTTGGAACCATCATAAGTAATCAATAAAAAAGGAGGAGAGAAGTATTTTCCAGTTATAAGTGGAAAAAACGGAGGCGCTCAACAAACATAATGAAATAAATCTTTATAAACATATAGTTAACTATTAAAAGATTAACTTTCTACTTAATTTACAACTCCAATTCCAACATTTTGTTTTGTGAAGTCATTCACAGTTACTTAGGAACTATTGATTTTTGGTGAGTAAATTTCATTCAATACAACATAGTGTTAAGCAAGACCAACGGCACAACAAAAGAGAATGTAAGAGGGTAACGGGAAGTCATATAAAACAATTAAAGCGCAAGCATTAAAGATTGGAAGATATAACCCCAACCTTCAATACTCACGCTTTTAATAAATTAATAGTTTTTAACTACTTTAAGACTTAATAAGTCGAGAAATATAAAGCAATATCACCGCTCCGACCGTTGCTGTAACAAGTGATCCGATTAATCCTCCTGATGATAGCCCCAACAAACTAAAAGTGAAGCCGCCGATCACCGACCCCACAATACCAATGACGATATTACCAATTGCGCCAAAGCCGGAACCTTTCATTATCTGACCAGCCAACCACCCTGCTATCGCACCGATAATTAAAAACATAATAATATTCATAACTACTCCTGTTTCTTGGGTATAAATAAATGTGCTTGTTTAATAACAAGCCTAGTTGATAATCATAAAAAAAGAGAATTTTTAAGGTGTTGTCATCAATATTGTATAGAAAAAGAAGTAGTGAAAAATTCGTATCGGTCAATTAGCTCGTGGGCATATTCGTCATATCAACCAAATACTTCCTGTGGAATAGATCTTGAGTCCATCATCACGCTCTATCCCTTTAATGTTATTAATACCTATTGAGAATAGATGACGTTTAATGGCTTATCTAATGTATTACAGATATAAAAAAAGCACCCGAGGGAGGTGCCAAATAAGTACAACAAATGACTAAAAAAGGTTCATTACCAAAGGAATTGAAGAGGAGATGAGGCAACTAACACCGTCAAACTACCGCTTCAATTACTTGGGTATAGATATTAAATTTTCGCGCCATCGCTTACCCAGTCAACCACTAATGCGCGTTCTTCATCGGTCATCTTGGTTAAATTACCAAGTGGCATAACACGTGTTTGAACTTGTGATTGAATACGTGGCGCATTGGTTTGAATCTCTTCCGGCGTATCAAGTACTACTCCTGCAGGTGCCGTCGCAAACATATTACTGGTTGGCGTTGCTGAGTGACATTCTACACAACGTGTTTCTATCACATGCTGAACTTGAGTAAACACGGAAGCTTCTGCTACTTCTGTACCCGCTTCATGTGCACTGGCAGTTTCTGCTGCGCTATCAGTCGTAGTTGCAGATTCTTGTTTAGCAACTGGCACACTAGGTTCAGATAGGCTAGGCATCTTGTTTGACGTCACAAACGCAAGGCTAATCATACCTAATACCGCAACCGGTACCGCCCATGCAAACTTCTGTCCACCATGACGAGTGTTAAAATAGTGACGAACTAGGATACTGAACACTGCTAAACATGCCAAAATTAACCAGTTATATTCCGAGCCATATGTGCTTGGAAAGTGGTTACTGATCATAATGAACAACACAGGCAATGTTAGGTAGTTATTGTGACGAGAGCGCAATAAACCTTTGGCTGGCAGTGCAGGATCGGGCTCTGTACCATCTTCAATCGCTTTCACTAAGTTGCGCTGTGCTGGCATGATCACGAAGAATACGTTACCCACCATGATAGTACCAATAATCGCACCAACATGGATGTAAGCACCACGGCCACTAAACACTTGGCTTAAACCATAAGCTGCTCCAACAAGACAGGCAAATAGCACCACCCCTAATAACAGTGGTTTTTTACCCAATGGTGAATCGCACAACAAGGTATAAATTATCCATCCACCCACTAGCGAAGCGATACCAATACCAATTGCCGCTCCGACACTTAACCCCGAACCCGGAGCAATTAGGTAAATATTGGCATTAAGGTAGTAGACTACGCCTAATAGCAACACACCGGTGATCCAAGTGAAGTAGGCTTCCCACTTAAACCAATGTAGGTTTTCTGGCATTTGAGGTGGTGCTAATTTGTACTTCTCTAAGTGATAAATACCACCACCGTGAATCGCCCATAAGTCACCAGATAATCCCGTTTTCGGATTAACACGGTTTAAGTTATTTTCTAACCATACAAAGTAAAATGATGCCCCAATCCACGCGATACCAACGATCATGTGGACCCAGCGAATTGTAAGATTGAGCCATTCCGTAATATGCGGATCCATAATTTTCTCCTTAAACTGTTCCTTGTCTAGAGCACACGTAACCGGGATATGGTGAACCGGTATGCTCTTCAATAGACGGCTAAATAATCAACAATCTGTTCGTACTTCGGTTAATTCACACTTGGTAAATGATCCAATGACAAGATGATTTTGGTTGATTGTTCAAAGTACACTTCATCACAGTTATTGCCTTCGCCAGCACGGTCAACAATTAAGAATTGATCATCTGGTTGAAGTGCAAGTACTGGATGGTGCCAAACCCCTTTGTGATAATTCACACCTTGACGTCCATTGCTTAAAAATGCTCTCAATGCTTGTGGTTGCAAATCTTCGCCCTTCTCTGCCACCACAATTAAATATGGATGACCAAGAAGCGGAATAAATGCTTGAGAGCCCAAAGGATGACGTTCCATCATTTGGATATTCAATGGATACGTTAAAGGGGTTGCCTGAAAAATACTGATGATGGGTTCACCACCGTTATCTGCCACATCCACATCCGCCATACGGTGATAGCGTCTTGTTGAGCCGTTATTGATCATAAAGTAATCGCTGACTTCTTTATCAATCACATCACCAAAAGGTTGAAATGCCTCTTTGGTTAATGGTTCAACTTTCAGTGAAATTGCGGTGTCTACAGTCATGATATCCCTTCCGTTATTTTATGCTCTATTGAGCCCTATTGTATTAACCTCAATACTATCCCCTTCATACTTGAAGCTGCAGTTTTGTTGACGGCGTTCATTCACCCCAATCATTTAGACAAGCTAAACTCATGGGGCTTCATTCACTTGTCGCCTCACTGTAACTCCAATTATTTTGGGTACATATTCCCATAATGGAAGTTTGTAGCCTTGAGTTTGGGCACAGACAGTCCTCATTCCCTTTTATGATTTACATGTCTTCCGCTGTATATATTTGTTTGTTACATGTCTTGAAGTCGAAACGAAGCGATCTTATTGATCTGCGCAATCGCGGTTGCAAATTCCGTTTCTTTATCGTTGTGAATTCTCTCAGCAAACGATGCCAAGATTTGGTGACGGTTAGCCCCCTTTACCGCCATGATAAAAGGGAATTCAAAACGAGCTTTGTATCGCTCATTAAAATCGGTAAATTGTTCAAATTCTTCTGACGTACATTGACTAATTCCAGCCCCTGCTTGTTCTGAAGTCGATGCAGCGGTTAGCTCACCATTAACCGCAGCTTTGCCAGCTAAATCTGGGTGAGCGTTAATCAACTCTAATTGTTCTTGTGGGTCAGCATCCAGCATAGTTTGTGCCATCGCCGCATGCAGCTTTTCAATCTGATCAAAAGAAGAATCCAAACCTTTATCAAAAGTACGCTCAGCAACCCAAGGACTGTGTTCATAAATATCAGCAAAGGTTTCAACAAATTCTGCTTTGGTCATTTTGCTTGGTTGGCAAGTTTTAAATTGAGTCACGGTTCCTTCCTTCTTTACTTAATATTTGAAACTGGCTTGAGATGATCACTTAACAAGATCAGGATGCGGATGACATTCATGCCAGTGTTTAGCGATATCTAAACGACGACATACCCACACTTTTTCATGTTGCTGCACATATTCCATAAAACGTTTTAAACCTTGAATACGGCCTGGGCGCCCAATCAAACGACAATGCAAACCAACAGACATCATTTTTGGTGTTTCAGCGCCCTCTTCATACAAAGTATCAAACGCATCCTTTAAGTATTGAAAGAATTGTTCACCCGTATGGAAACCTTGGTTGGTAGCAAAACGCATATCATTTACATCAAGCGTATAAGGGATCACTAATTGAGGTTTAGGGCCTTCAGTATGCCAATAAGGAAGGTCATCATCATAAGCATCAGAGTCATATAAGAAGCCCCCTTCTTCGGCCACCAGCTTACGAGTGTTCACGCCATTACGGCCGGTGTACCAACCATACGGACGCTCACCTGTGATCTCCGTAATCACATTGATTGCTTTTTGCATATGTTCGCGTTCAGTATCAATGTCAATCTTGTGATAATCCAACCATCGGTAACCGTGACTGCAAATTTCATGCCCAGCATTCGCCATTTCTTTAATGACTTCAGGGTGACGCTCGGCTGCCATACCGACAACAAAAGCGGTCAGTGGGTAGTTAAATTGTTCAAATAACTTCAGAATACGCCACACACCTGCGCGACTACCGTATTCGTAAATAGACTCCATACTAATATGACGAGCATTAGGAAAAGGCTGTGCACCAATGATTTCAGAAAGAAATGCTTCTGACTCATCATCACCATGCAAAGTACAGCGCTCGCCGCCTTCTTCATAGTTCAGCACAAATGAAACCGCTACTCGAGCCTCGTTCGGCCACTGAGCATCAGGCAGATCTTTTCCATACCCGATTAAATTGCGTGGATACTCACTACCCATGAACCTCTCCTTTGTCGTGTCATCCTTGAATACTGAATTCATCTGAATTAAGTTCGTACACATTAAAAGTATACAACCTAAACCAGTAATCATCCCCGAATATTTGTTTTATTTATTGTATACAATTATCAAAACATGGCAAATATTTTTATTCACAACTTGTTAACCTACGCACTATTTGAAGTGAAAAACCAAATTAAATTGACTTAAAAGTCAGGAATATTAATTTTTTTTATTGAATGATGAAAACTATTAAATTAAAACTTTTACATTTAAAATCATAAAATTATAAATAAACCACCAAATTCTCATCCCCTTCAACACATGATCCAGTGCCAATTTTTTGAGCTATCACCTTTACGGAACACAATGTTGTGTACATAATCAATCTAAAGTGATCACATTTTTATAACAAACCTTTTTTGATTCACTCAACATTACTAAACCATTTATTTTAACAATCAATAAGCAGAGCTAATTATGGGAAAATTGACAACACATGTTTTAGATACGGCGAATGGATTACCGGGCTGCGATATTCAGGTTGAACTCTTTCGTATCACTGAACAAGGCGCACAAAAAATCAAAACCGTCACCACTAACTTTGATGGACGAACCGATTCGCCACTATTAGAAGGTGTCGATTTTGAAGTAGGTAAGTACGAACTTATTTTCCACACCGCAAGCTACTTTAAACAAAAAGGCGTGACGCTGGATGAAGTGCCGTTTCTAGATGATATTTCGATCCGCTTTGGTATTAACGATCAAGACAGTCACTACCATGTGCCACTACTTTGCTCGCCTTACAGTTTCTCAACCTATCGTGGCAGCTAGTTTTCATCGCCAACATAAATTCAGCGTTGTGCCAGCCTGCTGTCGGCACTTCGCATAACCCTAAACTTAACTATCAATGCATGGAGATCAGGATGTCCTCCGGGCCTACGGTCTATTGACCTTTGTCACGCCTAAAAAACGTATTGAGCTTTCTATCTAAGTCGCAAATGAATAAGTCGTTGTGACAAGTAGATGCAAAACCACAAGGACCACCCTACAAGGAAAAGTACCGTGGAAAATTCAAACAGTGAAACCTTAACCGAAAACCAAACCGAGCAATCCAACCAAAACTCAGGGCTACTCGAACGTTGGTTTAAACTCAAACAACATGGCACTACCGTCAAATCTGAAATCATTGGTGGCTTAACCACTTTTGCTACTATGGCTTATATCATCTTCGTCAACCCATCGATTATGGCGACGTCCGGTATGGATGCTGGCGCACTATTTGTGGCCACTTGTGTCGGAGCGGCAATAGGTACCCTGCTAATGGCATTTTATGCTAACTGGCCTGTTGGGCTGGCACCGGGTATGGGATTGAATGCATTTTTCGCCTTTACTGTTGTTGGCGAAATGGGTTATAGCTGGCAAGTCGCATTAGGCGCTGTCTTTATCTCAAGCGTACTATTTGTCGCAATGAGTTACAGCAGCTTACGTGAGTGGATTTTAGACAGCATTCCGCACAGCCTACGTTATGCCATGACAGCAGGTGTTGGATTATTCCTTGGTTTGATAGGATTGAAAACGGCCGGCATAGTAGTCGAAAGTCCAGCGACCTTAGTCTCACTCGGTGACTTCACACAACCAAGCGCGGTATTAGCCGCATTATGCTTTTTGATCATTAGCGTACTGAGCGAACGCAAAATATTCGGCGCGGTATTAATTGGTATTTTCAGTGTCACCATGATCGGTTTTTTCATGGGTATCGTTGAATATAACGGTATTTTTGATACTCCACCTAGCCTAGCACCTACCTTCATGGCAATGGATATTTCAGGGGCATTAGAGATTTCGATGATCAGCGTGATCTTAGCTTTCTTGTTCGTCAATATGTTTGATACCGCAGGCACCTTAATGGGCGTGGCTCAACGTGCTAACCTGATTGATGAAGATACCGGGAAAATTAAAGATCTTCGTAAGGCATTAAAAGCCGACAGTATAGCGAGCGTTGCGGGGTCTTGTGTCGGTTGTCCACCTGTGACTAGCTATGTAGAAAGTGCTGCTGGCGTTGAAGCAGGCGCTCGAACAGGCCTATCTTCTGTCGTCGTTGGTTTGCTATTTATTGCCGCTATCTTTGTATCACCGCTGGCTGGTATGATCCCAGGATACGCGACAGCAGGCGCACTGATTTATGTAGCGTTTGTCATGATGAGCAGTATGCAACACATTAAATGGAACGACTTCACTGATGCCGCTCCTGCAGCCATCACCGCATTAATGATGCCGCTGACGTTCTCAATTGCCAACGGTATTGCACTAGGCTTTATTACCTACACAGTTTTAAAGGTCGCAACGGGTAAACAAAAAGACGTCTCAATTTGCATGTACGTATTAACGGCAGTCTTTGTCGCTAAATTAGTCTTTATGTGAAAGACTGTACTCCATTTAAAGTAAATTCAAAACCAGTAGTGTGGAAACATACTGCTGGTTTTTTTATTCTTAGTGTCTTTGTGCGATATTTTTGTGCACCGAAACCCCAAAACCAACTTCCCTTCTATAAACGTCACAGACCAATTAGACAGAAGCTGCATTCAAGGAGAAAAACTTGTTTTTCAAACACGGTAAATCTATAGGCGATTTTTGTCTTTGATGTAGAACTCGCATAATGCGAATGATTGAGCCTTAACTTTAATAATGTTTGCGATTCAATTAATCTTATCCCAAATACTCAAACCTGAATATGAGATCTCTACTCCGCTTTTTGGGTTTGTTTTTCTACATTATTGATAACTCACTCACCAATTTGAAGTGCTGTGAAAGACTCCTCATTCATAATAATATACATTAACTTCCCATTAACATATTCAGGCAAGAAATCAGTCGTGTGCTACTGGTTAGATATTGTTCAGACAATTATTCTCATAGAATGATTTAATATACATTTTTCTTGCATAAAACCATACAATCATTAGTATATTTACCTAGTGACAATAAATGCAGAATGGAAGCATGACTATTCAAATTAACGCTATTAATAAGTTTTACGGTTCAAACCAAGTTTTACACAATGTAAGCTTTGAGTGTGAAGCCGGTGACACCTTAGTTTTACTTGGCCCAAGCGGCGCAGGAAAAAGCTCATTACTACGTGTTTTAAACCTATTAGAGATGCCTGACAATGGTACGCTTTCTATTGCCAATGAGTCGTTTGATTTTTCTACTAAAATTTCAGAAAAACAAGGCATGGCACTGCGCAAAAAGGTCGGCATGGTTTTTCAACAATACAACTTATGGCCTCACATGAGTGTTCTAGATAATTTGATTGAAGCACCTATAAAAGTTGCCGGCATAAATAAGGCTGAAGCAAAAAAAGAAGCGATGGAGATCTTAACCAAGCTTCAACTCGCCGATAAAGCAGATGCTTGGCCCTTACAGTTATCAGGTGGTCAGCAGCAGCGTGTGGCAATTGCTCGTGCATTAATGATGAAACCTGACGTACTACTTTTTGATGAACCAACTGCAGCGCTTGACCCTGAAATCACCTCACAAGTTGTCGATATTATTAAAGAATTAAGCAAAACTGGCATCACGCAAATTATCGTGACTCACGAAGTTGATTTTGCTAAAAAAGTCGCCAGTCATTTGTTGTATTTAGAAAAAGGCTATGTGGTTGAGCATGGTGATAAGAGTCACTTTACCAACCCACAATCCCAAGCGTTTGCCGATTACTTAAGACACTAAAACCTAACAATAAAAACATTCTATTAGTAAAAAAATCACAGATATAAATGGAGTTATACAATGAAAAAAATTCTACTTGCTAGCTTAATTGGCCTTACTTCTACTCACGCGATGGCGCAAGACGAAATCAAATTTGCCACTGAAGCCACTTATGCCCCGTTTGAATACATAGATGACAACAACCAAATTCAAGGCTTTGATATCGACCTTGCCAAAGCATTATGTGCAGAAATTGAAGCTAAGTGTACTTTCCAAAATCAAGCGTTTGATAGCTTGATCCCAGCACTTAAATTCAAGCGCTATGATGCAGCCATTTCAGCGATGGATATTACTGAAGCACGTCTAAAACAAGTCAGCTTCACCAATGCTTACTATGATAACGCCGCCGCTTTTGTTTCAGTTAAAGGTAAAATCGTAGACCAAGCGGGATTAAAAGGTAAACGTATTGGCGTTCAAAATGGTTCAACTCACCAAAGCTACCTAGTCGATCAAATGCCAGGCGTAACGGCCGTTCCTTACGCAAGCTATCAAGATGCATTTATTGATATGCAAAATGGCCGTATCGATAGTGTATTTGGAGATACCGCAGTAGTCGCAGAATGGTTCAAAAAAGAAGATGACCTAGCCTACGTAGGCGAACCAGTTACCAACAAACAATACTTCGGTAATGGCTTTGGTATTGCGGTAAACAAAGACAATCAAGAATTGGTAGATCAACTAAATGCAGCACTAGAAAAAGTGAAACAAAATGGTGAATACAAAGCGATTTTTGATAAATACTTTGCTAGCAAATAAAATACCAACGCCAACAAATAACTGATCATCCTAGCTAGTTAAAAAACTTGCTAACTACGTTATAAAATTTGTATGTAGGACCACTACGAACAGAAATTTTATGCCTTGTTATCAAGCTTTTTCTCTGCGCTAATTTAGACCACTTATTTATTGGAATTGGTATAGGCAATCTTGAAGTCTAAAGAATAGTGAATAAGTGATGTTCTCAGGTTACTCTCTAGCATTAATTGACGCGAGCTGGCTGACAATTCAGTTAGCCTTTACCAGCCTTGCTGTGGGCTTGGTGCTTTCTATGATCTTTGCAGGTGGCGAAATGTCGCGCTTGAAATTGATCTCTTGGCCAACCACGGCTTTGGTGACGGTAATTCGAGGGTTACCTGAGCTTCTTGTTGTCTTGTTCATTTTCTTTGGTTCAGGACAAATCTTATTCTACATTACTGGCGAATATATCGAGATCAGCCCCTTTCTTTCTGGGGTGATCGCCTTATCACTTATCTTTGCTTCTTATGCAGCCCAAACCTTACGTGGTGCGCTTAAAGCGGTACCGAAAGGTCAAGCCGAAGCGGCGACTGCTTTAGGTTTATCTAAACCTCGTGTTTTTATTCGCATTGTTCTACCACAAGCAGTACGTCATGCCCTGCCCGGTTTAACTAACCAATGGCTAGTGCTATTAAAAGATACCGCCTTGGTTTCTCTGATTGGCGTGACGGATCTATTAAAACAAGCCCAACTCACTTCAGCCGCTACCCACCAAAGCTTTACTTGGTATGCAACAGCGGCCGCAGTTTATCTTGTCATTACTCTAATCACTCAACGTGTTATTGCTATTCTCAATAAAAAATATCAATTACAAGATGCCAATATGGTTTCCAGTAAACCTAAGAAAAAACAGCCACTAGGAGCACAATCATGAACGAACAACATGTTTGGCAGCTACTTGATGGCCTGCAAACCAGTATCGAATTAACGGCCGTTGCGCTATTGGTCGGCTGTACTTTGTCACTACTGATGACTATGACTTTAATCGTACGCTTACCTGTCATTCATTTGTTCAGCCGAGCTTTGATTACCCTATTTACTGGCACACCACTACTAGTACAAATATTCTTAATCTATTATGGCCCGGGCCAGTTTCAGTGGATTCGTGATAGCTTTATGTGGAACTGGTTAAGTCAACCTTGGTTTTGCGCGATGTTAGCGTTAGCGTTGAACACTGCAGCTTACAGCACCCAACTATTTAAAGGCGCATTTGATGCAATTCCATCAGGGCAATGGCAAGCCTGCCGCGCACTAGGTATGAATACAAAAACCACACTAGGTGTATTAGTACCCTATGCAATTCGTCGTGCTATTCCGGCTTATTCAAATGAAGTGATTCTTGTATTTAAAGGCACATCCCTAGCCAGCACCATCACCATTATGGATTTAATGGGCTACGCACAACGCATTAACGCTCAAACCTACGATACCTTGACAGTATTTGGTATTGCTGGTGCATTCTATTTAATCATCAATGGCATCTTGTCACTAATATTCCGTAAAGTAGAACAGAAAGTATTGGCGTTTGAGTCACAGAGTCATTAAAAGGTTTCAATAGAAAGAATAAAAAAGCGAGCTAAAAATAAGCTCGCTTTTTGTTATTTGGTCAAAAGTATTTAGATATCAAACATCAGGTTACCCGGGGCTAGGAATGGCCAACGCAATATCGTAGGCTCACCTTTTGTATCATTAGCAAAAAAGTAGCCGACTTGTGGGGTCGCATAAACTTCATCTCCACGACTAAATGAGTGCTCATTCAATGCTTGATGTGTCAATTTCGCCTCCCATAACTCATTTGAACCCCAACCTATTGGCGATAACTCTACACGAACCTCTGCCCCTACTGGGTTAATCGCGACGACTTTACATGGTAATGATGCCTGGCTATTAGGTTTATCCGAGACACTGACTTCATGACTTCGAATATACAGTGCACCGTCTTTTTGCGTTTTTTCCTCCATAGCGGGAAGGATAAAAGCATCTCCATCTTGCCAATATTTGTTATTCCAATTGGCTTTAAATTGGTTAACATTACCAAAAAAATCAAAGACAAAACGGCTATTGGGGTGAGCATAAAGCTCTACTGGCGAATCCACCTGCTCTATTTTACCATTACTCATTACCACTACTCGGTCGGAAAGCTCTAAAGCTTCATCTTGATCGTGCGTCACAAATACACTAGTAAAACCCAGCTCATCATGTAAATTGCGTAACCAGCGGCGTAAACCTTTACGCACTTGTGCATCCAATGCCCCAAAAGGCTCATCCAGTAATAACACTTCAGGTTTGGTGGCTAATGCTCGCGCCAAAGCGATACGTTGCTTCTGCCCACCCGAAAGTTGCTCAGGATAGCGACCAGCTAAATGCCCAAGTTGCACAATGTCTAATAATTGCTTCACTCGTTTATTAATTTCAGCAGCGTTAGGTCGAACAGAACGGTCCATGACTTGCAAACCAAAAGCCACATTATCTGCAACAGTCATATGACGAAATAACGCATAATTTTGGAACACGAATCCTACACGGCGATCACGCACATGAATGTTGGTCACATCTTTATCACCAAAGTGAATCGAGCCTGTGTTGGCATTTTCTAATCCAGCAATAATACGAAGTAACGTGGTTTTACCCGAACCTGAAGGCCCCAACAACCCTATCATTTCACCATTTTCAATATCTAGCGAGAGCGGTGAAAGTGCCTCAAATTTACCAAATTTCTTGGAAATATTATTTAAACGAATACTCATAATTCACCTTGTTGCTGCTGTTGAGACTGCTGACTATTAATATGATTTCGTTCTTGTCGCCACTCAACGATGGCTTTAAAAATCAGAGTTAATAATGCGATAAACGCCAATAACGATGCACTGGCAAAAGCCGCTTCTGATTGGTAATCTTCATATAGCAATTGAACATGTAGTGGTAAGGTGTTGGTTTCTCCACGGATATTGCCTGATACCACCGCTACTGCGCCAAATTCACCAACCGCACGTGCATTGGTCAAAATAACACCGTAAATCAAAGCCCATTTGATATTCGGTAGTGTTACGCGACGGAATAATTGCCACCAAGAAGCCCCTAAAATCACAGCTGCTTCTTCATCTGATTGCCCTTGTTGCTGCATCAATGGAATCAACTCTCGTGCCACAAATGGGCAAGTCACAAATACCGTCACCAATAAGATTCCCGGCCAAGCAAACATAATTTGTAAATCATGTTCATATAACCACTCACCCAGCCAACCACTGCTTCCATATAGCAACAAATATAAAAGGCCTGCTACAACTGGCGATACCGCAAACGGTATATCAATTAAAGTGATTAAAAACTTACGACCAATAAAATCAAATCGAGTCACCGACCAAGCCAGCATTACGCCAAATACCAAATTAATTGGCACGGTCAGTAATGCCACAATCAAAGTTAAGCCAATAGCGTGAAGCGTATCAGGCTCATTCAAGTTATTAAAATAGGTGGAAATTCCACTTGCAAAAGCTTGTTGAAAAATACTGATCAGTGGAATAACCAAAAGAATGGCGACGAAAAAAAGCGCAAGAGAAATTAAACTCCATTTGACTAAAGGGTTTTCACCAATGCGTGAAGACCTAATATGTAAAGATTTGGACATCGTATCCCCCTTACTTACCGTGAATACGGCGTAAATAAGCGCCTTGCCATAGATTTATCAGCAATAACAATGACAATGAAGTGAGAAGAACAACTGAAGCAATAGCACTAGCCGCTGGGAAGTCAAATTCCTGTAAGCGAACAAATATCATTAATGATGTGATTTCACTCACATATGGCATATTGCCGGCGATAAAAATTACCGCTCCGAATTCACCTAAACTACGTGTAAATGACAAAGCAATGCCAACTATCAAGGCTGGACGAATAGAAGGCATAATGACTTTCCAGAATACGGCCCAGTCAGATGCCCCAAGTGTCACCCCTGCTTCTTCTTCCTCTTGAGATATTTCTTCTAAGACGGGCTGAACAGTACGGACTACAAACGGAATACTCGTAAAAGCCATGGCGATGATAATACCTAAAGGGGTATACGCGACTTTAATACCGACATTTTCTAAAAGGCTTCCGATCCATCCATTACTTGAGTATAAGGTTGCTAAAGTTATCCCCGCCACTGCGGTGGGTAGTGCAAAGGGTAAATCGACTAAAGCATCTAAAATACGCTTACCAGGAAACTGATAGCGAACTAAAACCCAAGCGAGTAATAAACCTAAGACACCATTAAACAGCGAAGCAATAAATGCGGATCCAACCGTGACTTTATAACTGGCTACCACGCGAGGATCAGCAATAACATACCAATATTCACTAAGAGACATCCCTTTTGTTTGCATCACTAATCCCGTTGCTGGGAGTAGAAGAATTAAACTTACAAAAAGAAGTGATATGCCCAAACTAATGGCAAAGCCGGGTAGTACTCGTTGCTGTGTTGGACGAGAAAGTGCGTGAGATCCGCTCATAAACCCTCAAAAAATCTATCAAAATGAATGGTTACCCCAATGAGAGGCAACCATATTCTAAGAAATACAGATTAACGACGTTGCAATTGATCGAGTTTCGCACCATTACCAAACTGTGTTTTCATTGCATTTTCCCAACCACCTGCAATTTCTTCTACTGTAAGTAGTTCAACGTCAGGGAATCGATCAGCAAATTCAGCTTTGACTTTTTCATCATGAACACGATAGTTAAAGCCAGCAAGCATACGCTGTGCTTCTTCACTGTATAAGTAAGAAAGGTACTCTGTCGCCACTTCTGTCGTACCATTGCGTTTTGCATTTCGCTCAACAACAGCAACGGGGAATTCCGCTAGAATTGACGTTTTTGGTACCACGACTTCATAATTATCTTCACCATATTGTTTACGAATATTGTTCACTTCTGATTCAAACGTGATAAGTACATCGCCAATTTGACGTTCAACAAATGATGTGGTTGCCCCGCGGCCGCCAGTATCAAATACCGCAACGTTAGCTAGCATTTGCTTTAAGAATTCATCTTGTTTAGCTTCATTGTCTTTACCAAATGATTTCTGTGCATAACCCAGTGCTGCTAGATAAGTATAACGAGCATTACCTGAAGTCTTAGGGTTCGGAAATACTGAAGACACACCTTCACGCGCTAAGTCGCCCCAACCTTGAATATTTTTAGGGTTACCTTTTCGAACTAAAAATGCTGTGGTTGAATAATATGGAGAGCTCGCGTTAGGCAATTTACTTTGCCAATCTGCAGGGATCAATTTACCTTTATCGTGTAATACCTGAACATCAGTAACCTGGTTAAAGGTCACCACATCGGCCGATAAGCCTTGCAAAATAGAACGAGCTTGAGCAGAAGAACCACCATGAGATTGTTTGATTTCAATGGTCTTTCCTGTTTTTTCTTGCCAATGTTTAGCAAAAATCGGGTTATAGGTTGCAAACAATTCACGAGCAATATCGTAAGAAGAGTTCAAAATAGTTTGGTCTTCTGCTGACGCGTTAAACGAACTTGCAATTAACAAGGCAGCAAACACTGACTTTATTTTTTTCATTATATTTATACTCCTAATTCACTTTACAAGGTGACATCCTTTGAACCTAGAGTATGTTTATCAAGCTTGAATAACAAAGGTTATAAATAGAACTTTTTGGAATATTATCAAACCATAAATTGTTTGCCGTGTTATTGTATTAATAAGGTGAATAGTAACAAAATAGCGTTAATACCAATCAGCATAGGGGAAGCAAGTGTCTGAATTTCCAACCATCGAATCTTATGTAGGTCAAACACCTTTAGTGAGACTACAACGACTTGCCGAAGGCAATCAAAGTACCGTACTGGTAAAACTTGAAGGCAATAATCCTGCTGGTTCAGTAAAAGATCGCCCCGCTCTGAATATGATTAATCAGGCTGAGGTTCGTGGAACAATTAAACCAGGTGATACCATTATCGAAGCGACCAGTGGTAACACTGGTATCGCATTGGCCATGGCGGCAGCGATCAAAGGCTACAAGATGATCTTAATCATGCCTAATAACTCAACCCAAGAACGCAAAGACTCAATGAAAGCTTATGGTGCGGAACTTATCTTGGTGACTAAAGAGCAAGGAATGGAAGGTGCTAGAGATTTAGCACTTCAAATGCAAAACGAAGGCAAAGGCATTGTACTCGATCAGTTCAATAATACAGATAACCCCGATGCACACTTTGATTCAACAGGGCCTGAAATCTGGCAACAAACTCATGGAAAAATCACCCACTTTGTTTCGAGCATGGGTACAACAGGGACCATTGTTGGGGTTTCTCGCTATCTTAAATCAAAAAAACCTGACGTTTGTATTGTTGGACTACAACCTTCAGAAGGCAGTGCCATTCCGGGGATTCGCCGCTGGCCTACAGAATATTTACCGGGTATTTATGACGATTCAACGATCGATATGGTTATCGACATTGACCAAGAATCCGCAGAATCAACGGCGCGAGCCTTAGCTCAAAAAGAAGGGATTAGTGCTGGTGTAAGCTCTGGTGGTGCCGTGTATGCGGCAATCGACATAGCTAAAAATAACCCGGGCTCCGTAGTAGTTGCTATTGTCTGTGATAGAGGGGATCGTTACCTGTCTTCAGGATTATTTTCTTAATCACGGTTATTTCCGGGTTAATCATTTCTAACAATCAAGCTCATACAAATAAAAAGCTCCCCTACCAAATTGGCAGAGGAGCTTGATTAACTCAGCATATTTTAAATGTAGATGAGTCTAATTGATTAATACACTTTACTACGTTTAGCTTCGCCCACTTCCGTTAATAGACCTTTTAGCAAACTCACACAACCCAATACTAAAATAAAGGTAAATGGTAAAGCTGCAATAATTGTGATGGATTGTAATGCTTGCACAGATTGCGTTCCCCCAACCCATAGCATAACCATAGCAATAGCGCCGGAAATTAATGCCCATACTACCTTTTGTTTCATTGGAACGTCCAACTTACCACCAGCGGTCATGCTATCAATAACGATTGAGCCCGAGTCTAAGGTTGTTACAAAGAAAACAATGATAAGTGCAATCGCGATTAAAGATAAAATTTCACCCATAGGATAGGCATCGATCATATAAAACAAGCTTAATGAAACATCAGTAATACCTTGATCTACGCCCAACTGACCGACTTTATCGATAACCTGTTCAATCGCAACCCCCCCAAATACAGACATCCATGCAGTAGTCACAAGCGTTGGGATAAGCAATACGCAGGTTAAAAACTCGCGAACCGTTCTGCCTTTAGATATACGTGCCACAAACATGCCGAAAAATGGTGCATAAGCAACCCACCAAGCCCAATAAAATACCGTCCAGCCATGGAGCCATATAGTATCCTCACGACCAGAAACCTGACTTAAAGGAATAATATTTTTCACATAACCCACAATTGCAGTAGTAAGAGAATCTAAAACAGTCGTAAAGTTTAAAAGAGTGATAAAACCAAGGAATACAAAGGCAATAATCATATTAAGGTTACTTAACATCTTTACGCCTCCATCCATTCCACGTAAAACAGAAAGAATAGCTAATCCCATAATTAACAAGATAACTAATAATTGTAGGAGGATACTGTTATCAAAACCAAAGACATAGCTAATACCACTTGCCGCTTGTGAACCCCCTAAGCCAAGTGAAGTTGCTAGGCCAAATAAAGTCACCAGTACAGTTAAGATATCAATCACATCTCCTGTTTTGCCCCACACTTTTTCCCCTAAAATAGGATAGAAGACCGAACGCATGGAAAGAGGAAGACCTTTATTATAAAAGAAATAAGCTAAACATAATGCTGCCATTCCATATATTGCCCAAGCATGGAACCCCCAGTGGAACACCGTCGCGCCTAATGCAACTTCTCGACCAGCTACGGTATAAGCCTCAGCATTTAAAGGGGTACCAAACCAATCAGTAAAGAAAGCGGTTGGTTCCGCTACCCCCCAAAAAATCAATCCGATGCCCATTCCAGCTGCAAACAGCATAGATATCCAAGAAGTAGTGGAATAATCAGGTTTTGCGTCATCACCGCCTAATCGAATTTTACCTAAAGGTGAAAAGGTAAGTACGACTGCAAATAACAGTAAAAAATTAGCTCCCCACACAAATAGAAAGTCAAAATTGGAAAGGACTGCACCTTTAACAGAATCAATCGCGGCTTTAGCATCAGCAGGCGATAATGCCAATAAAGTCACAATGAAAAGAATAGATAGGCTTACCGAAACGATAAAAACCGTATTGTGAATATCCATACCCCAACGAACCACATTATCTTGACCAATCTCATAATCCGTTGAATCTATGCTATATTTTTTTGATTTGAAAACCATAAAATAATGTTTTTACTCTCGTGTAAACGAAATAAAAACCAACTCCATATTTCGTTAATATTTGATTAGCGCGTCTTTTATCATCGCAGATGTATATCCCTCACGATACAGAATCGTAAGAATTGACGTGTTGCTTAATCCTTGAGGTCGCATTTTAACATGAAAATTTATAATTCTTAGCCTATATCTTACTTAACCTTCTGTAGCCGCCATTTTTATAGCCTCGCACCAAAACCCAGCAATTCTGATCTAACAAGTTGCACGTATCTGACACTTATCTGAATACAACTTATGAAAAAAACAAAAAATACTAATAAAACAATAGATTGAAAATCTGGCACGTATTCTGCTTATTAGTAAATGAATACATGGCAGTATTCATGAAACCAATCGAGTCCCTGATTGGTTCATGTTATTTTCCTTTGAGGTACCTTTCCCGCCCTAGTGTGGGAAAGGTTTTTTTTGTCTGTCATCTTATCTTCCTTTATCAACAATATTTTTTATCGTAAAAATAAAAACTTTTCACAAGACGCACAAAAATTTTATTGTTAAATTCGCGCCCAACATCACCTTTCATGTTAATCACTTGTTATAGTCTATACACGTAATTTTTATATGACTATTAAATAACATTGGTTTTCAAGTGCTCTTTTCGTGAGTACGTTTATTCATTAACCTTAACGATATACAAATGACCAAAAAAATTATTGTAGGATGGCGGGAAATGTTGGCTTTACCCGAGCTTGGCATTGAACAAATCAAAGCAAAAATTGATACCGGTGCGCGCAGTTCTTGCTTGCATACTTTTAAGATTGAACCATTTAAACAAGATGGTGATCTTTGGGTTCACTTTTGGATTCACCCTCAACAGAAAAACGATGAACTCGTCAAAGAATGTGTGGCTAAAGTGATCGACCAACGAACGGTGAAAGACTCCGGCGGCCATGAAGAACAACGTTATGTTATCGAAACCATGTTATCTTTTAATGGTGAGCAATGGCCAATTGAGGTCACGCTTACCAATAGAAAAAATATGTTATTTAGAATGTTGCTAGGTCGCACAGCAATGCACCATCGTATTATTGTCGACCCTACTGCATCATTTTTAATTCCTTCACCTTTAACTAAGGATCACGATTTATGAAAATCGGAATTTTATCTCGCAACCGCTCTTTGTACTCAACTAAGCGCTTAATTGAAGCTTGTCAGAGTCGTGGTCATGAAGTCAAAGTGATCGATGCGTTACGCTGTTATATGAACATTAATTCAGAGCAACCAGAGATCCATTTTAAAGGTGAAGAGCTGAAAGATTTCGACGCTATCGTACCTCGTATTGGCGCGTCAGTAACATTTTATGGCACGGCGGTATTACGTCAGTTTGAAATGATGGGTGTTTATCCTGTTAACGAATCGGTAGCGATTACTCGTTCTCGTGACAAATTGCGCTCTATGCAATTGTTATCGCGTAAAGGCGTTGGTATGCCAATCACAGGTTTTGCCAGCAAACCTGATGATATTAAAGATTTACTTGAAATGGTGGGCGGTGCTCCAGTTGTGATCAAGTTGTTGGAAGGTACTCAAGGCATTGGTGTGGTTCTAGCGGAAACTCGTAAAGCGGCAGAAAGTGTCGTTGAAGCCTTTATGGGACTAAAAGCAAACATCATGGTGCAAGAATACATTAAAGAAGCCGGTGGCGCAGATATTCGTTGTTTTGTTATTGGCGACAAAGTTATTGCGGCAATGAAACGACAAGCAAGCGAAGGTGAATTTCGCTCTAACTTGCACCGTGGTGGTACTGCATCTTTAGTCCGTATTACCCCTGAAGAGCGTAAAACAGCGGTCGCGGCCGCGAAAATAATGGGCTTAAATGTGGCAGGTGTTGACCTTCTTCGCTCTTCTCGTGGACCTTTAGTGATGGAAGTAAACTCGTCACCTGGTCTTGAAGGGATTGAAGCAGCAACAGGTAAAGACGTCGCTTCTATGATCGTTGAATTTATTGAAAAAAATGCGTCGGCAAAAGGAGTAAGAACTCGTGGGCGTGGTTAATTCAGGACATGGAAAAAAGAAAAGAGTAAGAAAAAGTTCCCCTTTTAAATTCATGGACTACACCGTGCAGGCCGGTGAAAGAGCAGTATTAGCAATTGAAGCGGCAAAGCTTTACACCCACTCACCGTTATCCATTCCGGTTGAAATCATTCATGGTAAGCAAGCTGGCCCAGTATTAATGGTCAACGCAGCGATTCATGGTGATGAGCTAAACGGTGTAGAAATTGTTCGCCAACTCATTGAAAAAGTGGATGCGAGTAAACTTAAAGGGACATTAATTGCGGTGCCTATCGTTAATGTCTTTGGTTTTATTCATAAATCTCGTTATCTGCCTGATCGCCGCGATCTTAATCGTTGCTTTCCGGGAACAGAAAAAGGTTCTTTGGCATCACGTATTGCCCATACTTTTTTCACAGAGGTTGCTGAAAAAGCCAACTACATTATTGACTTACACACTGGTGCGATACATAGAACAAACTTACCACAAATTCGTGCTTGTTTAGATAATGAAGATACTTTACGTATGGCAAAAGCGTTTGGTACGCCTGTCATTATCGACTCTGCAATACGCGATGGTTCACTTCGTTCAGAAGCTGAAAAACGCGGTATTCCAGTACTAACCTACGAAGCTGGTGAAGCATTACGTTTTGAACCCATTGCGATTAATGCTGGGGTTCTTGGCGTTTTACGTGTTATGCAAGAGCTTGGTATGCATCGTCCAAGCCGTAAGAAAATGCCAGAGTCTGTCACTGCTAAATCCACCAGCTGGATCCGTGCAGATAGTGATGGCATTTTACGCACCATGGTCACCTTGGGTGATCGAGTGAATAAAGACCAGGTATTAGCTTACATTAGCTCGCCTCTTGGTCATGAAGAAATCACTATGCTTGCGCCAAAAGATGGCATTGTGATTGGTCAACAAACACTACCGTTAGTGAATGAAGGCGATGCAGTCTTTCATTTAGCCTACTTTACCGAAGATAACGATGCAGTAGGCGATACAGTAGAAACCTATATTGGACAAGTGATCGAGCATGTTGAAGCCAAAGATGAGCACATCACAACAGGCTTTATTGCGGTACCGGGCAAGTCTGATAACGTATAGTTTGTAGTCATTTTATGCCCAAGTAACGTCAAGATTTGAAGTTACTTGGGTATATTATTGTCTGCTATGTTTTCACTCTCTTCATTCGGAAGATCGAACACACTACTATCTAATTCATGCTCAGCGATGGCTTCTTCTATAATCGCTACCAGTTCTTGAGTATGTTGTGGTGCGGATTGCTCTACCGTTGAAAGTAAATCCGAAACTGCATGGTTCATATCTGTCGCTTCTCTATCCGCTGCACGCATACTCTCTGTATTTTCAACGACATTACCTACCAACTGTTGAGTAAACTCTGGCAGCTTCTCCGGATGAGATTGAACTAAGGTTTCAATCATACCAATCGATTCATTATCATTTGCGGTTGTCATTGCTGCCAGTGACGCATAAGCTCCCTCTGGTTCTTTATCAAATAACCATTCTGCCAATTTCTCAGCTTGTTGATAGTCTAATTCACTCACCGTTGATACATACTCATCTAATCGTTCAGGAGCACTTAAAGACAAAGAACGGTATAAAGAAATGACATCGATCTGATTCAGATCTGGCACCTTTTTAATTAATGGAATTAGCCACTCAGGTTGTACTTGTGACAAGGTTTTTAAATAACGAATTGCATCGCAGCTTCCTCGTTCTAAGTGGACAAGGAACTGCTCAGAAGCACGATCAAAAAAGACTGAATATTCCTGATATTCAACTCGAGGATCCAGCTCTTCAGAAATAGAAGATGGGGTATGCATAACAAACTGCTCTTGATCTTCCACAGAGCGAGCTTGCCTCACAGACATCCGATATAGAATGAAAATCACCAAGCCAAATTCCAACAAAGTCAATAAAGAAAACAAAGCATCATTTCCCCAAGTTTTGATCATTAACGATCCAGAATACGGTCCCACAATACAACCAACCGCATACACACATAGTAATCCAGACAGCACAGGAACCAGCTGAATTTTTAATGCACGGTCAAAGGTTTCTGAAATGCTCAATGGGTATAAGCACGCAATAATTCCCATCATTATCGCTACCAGCACCAGCGATAAAATAAACGTCGACTGACTTAAACTAAAAGCCAAAAAGAGAGTAGAAAGGAGCAAAATACAGCAAACCGATAAAATGACTTTACGACGTTCAAAACGGTCGGATAAATAGCCAATTGGCAGCTGTAGTATAATTCCACCAGCGGTTGCTGCCCCCATAAACATCGAGATCTGCAGCTTATCCATACCTACATCATTGGCATATAACGGCAGAATATTCATTACGATAGAGTACAATACACCACATAAAAAGCAGGCAACGAAACCTAAAGGTGACAGCGAGAAAAGTTCACGATAAGAAATCGGCGTAAAGGTTTCGATCTTCGGTTCAAAGTGAGAAATAAACACCACAGGGCTAATCGAAATACTGAACAATAAGCCACATATGATAAATAAAGTAGCTTCACTTGGTGGTGCAAGAATCAGCCCAAATTGCCCTAAAGTTATCGCCGCGAGTATGACAACTTGGTTTACCGCCAACACTTTGCCACGGTTAGATTCAGTTGAAACACTGTTATACCAAGTGTCGAGCGTCCCCATTGCACAGGCGATACAAAATCCCATCACCGCGCGCATTACCGACCAGACATAAGTATTAAAATCGAGCCCCATGATCAAAATCGCAGTCGAGGCTAAACTGCCACACATAGCAAAAGTTCGGACTAAACCAATACGGCGTAAGATCTTCTTTGCCCAAACTGCACCCAGCAAAAAGCCCACAGAATACAACGATAAGATCACACCAATTGACTGTACATCGACACTCTCATCGGCCAATCGAACAGGAAGCAATAAACCACTTAAACCGTGGCTGATCATTAAAAAGAAAGAACTGATACAGAGCAGTATCAGAGGGCGAATTGCCGCCATTGCACTCATGCTATTCCTTTATACATATTGAGCTCATATCTCTGAATATAGCGGCATCATGCCGCACTAGGAGTTTAGGTAGAATAGTTAATCATCCCATTGATATAAAGTGATTACAAATTATGAGAGATATGTTTTATTAATACGTTATAAATTAAACAGCCTTAAGCTTAGACAAATCTTCATCAAGCTCTCAAAATCTCTATTCCTTTATCCTTAAGTTCCAAGCACACACTTTCAGGAAGCGTTGAGTCTGTAATTATTGTATCAACGCTTTCAATATCAAGGGCATGAA
This sequence comes from Vibrio sp. E150_018, assembly GCF_053544035.1. NCBI lineage: Bacteria > Pseudomonadati > Pseudomonadota > Gammaproteobacteria > Vibrionales > Vibrionaceae > Vibrio > Vibrio sp. E150_018. The sequence goes on along the minus strand of NZ_JBHGNY010000007.1, from coordinate 82,565 downwards.
ATGTCGCTACTTTCCCGTATTTAGATGCATCTGAGACTAAATAAACTGACTTAGATGCTTTTGCTATAGCTTTTTTTACTACTACTTTATCTTCATTTGGTGTCGACAATCCTCTCAAGCTCCATGATGACGTTGAAATAAATGCAATATCTATATTCATACTAAATAGAAAATCCGCCACTTTCGAACCGACCGTTGATTGATTATTTCGGTCCACTTTACCACCCGTGTGATACACCTCATGAGAGCTATTCGTCATGAGATAAGCGGCAACGGCAAAATCGTTAGTGATAATTAATAGATCATCACGTTGACTGATTTGATTAGCAATAGCTAACGTAGTCGTACCCGCATCTAAATAAACCGTGCTATTAGGAGTAATAAAGTTTGCTGCCAATTGACCAATACTATCTTTTTCTGAAGAAAATTGAGTAATTTTAACATCGTGTGATAATTCACTATGAATACTTTGAGTCAGTTGTACCCCACCCGAAACAGAATTGACTTTCCCCATGGATTCTAACTTTTCAATATCTCGGCGGATCGTCATATGAGAAACATTCAATAGATCGACCAACTCAGAAATACTAATGACTTCTTGGCTTTTTAATAACATTAAAATTTTTTTTTGTCTTTCTACAGGAATCATCTTAATTACCGTTTATTCAATATCTTATAAGCTCAGCATATCAAACTATCACATTCATGTGAATAAATGTGAATTAAAGAATGAGTATCATCACATCAAACAAAGTGGCTACGAAATAACGCTAAAGTTCAAACTGAACCATAGTGTTAATTTATGTTAATAATTGTGATAAAGAGCACTTTAACTAAGATGGTTAGTGCCTATAATCACAAACATGAACATTATTTAACATATATTGAACAGGTGACATATGAGTGATGAAGTAAAATCTGTTGGCGTTATTGGATTAGGATCAATGGGAATGGGGGCAGCCAAATCCTGCATTCATGCAGGCCTTGATGTTTTTGGTATCGACCTAAACCCTAACGCATTAGAAGAACTCAGACAGTCAGGTGCTAAAGCGGTTTCTAGTAATGCTCTCGATTTCGCCGAACAATTAGATTCAGTATTAGTATTGGTCGTTAATGCAAAACAAGTTAACTCTGTTTTGTTCGAGTCAGGTCTGGCGACTGCATTAAAGCCAAATACTATTGTTATGGTTTCTGCGACGATCTCAGCGGAAGACGCAAAACAAATAGATGAAAAATTAAAGCAATACCAACTTATTATGCTGGATGCACCTGTCTCCGGTGGTGCAGCCAAAGCCGCAACAGGCGATATGACCATCATGGCCTCTGGTCCTAATATTGCTTTTGAAAAACTAAAGCCTGTGCTCGATGCAACTGCCGCTAAGGTCTATAACATTGGTGAGCAAATAGGATTAGGTGCCACAGTAAAAATCATCCATCAATTGCTTGCAGGTGTACATATCGCTGTAGGTGCAGAAGCGATGGCACTTGCAGCTCGAGCCAATATCCCTCTCGATTTAATGTATGACGTCGTCACCAATGCCGCTGGTAATTCATGGATGTTTGAAAATCGCATGAAACATGTTGTCGATGGTGATTACACGCCAACTTCTATGGTGGATATTTTTGTTAAAGATCTCAACCTAGTCGCTGATACGGCAAAAGATTTGCAATTTCCACTTCCTTTATCAAGCACAGCCTTAAACATGTTCGTCTCTGCAAGTAATGCAGGTTATGGCAAAGAAGACGATAGTGCTGTTATCAAAATCTTTGATGGTATCAACCTACCTGGCACCGAAAGCGGCCAACCACAAGATGGGGAGAAATAATCATGTTATTAGGCGTTATTGCAGATGACTTTACCGGAGCCACTGACATTGCGGGGTTTCTGGTTGAAAATGGCATGAGGACCATTCAAGTCAATGGTGTGCCTTCTCAAGATTTGGATCTCAATGCAGATGCTGTCGTTGTAAGTTTGAAGTCACGCTCTTGCCCAACTCAAGATGCCATTTTTCATTCTCTCAATGCATTAGAGTGGCTAAAGCAACAAGGTTGTCAGCAATTTTATTTCAAATATTGTTCAACCTTTGATAGCACAGCAAAAGGTAATATTGGACCGGTAACAGACGCTTTACTGGATGCATTAGGAGAAAACTTTACGATTGTCTGCCCTGCTCTTCCTGTTAACGGACGTACTGTTTTTAACGGTCACCTCTTTGTTATGGATCAATTATTAAGTGAGTCTGGTATGCGTCACCATCCAGTCACACCTATGACGGATTCTAATTTACTTCATTTAATGGATGCTCAATCGAAAGGTGAAACTGGGCTTGTGAATTATCAAACCATTGAGGCTGGAATCAATCAGATTGAACAACGCTTTCATCAATTAAAATCAGAAGGCAAGCGTTATGCGGTCGTCGATTCATTTAAAGCCGAGCATCTCGATAATATTGGGGCATCGATATCCAACTTTAAGCTGGTTACGGGCGGTTCAGGCCTTGCTGCCGGCATTGCAAAAAACTGGATCGAACACTTACAAGACCAAACCAATGCCAAACTCGCAGGCTACCCACAGAAAGCAGCAACCGTGATTTTCTCTGGTTCTTGTTCTGTTATGACCAACCAACAAGTTACGACTTACAAAGCTTATGCCTCACATTACGCACTAAATATTGAACAATGCCTAACGCAAGAAAACTATAGCGATGAAGTCTTTGATTGGGTGGTTAGTCACTTAAATCAAGAATGGGCACCCATGATATATGCCACAGCGGATGCCAATGAATTGCAACGCATTCAACAGCAATATGGTGCTCAAGCTTCAAGCGAAGCCGTTGAAGGAATATTCAGTCAACTTGCTATCAAACTTCAAGCATACGGTGTTGGTAATTTCATCGTTGCAGGTGGAGAAACATCAGGCATTGTTACTCAAAGCCTGCAAGTTGACGGATTTTATATTGGTCCTCAAATCGCACCTGGTGTTCCTTGGGTCAAATCCATCAATAATTCATTATCCCTTGCGCTTAAGTCAGGCAACTTTGGCGATGAATCCTTCTTCATGACGGCTCAGGAGTATTTTAAATGAACGAAACGGAATTAAGACAGCAAATGGTGGAGCTTGCACGCTCAATGTTTGAACGTGGATATGCGACTGGAGGGGCTGGAAACCTATCTCTAAAATTACCAAATGGACATTTCCTCGCCACACCAACTGGATCATCATTTGGTCGCTTAGTCGCTGAAGAACTTTCTGTTGTCGATAAAGACGGTAACCATATTTCAGGTAAACGTCCTTCAAAAGAAGTGGCTTTTCATTTAGCTATTTATGAAAAAGATCCTAACTGTAATGCCATAGTACACCTGCATTCTACATATTTAACCGCGCTTTCGTGCATAGAAAACTTAGATTATAGCAATGCAATTAAAGCCTTTACTCCTTATTACGTGATGCGTGTTGGTGAACTACCTGTAGTGAAATATTTTCGTCCGGGCGATCCGCAAATCGCAGAAGAGCTATCCAAGTTAGCCGGTAAATATCGCGCATTTTTACTTGCAAATCATGGCCCCATTATTACAGGGACCGATTTCATTGACGCGGTTGATAATGCAGAAGAACTTGAAGAAACAGCAAAACTGGCATTTTTATTAAGCGGAAAGCCAACCCGTTATTTAAGCGAAGAAGAAGTCGAAGACTTAAAAGGGAGAGGTAAATAATGGCCAAGTTTGCAGCAAATCTTACCATGTTATTTACAGAAGTAGATTTTTTAGCGCGTTTTGAAAAAGCGCATAATTCAGGGTTTAAAGCAGTCGAATTTCTGTTTCCTTATGCCTATGACGCTCAAGATCTAGCGAACAAACTCAAGCAATATAACTTAGAGCAAGCACTTTTTAATATGCCTCCTGGTGACTGGGATGCAGGAGAACGTGGTTTTGCTGCTATCCCTGGGCGTGAGAAAGAATTCAAAGATAGTGTCGAAACCGCTCTGAAATATGCCATTACGTTAAACTGTAAAAAAGTGCATGCCATGTCCGGACTGCTCGATAGTGAATTTTCTTACCAAGATCACGTCGACACTTTTATTCAAAACATTCGTTACGCAGCCGATGCATTTGCGAAACACGATATTGAGTTAATGATAGAGCCTTTAAATAACCGAGATGTACCTAACTACTTTGTTTCCCATCAAAAAGATGCGGTTGAATTGATCAAGCAAGTAGATAGAACAAATGTGAAACTGCAACTCGATTTATACCATGCGCAAATTATGGATGGTGATCTCACACACTTAATTCAAGATCTCGCACCATATACAGGCCATGTCCAAATAGCCTCTATACCAGACCGACATGAACCTGCGGACGGAGAAACTAACTACCCCTATTTATTTAATATATTAGATAAATCGGGATATATCGGCTGGATTGGTTGTGAATACAATCCTAAAAATAAAACTGAAGACGGATTAAATTGGATTTCACCGTACTTATAATAAAAAAAATAACAAAATAACAAAATAACAAAATAACAAAATAACAAAATAAAAGGTAATAACATGAATATTATAATAACTGGAGGTTCTGGATTTTTAGGTTCAGAATTGTTAATTAATTTATTAAAACAATATCCGTCAATAGATAGCATTAAAGTTGTCGACCGCGTAAAATTACCAGAAAACAGGCTCATTAGCTCCAAGATTAAATCTATTGTAGCCGATATTACTGTTGAGAGTGAAATAAATAAAATAATAGATAAAGATACTACACACGTTTTTCATTTAGCTGCAATTGTATCGAGTCATGCAGAAGAAGACTTCGAACTTGGCATGCAAGTTAACTTGAAAGCGACACAACTGTTGCTAGATCGTTGTCGTCAGGTAAATCCTAATATTCGATTTGTTTTCTCAAGTTCTTTAGCAGTATTTGGCGGTGACTTACCAGAAAAAATTAATTACATGACTGCGATGCAACCAAGTTCATCATATGGTACACAAAAAGCCATTTGTGAATTGCTAGTCAATGATTATGCGCGAAAAGGTTTTGTCGATGCAGTGTCAGTACGTTTACCTACAATTTGCATTCGGCCAGGAGTCCCAAACAAAGCAGCATCATCTTTTGTCAGTGGTCTTATTCGTGAACCATTAAAACAAGAAACTTCTAATTGTCCTGTAGATATTAATTTACCTTTATGGGTATCTAGCCCAGATAGTGTTATTAAAAATATCATTCATGCTAGCCAAATAGATACAAATTCTTTGACAGGTTTTCGTACCATCAACCTTCCAGGTTTACAGACATCACCAAAAGAAATGATTGATAGCCTTGTTAATTCAGTAGGTCAATCTTGTCTTGATTTTATTACTTATAAAAAAGATAAAAGTATAGAACAAATAGTTTCAAGCTGGCCAAAATCAATAAATAACGACAAGGAATTATCATTAGGATTCATAAAGGATTCTAATTTTTATTCAATTTTAAATAGCTACATAAATAAAAACAAATAATAATATTCTAATAAAAAGAAGGGAGTCTACCTCATGTTACCTATATCTGTCATAGGCTTAATAATAGCCGTATTCGTTTTAATATTTTTAGTATTAAGAACAAGGGTCCATGTACTAATCGCTATGTTAATTGCTGCATGTATTGCAGGGTTAATTGGTGGTTTAAGTGTGGATGATACTATGTCTGCTATCAGTAAAGGTTTTGGTGGGACGTTAGGCGGGATCGGTATAGTCATCGGTTTAGGCGTCATGATGGGAGCAATCTTAGAAACTTCTGGTGCAGGAGAATCTATTGCATATCATTTTATCAAGTGGTTAGGTAAGAAAAAAGAAGAAATGGCTTTAGCAATTACAGGTTATATAGTAAGTATTCCTGTCTTTGTTGATAGCGCTCTTATAATTTTATACCCAATTGCAAAGTCATTAGCAAAAACATCAAATCGCTCAATCTTAACCTTAACGGTTGCGCTGGCCGGTGGGTTAGTGGTCGCACACCATTGCATCCCTCCAACACCAGGTCCACTAGGTGTAGCAAGTATCTTCAAGGTTGATCTCGCTTCTATGTTAGGATTTGGTCTTCTTATCGCAATTCCTTGTGTCTACGGTATTATTTTATACTCTCGCTGGCTTGAAAAACATTTTCCTGAATTTACTGTTATTCCAGCAGAAATTCATGCAGATGCTGATCTAAAAAAAGTCCATGATGACTATATGGCTTCAAAAGCCTCTAAAGAACTCCCCTCGCTGATTAAGTCAATTATGCCAATTGTAGTTCCAATTGTGTTAATTTTAATCAAATCACTTATGAGCCTTGCTGAAAAACAATTTAATATAGAAGGATTATCAAGCAGCACATTTGGAACCGTTTTTAATTTCCTTGGGCATCCTATTATCGCACTTTCAATCAGCACTTTATTGGCCGTATATACTCTCACTCCTTACCTAAGTAAAGAAGAGACGACCTCTAAACTAGAAGATGGAATTTCGACTTGTGGCATTATTCTTCTTGTTACTGGGGCTGGAGGTGCGCTAGGCAGTGTGTTGCGTGAATCAGGTGCAGGGGCAGAGATTGCTAACCAGATTGTAGAACTTGCGATTTCACCTATTATGATTCCATTTATTATTGCTACGTTGGTACGTATTATCCAAGGTAGTGGTACAGTGTCTATGATTACTGCAGCTTCAATATCTGCGCCAGTATTGGCAGAAATGCAAGACGTGAATATGTTATTTGCCGCATCAGCAGCAACTATGGGTAGCTTATTTGCCGGTTATTTTAATGATAGCTTATTCCACATTGTTAATCGCTTGATGGGGGTTACAGAAGTAAAGAAACAGCTTGTTATCTGGACTATTCCAACGACTATTGCTTGGGCGATTGGCGGAACACTTATCATGACATTAAATCTTATCTTTGGTAGTCAAGGCAGTGTGTTTGATCCATTGCTTCCTTTGGTTATTCTAGCTGGCTGCATATTCTTTGTTAAAAGCCAAAGTACTGTGCAAATAAAAACAGCATAATAAAATGAACCTTCACTAATAAACAAAGGCCAACAATAAAGTGTTGGCCTTTGTGTCTTTTTTCAATTCTATTTACAATCAATTACTACAAATATTCACACAAATAAGCAGTATCGACTGGTACTTGTAGATCAAATGATGAGTTACCAATCACATTAAACGATTCACCAGCTTGATAGGTGACCCACTCTTGAGTATTTGGTAATTTTACCGTCAAAGCACCTTTAATAACGGTCATTCGTTCTGGTGCAGCGGTACCGAAAGTGTACTCACCTGCCGCCATTACACCAACGCTACTATCACCATCTTGCTGAGTAAAACCAAGTGATTTTACATTGCCATCAAAGTACGCATTTTCTTTTATCATCTTCATTTCCTTATGAAAGTATAATCAATAAACTGGCTTATGTTGTATACAAACCTAAGCCAGAGCTCAAGCTTTATTTTTCGATAACGAATCAAAGCTATCCATCACCTCTTGAGATTTCATGATACGGCTATGTCCATAACTCTTCGCCGTCACTAAATCGACCCATGAACTGCGAGTTACCATGTCTTCGCTAATGGAATAATTGGCAAACTTATCTTCGGGATCATGCACAATAATGGTCGCCGATTGGCGGTCTAATAAATGTTGTTGTGGATTAATTCTTTGTAGCGGATATTGATATTCTTGCTCAAGTTCAGCAATGACTGCATTAAATAATTTCATTGAAAAACCAGAACGACTCACGGTTTGCATCAAATTCTCTAAATAATTTAAAACCGGAGCGACCAGCAGTAAAGGAACCGATTGAAATTTTTGATGCTTAGACTCAAGCAATGCCGCGCTTCCCATACTATGAGCCACTACACCGACAATCTCATCACACGAATCGGCCATCACTTCAAGTGCTTCAACAAAAGCGGGCAAATGACCAAGCTGTCCTTCGCTTTCACCGTGCCCAGCATAGTCAAAGGCTAATACAGTAAAACCTTGTTGAGCGATATGCGCCATTAATGGATAAAACTGCGAAGTTGAACCTGACCATCCATGCGTGATTAACCATATTGGCCCACTACCTAATGTGTAAGTCGTCAATTGACCTTGCGAGCTAGATACTTTGCCTCGAATCAAACCTTTCGGCTCTGGATTTTTCACCTTTAAACGAACAGGGGTTAACAATAACTTCTTAGCCGTTTTTATCGCATGTTTGCGCGCTAATGTGTGATGTAAGCGAGTAGACACATTCACCAAGCTACGTTTTAAACTAAACCTGCTTGGGGTATTGAAATAAATTTTATTACTCATCAAACATCCTATAGAGAAACTGAACATTACAATTATTCGCATTATCGCAGAGCACACTAGGGTTACAAGCCCCACTGTTCATAAGTGATGATTTTATTATCAAGCAGATTCTTTCTCGTACTTAAATGTGATAAAACTATTATTCTCTTGGCCGCATATTTATTAATGGAGTGGTAATGTCAAGTATCATTGAGCAATTTATCTTTTCCGCCACTATCACTGGCCCTATTTGCTTAATGTTGTTATTGGGTGTTTTACTCAGACGCTTTCAAGTCATTAATGAACCATTTATCGACACAGCTTCTAAGTTAGTCTTCAAAGTCACGCTACCAGCACTCTTGTTTTTAAGCATCATCAAATCAGATTCCATCACGGATAGCAGTATTCCACTCGTTACTTATGCCGTACTTGCCAATATTGCCTTCTTTTTACTTGCGACTTTTACCGTCAAATGGCTGATAAAAGATAACCATCAATATGGTGTTATTATTCAAGGCGCATTTCGCTCTAATACCGGTATTATTGGGCTTGCTTATGTGGCGAATGCTTATGGCGATCATGGGGTTGCACTTGCGGCAATTTTTGTAGCAGCGGTCACTGTGCTATATAACATTTTGGCAGTCATTACTTTATCTCCTAGAAACCAGCAACCCGATCTAAACACCTATAAAAATATGCTGATTTCTATTCTCAAGAATCCTCTTATTATCGCCATTGTATTGGCTTTTGTGATTCAAGAATTAGCGATTCCTATGCCAGATATAGCACTCCACACTGGACAGTATTTCGCCAACATGACACTCCCTCTTGCTCTTCTCTGTGCCGGCGGTTCATTGAATATCAGTGAATTACGCCACGATAAAGCTTCTAATATTGTTTCTAGTAGCTACAAGTTAATTCTTTGTCCGTTACTTATCACCCTAGGGGGCTTTTGGTATGGCTTCCGAGGATTAGAGCTTGGCATTATCTTCTTTATGACAGCCTCCCCTGCTGCTGCGGCAAGTTATGTAATGGCAAGAGCGATGGGTGGAAATGCTATTTTAGCCGCTAATATCATCGCCTTAACCACTGTAGGTTCGATGATAACGACTACGTTAGGAATTGTTATACTTTCAAGTTTTGGGCTGATGTGATTTTTGATTGTCTATTTGAAACATGCTTCAATACTTTAATTGGCTTAATTTTTCATACAAGGACCACGCGTGTCTTCCAAAACGATTAGCTCTCATCCTGTGATTTCTTTTCAAAAAGTAGATAAATATTATGGAGCTTTCCAAGCCTTAACTAATATAGAACTACATATTGAAAAAGGAGAAAAATTAGTTATTTGCGGCCCATCAGGTTCAGGGAAATCAACATTAATTCGTTGCATAAACTCTTTAGAAACTATTGATGAGGGAGAATTGACGGTTTTTGGCCAACCAATCAATTCACATAGTCAATGGCAAGGCCGTATTGGCATGGTTTTTCAACATTTTCATTTATTTCCCCATTTGACGATTTTAGAAAATTTAACCCTCTCTCCAATTAAAACCCTTAAGCTATCGAAAATTGAGGCAACTAAGCGGGCAATGCATTATTTACAACGAGTAAATATTGCAGAACAAGCCAACAAATACCCATCCCAGCTTTCTGGTGGCCAACAACAACGTGTCGCCATTGCTCGGTCACTCTGTATGCAACCAGACATTTTATTATTTGATGAACCAACCTCAGCTTTAGATCCGGAAATGATCAGTGAAGTGTTAGACGTAATGACCCAATTAGCTCAAGAAGGCATGACGATGGTCTGCGTCACTCATGAGATGGGGTTTGCAAAAAAAGTAGCTGATAGAGTAGTCTTTATGGATGAAGGTAAGATCGTTGAGATAACTCCTCCAAGTGAGTTTTTTTCCGCACCAAAGCACCCTAGAGCTCAACAATTTCTCAAGCAAATTCTGAGCTACTAATATGAATACAGTGCTAAACCAAAAGAAACGCGTACATTTCTGCCAAAAAATCATACAACCTGTAACATCCGCTTTACTGCAAATAAGTTTGTTACTTATAGGGTTAACCTGGATATTACAAACAGGGGCAGAAGCCATGAACTATCAATGGCAATGGCAACGAGTACCTGACTACTTATTCTTTTTTGAAGATGGCGAATGGTACAGCGCAGAGCTTATGGATGGTTTATTCGTAACATTAAAGCTCACAGCCTTCAGTGCCATTGCTACATTATTTTTTGCTTTAACGACCGCGTTACTACGACTATCTCACTCTAAAGTTGGACGAGGCCTAGCTTTTTTGTATGTCGAACTTATCCGTAACACTCCATTATTAGTACAAATTTATTTATTATACTTTGTGTTTGGTCCGTATTTAGGAATAGATCGCTTTAGCACTGCAGTATTAGCTTTGGCCTTATTTCAAGGGGCTTATACTGCTGAAGTGTTACGTTCAGGTTTAATGTCCATTGATAAAGGGCAGTTTGAAGCCAGCCGAACATTAGGGCTATCATCTTGGCATACTTATCTCTATGTGATCATGCCGCAAGCGGTGAAAGCAACCTTACCGTCGTTAACCAATGAACTCATTTCATTAGTCAAAAACACTTCTATAGTAAGTGTGATGGCAATATTCGATTTAACAACAGAAGGGCGTAATATTGTCTCTGATACTGCGATGCCTTTTGAAATTTGGTTTAGCGTCGCGGCTATCTATTTATGTTTAACATTAAGCTTATCAGCGATAGCTGCTTGGCTAGAATTACAGGCTCGTAAAGGCCAATAAGGGAGAAAAGCAATGAAACGATTATGGATGTTCTGTCTGACTATTTTAAGCATTGTATGTGCGCATATCACCTTAGCAAGTGAAACTCCAAATTTAGATAAAATTAATGCTAGAGGGAGTATTAAAGTTGGATTAAGTACTTTTGTTCCTTGGGCAATGCGCAATGATCAAGGTGATCTCGTTGGCTTTGAAGTGGATGTCGCTAAACGACTCGCACAAGACTCTGGCTGGAAGGTCGAGTTTATTCCGACTTCTTGGGATGGCATTATTCCCTCATTAATTGCAGGTAAGTTTGATGTGATCATTGGTGGTTTAACCATTACTGATGAACGCTCTAAAAGTGTCTTATTTACTACACCATACTCACACTCTGGAATGCAAATTGCGGCGAATAAAGACACCACAAATGGCTTTACAAAAGAAGATTTTAACTCACGAAAAGTGAAATTTGCGGCACGCCGAGGTGCTTTAGGCGTCACGATATTACGAGAACACTTTCCTAAAGCCAAAATTCTACAATTTGATGATGAAGTCCAAGCTTTTCAAGAAGTATTAAATGGCAATGCCGACGCTGTTATTGCTTCAACACCAAAGCCTGAGTTTGAATCATTAAAGTATCCAAATAAGTTATATATCCCACTACAAGAACGCTTATATACCGGTAATGAAGGTTTTGCCGTTCGGTTAGGCGAACAAGATAAAAAAGTTTTTTTTGATAAGTGGATTCAAGCTAGAACCGAAGACGGTTGGTTGCAAGAGCGTTATGATTATTGGTTTAAAAACGTTGATTGGCAAAAACAAGTTTCTAATACTAATCAATAATATCAATAGATATAACGGCTGATAATTTTTTATTCTTGTTGAGTCTCGTATCTTGAAGTTACTTGGGTATAAAGAAGATTATATGAAAAAAGCACCATGGTTTTATTTGAATAAACTGGATATCAGCCTGCTTTTCCTTATTACGGTATTTATTACTTGGCTCTGTGTAAAAGACAGTGGTTCACTGTCTTATCATTGGAATTGGAGTAAAGCAGTTACATTACTCTTTTCAACTAGAGCAGATGGTTCGATTTCATATTTTATTCAAGGGTTACTTGCAACCTTACGATTAACCTTTTGGGGCACTCTATTCGCCATAACATTTGGTGTATTATTAGGATTAGGACGTCGTTCGAATATATGGATTTTAAGAGTATTATCCAATTGTTATGTGCAGCTTATCCGTAATATTCCACCACTTGTTTTTATTTTTATATTCTACTTTTTCGTTGCTAATCAACTCATTCCATTGTTAGGGCTTGCATCTTTATTACGTGAGCATCAAAGTGACATTAACACGGTTCAACTATGGTTATTTGGTCAAGTTAATTTATGGGAAAACTTAGCTTCTGGTGTGCTATGTATCGGTATGATCTCAGCAGCTTACATTGGTGAGGTGGTACGATCTGGATTAGATAATCTAGATAAAGGACAAAATGAAGCAGCAAAAACGTTAGGTCTATCAACATGGCATCGTTACCGCTATGTGATTGCTCCACAAGTTTTTAAAATGATTATTCCACCACTCGCTGGGCAAATTATTTCATTAATTAAAGACTCATCCATCGTTTCTTTAATCTCAATTCAAGAGCTCACCTTTGTGGGTAGTGAAATTGCCAACTCGACCGGCATGATTTTTGAGATATGGGGCATCGTAGCAGTTTGTTATTTCATATTATGCTTTGTTTTATCTCAAATTTTTGGTCATTTAGAACGACGCTACCGTTCTTTCAGTTAAACCATCATTGACTACTGTCTATTTGATACACTCTCTTACAAGAGCCCATTCCATTTTTTATACTGCTTTTCTATACGAGCCAACAATGAACCAAGAATTAAAAAAAGAAATCACCTTATTCGGTGGTATTGGACAACTTTCAACTACTCTATTAGGCACTGGGTTATTTATGATCCCTGCCATTGCAGCAAACTTAGCTGGCGAATGGTCATTATGGGCTTGGTTAATTCTGCTATTAGCGATTTGTCCTATCGCGCTCACTTTTGCCCTTCTTGGCCGCCAATTCCCCAATGCCGGTGGCACCGCTTATTTTGTTCGCAAGGCTTTCAATAGCAAAGTTGAACGCAGTGTAGCTTGGTTATTTTTAAGTGTACTGCCTGTTGGATTACCTGCTGCGATTACACTGGCGGGCGGTTTTGGTAAAGAACTGCTACCAACTTTTATGGCCCATCAATACATAGCTGAGGTTATCAGCTTATTATTTATTTTAGGGTTAACGTTACTGGGAAGTAAGTCTTCATCTCAATTTCAGGCATTGATTGCTTTAAGTATTTTGACCTTAGTTGCCGTGTTCTTTTGGAAGGGCGATATCGGGCTAACTGACATACCAATGCCAAGCTTAAATGCCTCTGCCGCTTTACCACTAGGTAGTGCGCTGGCAGTGATGTTTTGGTGTTTTGTTGGCATAGAAGCCTTTTCTCATATGGGGGAAGAATTTAAAAACCCACAACGAGACTTCCCTATTGCGATAATTCTTGGTTGTTTTCTAGCAGGCTTTATTTACTGGGCTTGTTCAGTGGTGATTTTAAAATTTCATGCTTTTGAACCAAACGTTGCGGCACATAGCTCAATTCCTTGGCTAAGCGAACAGTTATTAGGCAATAGTTTAAGTATGGTGATCACCATTATCGGCTACTTTGCCTGTTTTGCGAGTATCAACTTATATACTCAAAGTATGATCCGCCTCGTCTGGGCTCAAGCCAGAGAATACCGTCCAACCAATCGTCTGGCGATTCTATCTAAACGTGGCGTTCCAACCTTGGCAACTTATGCAGTAGCGGCGGTACTTTTCTCCTCAATTAGTCTAGGTCATATTATTCAGTTGGATCTCGAAATGTTGGTAAAGTTGGCTAATAGCGTGTTCGTTCTATTGTATTTATTGGCAATGCTTTCCGCCTACCGCTTATTAAAAGGTTGGGCAAAATATTTGGCCGGTTTTTCGACCCTATTGTGTGTGATTGTATTTGCCTGTTTAGGCTGGAGCATGCTCTACGCTTTGGTTATTTTTACTCTGCTTATGTTGCCTTGGAAGCGTGGTATGATGCGTTCTTCTACTCAATCTACTTAAAATAGATATTCTTTATTAAGCGATGTAATTTGAAACATAAAGACGCTGACCAATGCAAAACTTTGCTATACACTCTGACTGAGTATTTGTTTGCAAGGAAGCAAGCCTGATGTTTACAGAATGGGAACCAAACCGAATTTGGTACATTGATAAGCCTTATCGTAAGTTTGGTTTAACGCATATACAACGCATGGTGATCATTAAATTAGACAATGATGAACTCATGCTTATCTCGCCAATTGAATTAACCACACAATGTCAACTTGCCTTATCTAAATTAGGTTCGGTAAAATACGTCGTATCATCAACACCAAGTTACCACCAGCACTTATCCGATTGGTGGTTGGCTTATTCCAAAGCCTACTTTTTTGCCACTCACGCTTTAATTGAAAAAAGAACGGATCTCAACTTTGATGGGGTGTTATCAAAACAAACCCCACCACAATGGCAAGGACAGCTCTTCCAAACTGCGATTGGTAACGATGATACGCCCAATAAAATGTTGTTTTGTGATCCAGTTAGTCGCACACTTTTTGTCAGTGACAACCTTGTCGCGATACAAACTCACTTGCCGACCGGGCAAAAATTAGCGTCTTTGGTGCAAGGTGGAAAAGATCAACTTCGTCTACCTTATCAAGAACGCCGTAAGTTCAAAAATAAAGCAATGTTGCGCGTGTCGATTCAAGAAGTGATGACTTGGCCATTTGATCGTTTAATCACCTCCAATGGATTAATGATCGAAAAAGAAGCAAAAGACGCTTTTTACCAAGCCTTTTGGTGGGCATTTCAGTAAATAAACGCCAATTAGAACAAGTAGAACTTTTCATTTTCCATAAACCATGACAACCTACGCGCTCAAATTTATCTATGGTTAACATGAACATTGTTATTCATTTTAATGGTATGGGTTTATGAATTATCTTTGGACTTATCTTAAAGGCATTGCAATGGGTGCGGCCGACGTTGTGCCTGGTGTATCTGGTGGCACAATTGCCTTTATTACGGGTATTTATGACACACTTCTAGGCAGCATTCGTAAAGTGAACCCAAGCTTATTTGGCTTGTGGAAACGTGAAGGTTTTAAGGCGGTACTAACGCATATTAACGCCGGTTTTCTTATCGCGTTATTCGGCGGAATATTAACCAGCATATTGACTCTCGCGAAGCTGATTTCTTGGCTACTCGTCACCCACCCGATTCCGTTGTGGTCGTTTTTCTTCGGTTTAATTTTGATCTCTGTGGTTCATATTCTTAAGCAAGTGGAAGATCGACGTTTACACCATATAATCTTTCTAGTGGTTGGTGTTGCATTCGCTTACACCATTACGGTGCTGCAACCTTTAGATTTACAACCTACTACTCTGAATCTCATCTTCGCTGGTGCGATTGCGATTTGTGCGATGATCCTTCCTGGGATTTCTGGCAGCTTTATACTGTTACTGCTTGGTATTTACCCAACCATCTTAACCGCGGTTAAAGAGCTTAATATTGGCGTACTTAGCTTATTCGCCATTGGTGCGGTTGTGGGTTTGCTGAGTTTTTCTCATTTGCTTTCGTGGTTGCTCAATAAACATCGTTCAGTAACCTTAATTTTCTTAACTGGCTTGATGGTTGGTACACTACCCAAAATCTGGCCTTGGAAAGAGACCACTAGCTGGAGTGTTAATTCTCACGGTGAGAAAATACCGCTGATTCAGCACAACTTGTTACCTCATCAATTTGAGCAAATTATCGGTCAACCATCACAAGTTATGCTGGCAATTGTTTGCATGATTGGTGGGATCGCAATTGTTTGGTTACTAGAAAAAGTCGCTCAGAAGAAAGATTAGAACCAACTACCACGATATTTATTTCAGCCCAAAACGAACATAACTGTCGATTTGGGCTTTTTCATATACAAATGCCATTCACTTCAAGAATTTCCCGCTAGATGCTTTATCTATCACGGCGATGTGATAGCATCTTCCAACATTTTCGTGACGACAAAAAATTATGACTTTGCGCTTTCATCTATCAAAATATCGTACTATTTGGATTTTTTTTCTACTCGTACCGATTACTTTACTTGCTGGCTTCTATGTACCCAAGGTAATCAATATTATCAACACTTCAAATCAAGTCGAACTACCAACAGATACATCTCAATATTGCGCGCTGTCTACCCAACAATGCAAACAACAAGACGTTACCATCACACTAGATACCGACGTAGCAAAACCACTAGAACCGACACATATTGAGGTTGATTGGCCCGATAACCAAAGTGATAAATTAGTGCTGACGCTTAGAGGGTTAGACATGGATTTAGGCGTCGTGAAATTCCCAATACAAAAACAAAAAAATAGTCAATTTCAAGGCACGATTGTTCTACCAATTTGCACCTATAGTAAAATGACGTGGATTGGTACATTAACTGACCAGCAAGGTAATAAAATTTATACCTCAATCAGGATGAAAAAATGAAGAAATCATGGATTTTAATACTTCTATTCGCTTTTGCTCTCGGCGTCGCACTGAACTTATATCTACAAAAAGACAATACTCAGACCGAACCAGCGACTTCAACCATTCTTGAAGCTGATGGAGATAGTCAGGTCGATATTTTTTCTACCGATGACCCACGTATTCGTATTATTTACTTTGGTTTCACACGTTGCCCGGATGTTTGCCCAACGTCATTGGCGATGCTTGCCGCCGCTTTAAAGCAAATTGAACCTCAATATTTAAAAGACGTTCGCCCGATGTTTATTACCCTTGATCCTGAACGTGATTCTGGTACTGATGCTCAAAAATACGCGCATTATTTCCATCCTCAAATTGAAGGCTATTCAGGCTCATTACAAACTATCAGCACACTGGCTCATCAATATGGAGTGATCTTTCAAAAAACAGAATTAGCTGATTCAGCATTGACCTATACAATTGATCACAGTTCATATTTTTACTTTGTAAAACCTGACGGCACATTACTCAAAAAAGTGCCTCACACCTTAAACCCTCAACCTCTTATTCTCGCGATTCAGCAAATTGAAAAGGAAAACGCGCAATGAAAAAAACCACTTTAATCTTATCTAGCCTACTGATTAGTGGCTCTGCATTAGCTCATGACGGATTAAAATATGATGAACCTTATGCACGCGCTACCCCACCAAATGCAGTAAACAGCGCTATATTTATGACGATTGAAAACCACATGAAGGTTGAAAGAGCATTAGTGTCGGCCTCAACGGATGTAGCAAAAAAAACAGAGTTACACACAGTTGAGAAAGAAGGTGATCTAATGAAAATGCGTCAAGTTGATCGCATCGTATTGCCAGCAGAAGGTAAAGTGGTTTTAAAGCCGGGAAGTTATCACATTATGTTGTTAGGCGTGAACCAACCGCTCGTTGAAGGTGAGACCATTTCGGTCAATTTATCTTATGCCAATGGTGAAACTGAAACGCTAGATGTACCAGTTAAAAAAGTCATGGCCGGCATGAAACCAATAAATAAAGAAGCGAGTGATCACGCCCATCATTAATAATCATGATTAACCAGAAGTACAAATAAACATTCTTCCCAAAAGGCATAAGGTAGTGAACAGACCATTACAAAGCGCATCTCGATATCCTATCATTACTTTGACATTCACACTCAGTGCCTTAATCGCTTTTGCTGCTAATTCAGTACTCGCGCGCCTTGCGTTAATCGACAACAATATCGATCCTTTCAGCTTTACAAGTTTGCGTTTATTATCTGGTGCGATCATGTTGGCCATTTTAGTCATCATAACGTCTGCATCAAAAAATAAAGCCGCAAAATTCCCGTCACTTGAAGGCAGCGCCATATCGGCAATATTTTTGTTTATCTATGCTCTGTGCTTTTCGGTTGCTTACCTTTCCATTAGTACCGGAACTGGCGCATTGGTTCTGTTTGGAGCAGTACAAATCACCATGATTATTTACCAATTATTGAAAGGTAATAAGCTTAAATTGATCGAGTGGATTGGGATCTGTTTAGCATTCAGCGGGTTTGTTTACTTAGTTCTACCAAGTTTATCGACACCATCATTTAGCGGTTTTTTATTAATGGTAATCTCAGGCGTTGCTTGGGCAGGCTATACCATTAGAGGCAAAGGCAGCCGCGATCCTTTAAGTGATACAGCAGGAAACTTTATTCGTAGTCTACCGCTTTGTTTACTAGTGGTTTGTTATATTCTAGCGACTCAACACACCTTAACCCATACAGGCATAACACTTGCCATTATTTCAGGTGCGATTACTTCTGGAACGGGATATGCCATTTGGTATATTGCGTTGAGGGGATTATCTGCGACTCAGGCTGGGATTGTTCAACTACTGGTACCCGTCATTGCGGCACTAGGTGGAATGATTTTAGTACAAGAGCCGGTTACGATGTCATTTGTTGTAGCATCAATCATGATTTTATCAGGCATATTACTGATAACATTACAAAAAAAGTAAGTCCATACCCAAGTGACTTCAAGATGCAGAATTCACTTGGGTATACAACATAATAAATGCTCGTAATAATGAATATTACGAGCATGGTAAGTAACATTATTAGCGACTAGCTTGCCACTTTTACTTTAATTTTACTGTTATCAATTTCCTTACCATTTAGCGCAAATCTCGCAGTTTTAGCTTGGTCTAAATCAGGCATAAACACAAAGCCAAAGCCTTTTGATTGACCAGTTTCTTGGTCCAGGACAAGGGTACATTCACCCACTTCACCGAATTCTTCAAATAATTTACGCATTTCAATTTCTGTAGTTTGGCGAGCAAGGTTTCGGACTAAAAGCTTCATAGCATTTCTCTTTAATGTTGTGTACTGGATTTGATTTGTATACCGAAAAAACTGATATATCTATCTCTAATAATGACACATAAAACCAAGTAGGTATGTTTTAATCTTCCTATTCGTAACATATCCTTTTAAAAGGAAGTAAAAGGTAAACCACTATTCACTCAAGGAAGTTAAATGAACATTGGTATCTATATTTATGATAATGCTGAAGTATTGGATTTTTCTGGGCCTTATGAAGTCTTTACAACCGCGAACCGCGTATGCAACTCCTCTCCATTTAATATATTTTTGATTGCAGAAAACTTGCAACCAGTAAAAGCTCGCTCAGGATTTAATGTTCTACCGCATTATGATATTTCAAATCACCCTAAATTAGATGTCTTAATCGTTGTAGGTGGCGATCACACTAAAGAGATCAATAATAAATTAGCTATTGATTGGATTTCTCAGCAAGACCAAACCGTCTCTTTAATCACCTCTGTTTGCACTGGTGCTTTTTTACTGGCTAAAGCTGGTATTCTACAAACTCATCAAGTCACCACACACTGGGAAGATATTGCAGACTTACGCCAACAATTTCCTCACCTAAAAGTTTTAGAGAATGTTCGTTGGATACAAGATGGTAATCGAATTAGTTCAGGGGGGATTTCAGCAGGTATTGATATGAGTTTATTTATTGTCAGCAAATTGACTAGCATTGAAACGGCCGAAGCCACAGCCAAGCAAATGGAATTTCGATGGCAACGCAATTAATCAAACCTCAACTGGGTATATTATCTTCAAACACCAATAAAAAGCCCCTGCAACTAATGCCTACAGGGGCTGATTCTATTTAGCTATACTGAATGCAATCAATCTTAAGCAGCTTTTTCTTTATCCGTCTCTTTATCTGATTTTACGCCATCGATAAATTCTTCATGTAAAGTACAAATTGCCGATTCATAATTCTCATCATCAACCACAAATTGTACATCAACATTACGCATCGATGAGTGGGCTGCTCGTGGGGTAATATCTTGACTCATCAATGAAACCATACCGTGGCTTAAGGCCTTATTGGTATCAATTGATGCCCCAATGACTGAAATCAAAGCGACCATCTTGCCGGTGATTTTCGCATTTGGGAACACTTTTTCGGCACGAGACAACACTTTATTTTTACTCTTAGAGTTTCCGCTTAAGTAATAGGTAATTGAGTTTGCATTCATTTCTTTACCAACAAGTTGGACACGCTCATCATTAATGATCTCCATTAATTCATAACTAACGTTATCAGCTTGTCCTACCATTGCTTGGTCAAAGATATGTAATGCAAAGACTTTATTACGGCCAGCAATAATCTCAACTTTATCCGTAGTACCGGCATAGCTGTGCGGATTGAAAGCATGAGAAATCAAAGTACCTTTATGTTCTGGCTCAAAAGTATTTTTAATCACAAGCTCAATACCACTACGGCGTAAACCTGATGCGGCATTTGGGTGAATCGCTTCCATACCTAGGTTGGCAAGTTGGTCAGCAACATCATAGTTAGTTTGTCCCATTGGACGTACTTTTTCAGGTCCTACAATGCGTGGGTCAGCAGTACTCAAGTGATACTCTTTATGAATAACCGCTTGTTGAGCTTTCGATAACACCGCTAAACGACTGAACGTCATCTCACTATAACCACGGTCATAGGTTTTCATTAAACCTTCAGAGCAATACACATAACCCGTGACAATTGGCAATTCTTTGCTCATATCTATATCTTGAAGGGCATTTTCAATGACGGTATCAAGGTTACCCGAAGCATCTTTACTTTCACTTTGCTGTTCGTCTAAATCCCAACCGGATAAATCAACAAACTTAGCATTGATATCAAGAGTTTTTAGCTTCAAGCAAGTATTGTAGGCACTATGTGCTTCACCGATGGAAGATAAAAACTCTCGGATTTGCGGCAAATAATGCTGCATTGAAAACTGTCCATATTGGCAAGTTTCCATAATGTTATTAATACAGTTGGTCGCTTTAGCGATACGGTCTTTAATAAAGTTATCGGCACGACGGCGGCTGATTGGATCAGCAAACATATTTTCGTTGATCAGCAACATACGCTGTTCAAGCTCTTCCATTGCATCGACCCAAGCATCATCACGATCGGCAACTAAACGATAAATACCTGGCTTACCAGTACGCTTACATTCTAATAATGCATCGGTAATACCACCGTAGGCAGAAACCACAAACATGCGGTTATATGGATTTTCTGGACGTAGTAGAATATTATCAAGAACAGCATCAAAGGCTGACATGGAAGTACCGCCAATTTTTTCAACGGTATGATTTAAAGTTTTATTATTGTCAGTGTGGCTTCTATTTGAAGAAGTCAAAATAAGCTCCTATAAGTAAATAATTTAAAATTCTATAATCTATTCGATGAATACGCATCTAAAGGCTTTAGCCCAGAATCCCGATCGAACTACGCTAAGCGTAGCGATCGAGATACGAGTTACGAATTAATCAACTAATGGATAAACACCATTTTCATCATGGGTTTCCGCACCGGTAATCGGCGGGTTAAACACACAAGCCATGACCATATCCGCATCTTTATATGCACGTAATTGGTGTTCATCGTGCTTGTCTAAAATGTACAAAGTACCTGGTTTAATTGGATACGTTTCGCCACCAACTACTTCAATCTCGCCTTCGCCAGAAATACAATAAACTGACTCTAGATGGTTTTTATAATGAATGTGTGTATCCGTACCGGCATAGATGTTTGTAATGTGGAACGAGAAGCCCATTTTGTCGTCACGCAATAACATACGTACACTTTCCCACGTATCTGCGACTACTCGACGTTCACTGTTTCGGCATTCTTCTAATGTTCTTACAATCATTTTTTATCCTTGTATTCATATGTTTAGGTATTCATTTAACTCGCCAATAGCGCTGTAACTATCAGCGCTAATTTTGAATGTAAACCTCTATGACGCTTTACGAGTTGCTTTCTCGGACACTTTCTCAACCGCTTTTTCAAAAATATGAATACCTTGTTCAAGTTCTGATTCGCTTACGGTCAACGGACAGAAAAACTTCACAACTTCATCGTTTGGACCTGCAGTCTCAATCACCATGCCATTTTCAAAACACTCGCTGGTGATCATGTCTGAGATATCGCCATCTTTACATTCGATACCCTGCATCAAACCACGACCTTTAATACCTTCAAATAAGTTTGAATATTGCTTCAAAGCTTTCTGTAATGATTTATTTAATTGCTCAGCACGCTCTTTAATATGCGTTTCAAACTCATCATTGTGCCAGTAGGTATCAATCGCTTCTGCTGCCGTTACGAACGCATGGTTATTACCACGGAACGTACCGTTATGCTCACCCGGTGCCCATTGGTCTAGCTCCGGCTTCATCAACATGATTGCCATTGGCAGACCGTAACCACCGATTGATTTCGACAATGTCACCATATCCGGTTTAATACCTGATGGCTCAAAGCTAAAGAAAGTACCCGTACGACCACAGCCAGCTTGAATGTCATCAACAATCAACAAAATATCATTGGTTTTACAGATTTTCTCTAAACGCTGTAACCATTTATCAGAAGCAGCATTTAAGCCCCCCTCACCTTGCACAACCTCAACAAGTACTGCTGCAGGCTTATCCAAACCACCTGAATTATCATCAAGCATGGTTTCAAATAAAGCCAAACCATCAATGTCAGCATAACCTTCATAAGGAATGCGAGTCACACCCGAAAGCGGCATTGCTGCGCCACCACGGTGATGCTGATTACCGGTTGCTGCTAGTGCGCCATAAGACACACCGTGGAAACCATTGGTAAAGGCTACGATATTAGTACGGCCCTTTACTTTACGAGCCAGTTTCATAGCAGCTTCAACGGCATTTGTACCTGTTGGTCCAGTGAACTGAACTTTATATTCCAGATCACGTGGTTTTAAAATTTTGTCATTAAAACTTTCTAAGAAATGACCTTTCGCTTGTGAATGCATATCTAAACCATGGGTTAAACCATCTTGGTCGATATAGTTGAGCAATGCTTTTTTTAGGACAGGGTTGTTGTGGCCATAGTTCAACGAACCTGCACCGGCAAGAAAATCTAAGTAACGATCTCCGTCTTCGGTATGAAGCCAGCAACCTTTCGCAGAAGAGAATACTACTGGGAAGTTGTTGGCATAACATTGAACGTTTGATTCGTGCTTTTTAAAGATATTCATGTCTGATCCTGTCTATCATCCTATGTGTGTATCTCGATTGGGCGAATTCCCAATCAAGAATTTTTAAATAGATTTGTTTGTGTGGTTAACTCATGGCAAGAGGAATATGGAATAAATACTCACTATCATGCTCACCATTAAAATGATTTTCTTTGTCTAAGAAAACACTTACGCGTCCTTCTTCACCATCTTCTCGCTCAAGTTTTCGGAATAAATTCCAAGAACCATGATTATCTTTGGTAATCGTCGTCTCAATTGCAGCAACGCCAGCGACACACTCACGCGCTAATAACGATTTAATCATTCGATACGCTAATCCACAGCCACGGCTATTTTCCGCAACCGCTACTTGCCAGATAAAAAGAACTGGTCGATTAGGGTGACTTGATGGTTTGAGATAAGCGGAAACAAAACCTGCAATTTGACCATCTTTTTCAGCCAATACGCATGTATCGCTAAAATGTGATGCCTGCAAAAAGTTACAGTAGGCAGAATTTGTATCCAAAGGAGGACACGACTCAATCAAAGCGTTTACTTGATTGCCGTCGGTTATTTCGGGTTTTCTAAATGTTAACTCGTCCTGAGTTTTGGTCACTTTTTCGGGGTGTGCTACCCACGGTGCCGTAATCATCTTAGCCCTATTTTTTATTTGTACACTGTTTCTTTATTCGAACAATCCAGCTACCGATAAAGAAGCTCAGTGGCGATTAATTTTTATTAGTGCGTGTTGCTAAAACGAGAAGCAATTGTTTAGTGCACTAATCAATTTCGTTTTAAATAATAACGTACTCGATTATTTTATCAACCCCTTATTACTTAAGTGAATATATACTTAACCATTAAGATATTGATTTAAAAGGTGAAAATTAACATGTTAATTTTTAAAATAACAAAATAAGTCCTTTAGAGGTGTAATTAATAGTTCGGCAAAAAATCATATTAATGTCATATCAGTGGACTACGATTCAACACACGAAGACTGATAATGGAAGTGTTACTTCAAGAGGCGTTAGATCCATAATTGAGGGTTTTCAATATTCAATGTGGTGAATAATAAAGGCAGAAGAGTACAGCGTGATCAAGCCCTCAAATTAAGATCTAGGAACTGAATAATCATGCTATTTTTTTAACTGTAATTAAATTATGCTGTTGTTAGTCTTTCATTTATTTTTATTGAACATTTAGGATGTTAACAATGAAGAAAACCATTCGCACAATGCCTGCGCACAAAAATATCGCCCTGGTTGCTCACGATCACTACAAGCCAGAGCTACTTCGCTGGGTTGTTGAGAATAAAGAGAAACTACAAAGCCACTTTCTTTACGCTACCGGTACAACAGGGAACATGTTAAGCCGCGAAACTGGGCTTGCGATCAAGAGTTTAATCAGTGGCCCTATGGGGGGAGATCAACAGCTTGGTGCTCTAATCTCTGAGGGGAAAATAGACATGATGATTTTCTTCTGGGATCCACTAAACGCAGTTCCTCATGATCCAGATGTTAAGGCGCTACTACGTATAGCATCGGTTTGGAATATTCCAGTAGCAACCAACCGTGCAACAGCAAATTTCTTATTCAACTCCGTATTGCTAGAGCAAGAAGTTGATATTGAGATCCCGGACTATCAATCTTATTTGAATGAGCGCCTTTGATTTTCAATATACCATCGCCAAACAAAGCTTCTTGTTTGGCGATGAATTGTTATTTATCTATACCTAAGTAACTCTTTCAGTTGATCGACTTTCCAGGTAAGCCCATCTAAACGTTGCTGTAAGATAGCCAATTCTTTTACCGCTTTTTCATTGTCTCCAGCTTTAAGCAATTGTTCAATATATCCAACACGAGCATAAATTGGCGACAAGCTTTTACCTACTTTGGTCACTGAATTCATCTCATCTTTTAAGTTATTTAAGTTGGTTTTCTGAATGCCTAAATTAATATTTGATAGGTGGGTCCGCACGGAATCAAATTTATTCACCATATCATTAACTGATTCAATACTCTCCTTTCGCTCTACCAACCATTGCTGCCTCAATAAAGCAACCAGCTCCTCATCACCAAGCAAAAACTCAAGCTTTTTTATACTTTCATTTTGTCGACTAGGAGTTTCACCTAGCCAAGCTAATGAATTATTAGCCATATTAGAAATATAATAATTTAGCGCTTCTCTTTGCTCTTGATCTAATGGCTTCTCTGGTAAGACATTTGACTGAATATAGCGAGTCGGATCCAATCTGTTCGATGGCAATAAAAACTGATAAGCAACAAAGAAGGTAAGCAATAAGGCTAAAACATAGTAATGCCATTTTACTGTCACTTTTTGTTCACTAGGCGGTGGAATTGCAGCGACCTTTTGTTTGCTTCTATATTGAATTTCTAATCGATCAATATGTTCAAAAATCACATAAGCAATTCCGTCCATATTGGCTACGTATTCAGGTTGCTTTTCTATAAAAATTTGATCTATTTGCTCACAGTAACGCTCACATCGATATAAATGTCGAAGCATTTCATAGTTAGGCTTAAGCAGTTTGATTTCTTTAATAATACAACTATTAACCCAATCCATAAGCTCTTTGCGTTTGTTGGCATTCTTTAGATCTTTTGTAGATACCATCAGTGAAGATAACAGCAACTCTAAACCGTTAGCCAATCCAACGATACCATTAAGTCTTGTCGTAGCGACTGTGTAATAACAACAGAGCAATAAGTCTATTCCCGATTTTTCAGCAAGCAAGGTGCACTTTGTTTTAACCGTCTCCCAATCTGTCCCTCCTGAAAATAGGGAATTTTGCTTATTTATTTCCTCTTTTACATCATCATAAATATGACTTTTTCTAAGAGCACTCGAGTCGCTAACAAGGTTAAAAACACGGTGTTCAATATATACGCAGCTCGACATAATCCACATCCAAAGAAATCAGAGTGAGGCTTCCCTCACTCTCTTCTAGTCAAATAAATATTAAAAATTTATTAATTCGCTAATATAAATTTTCAGATAGCTTAAATGTCCTAAATAAATTATTCGTAAATGGATTGCTATCGTTATTCGAATTCAACCGATATACCATGCTTCCATTATCGACTGAAAACTTATAGTCCACTGATTTTGAACTCGCAGAAACCACTTTTGCCTGATCCAATAAACGGAAGAATGACCAAGATCCTTGAGTGGTGATACTTCTCGGGGAATACCCAGTCTGTGTCGGTACTAATGTCACTTTTGACGATGCCGTTTCTCTTAAGGAATTAGGCCAAATCAATTCAACTACATCTCTCTGCCCATGACTGTAGGTTAAGTACTGACCATCAACATCAATCGCACTACGTCGCTTATTCCCACTGAGAACTATCGGCTGTAATGAGAACTCAATATCAAGAACGCCTTTTCGATTAAAAAATGCTTCCTGTATTTTCTTTGCTTTAGCCAACTCATCGATAACTTGCTGATTAACAATAGAGTTATTGCCATTCTCAGCATCGTCGATAAACACGTTTTCATGAAGAAATAAATCTAGCTGATCATTATAAAAAGTATTTAATATTCCATCTGGAGCAAAAAAGGCTTCAAAATCAGACAGAGATACCTCTTTTTTAGCCGTTAAGGATAATGGATATTTTCCAGCTAATTTTTCTTTATAAGGCTTATATACATCTTCTTTCCAGCGAACCTCTAAGTAACGAATCGCCTCTTTCTTCACCACATACCAGCTTTGATCAGATAGCGTTCTCATCATCTGATTCAGCGGGCTTGGCAAGCCGCTAGACACTCGACGTAATGTATAAATAGGATCAATGCTCTGCAATGTCACCCGCTCTTTTGTGGCACTTAAGGCTGACATTCCGACATTCGGTGAATCTTGCATCGCTTTAAGATAATCACGTAACTGCCCTACAACATCTAACACTTCTGTCATATACGCTGGATTGTCTCCATTAGGGTAACTCAGTGCATTTAGCTCAGAAAAAGGCTCATCAATCTTAGAGGCTACTTTAAATTTAGGGCTTTTCAATAAAGCTTCTTTTGCTGCCTTATCACCTTCTGACGTAGAAGAATTAAATAAATGAGTATTAGCATCAACCGTTCTTAGAAGCCTCTGGATTGGCTCTAGATTGCCCATAATGCTATCAGTAACCGTTACCGCCTCATTGATATCATTAAACTTTTTAATATTAATGTTATTTAAAGCATGACGCCAAGTACTGGTGTAGTCTGCAATATATAAGTTCCGAATTTTTTCTCTTAATACGCGCTTATCTTCTTCACTAAACTCTGCGGTTGAAGATTGGCCTAGTACCCAACTATCAATTAACGCTAACTTAGAAACAGACTCAGATTGAGGCATAAAGTAATTATCAAAGCCTTCTTTAGTGAGTAATTTAGGGATATAAAGTGACTGATCACTTCTTTTTCCTTTTTGATAAATAATATCAAAAACAGGTCCAATTAGATTACGTAGGCTGACAGCTGGACCTAATAAACTTTGTGCGCTTAATTTTAAATTTCGGTACACCCTTTCTTCGTTTGGCATACGACCAAGTTCATTTTGAGCTCGACTAATCAGCAAATCATAAGGACGCATCAATTGATCGGCTAATTCATTACCATTGTTTCGATCTGTAGCGAGATTTGTATGCTCCATTGCATAATCTAGGTGCGCCAATAATTGCTTTTGAATTTTCTGCTGACCTGAAAATTGACGCTGCCAATATTTTGAAAAATAATCTAAAACGAACTCTGAGTGCCGGCCACTCGCATCCACTATCATCCGGTAAACTCTTAATACCGCTAATTTTTTCTCATCTGATTGGGCCAGATTTAAATCATGAATGGTATCAGCCATGAGCAGTGGCAAAAATTTATACTCAAGTAAATTTAAGTACGTTTCTTCAACTTTAGGCCCAATGGTATGTCCTTGATACAGACCTAAATCAGATACATATTTCAACTTATTCCGAAAGAAACCGAATTCTAAGGTTGCTTCACGAATCTTGTTTAAAGGCTCTAATATATCTTTCTGCGACAACATTCCATTATTACCTGAAATGAGCACCTGATATTCATTAACCTTCTGTAAAACATTATCCGCTTGAGTAACATTTATCGAATAGTATCGCTGCCAAGCTGTAATCAATAATAAACTCGCAACACTACAAGCAATCACTGAGGTATATATGATCTTCTGCTTCTTTTTGGCAACTTTAAAATTATCAGAGGCAAGCCCTGCTTCTGGGTAAATAATTTTATTAAATAACTTTTGAGTAAAGTATATTGTCGAGGTTTTTGCATGTTGTGCACTATTGATGGCATGTCTTAATCCATAGCGACGTGAGGTTGCATTATCAAAGGCATTAATGGCAACACCCTGCTGAAATACTGAATTAAAATAGACACCACGAACTAATGCCGAGGTTGAGAATTGATCGCTTCCCAATGTTTCTTCTAGTAATCGGTAAATCGTACCTTGTAAGCCGGCTAATTGACGAGAGAAGCTATAAACCGCATTACGGTCTTCGTTATCCGTCAAGTTCACCATAATATGAGGGATTGCTTCATTAATTCGTACAATAAACTCTTTATAGCTAGCGGTGTACTCGGTTAGCCAATGATCCAAGTCATCCACTGAATCTAATGAGAAAGTGAAACCAAGGACTTCTTCACGCTTTTCTTTGGTGTAATTACGAAAAAAAGGTTCAAAGCCGTGTAACAGATCAAACTTCGTAAAAGAAACGTACACAGGAAGCCGAGTCGATAATGTTTCCATTAATTCGCGTAAACGAGTACGCAATAAATTCGCGTAGACTTTACGCTCCGATTCTGTTGATTTGGCTAAATGTGCAATATCAATCGCTAAAACAATACCATTCAATGGCCTGCGACTACGTGTTTTTTCTAACCAGCGAGTAAAATGGACCCACAAACGACGTGATAACTCAGGATCAACATCATTTCCTAAGCCACCCTGAGTTAATAATTCACCGTCAGGATCAATTAATACTGACTCATCTCCAATCCACCAATCAAAACTATATGGGTTTTCACTTTTAAGATGAGAAGCTCGCATTACCGACGAAAAAACGAAATTTTGTCCCGATCGGTTGATTAAACTGGTTTTTCCCGCATTTTCTAAACCAAACACTAAATACCAAGGAAGTGAGTAAAGATAATTACTCTTGCTTAAGTTCACCTTCATCGTCTGCATGACTTGGTTTAATTCCAGTTCTTGACGTTCTTCAAACTGAAGCAGAGGATCGGTTTTCAATTCAAGTGCTCGTTTCTCTTCATCTCTTATTCGTACCAATTTTCTCCATTGCCATACTCCCCATAAGGAGAAGCAAACTAGCGAAAATAATACGCAAGCAACGGTTCGAGCAGTGAGAGACGACAATGGCTGACTTTTATCTATCGTTAACCAAGGTCCCATCCACCAGATCGCAACATTAATGAGGACAAAAAGGCTAAATAATAAGATTGGCATTGCCGCGGTTAACGCTGGCTTAAGCTTTTGGCCAATCCCTGTTATCATTTTCCACATATAATCACTACCTTAATTATTTAATATTATTAATATGCTTAAGCTTTTCTACGAGTGATGGCTCCCAGTCACTCAAACTCATAGACATAAATTGCTCATACAAACCGCGATATTGTTCACTTGCCACCGCCGTCAACCGACTATCTTCCAACAGATCGGCTAACAAACATTGCCAATAAAACTTGTCTCTTGGATCTAAGGCTCTTTCCAAGCCATCATTAACACTCGATATGGCAACAGTGACGCCCGCTTCTTTTGCCAGCTGTTTAATTTGCTCATATTTTTCCTGCCAGTTACTTACGCCACCTTGAGATTGAGATTTCGCTGAAAATTCAATCCATTGCTGAGTTTCATCGGAAATAAAAGGGGCACCATCTTTAAATTTCAATTCCAGCAACTTAGGTAACCGAGAGATGAATTGTTTCGTCTCATCATGTATCGCTTTTGCCCATTCAGGTTGGTCAATAGATTCAGCAATTCTGGCACTTAAACACTGCCCATCAATCCAATAAGGTGCCAAAGTTAAGCTCTTTTCAACTTTACGCCATAACGCAAGATCAGGATGAGACATTCCATCTGTGTACTCTTTTAGACGCTCACTTTGTATCCCGCGTAACTGGGTTTCACCTACGTTGTTATGCTCTGGGGGCGAATCAATGCCTGCCCATACGGCATAACGTCGAGTCCTGATAGAAAGCGGAGTACCGTAGTCTTGCTCAGATAAAAAATCCGATACTTTTAAAAGCGTCTGCTTCACGGACTGGTCGCTTGAAGTATCAAACGTTAATGGGTTATTCGCTTGAACATTCACAACCGTGGAATGACCAACATCGGAGGTGACAGCAGCAGAGCTTTTCGGTTGTTCATAAAATGAAGATCTTTCTTCACAATCTTTAAGTTTGGTTTTTATTCTTTGCACAAAATACTGTACAGAATCAGAATCTAAGTCATTTTTTATCGCCGCTGCGTGCCAATCTGTCAGCGCTTGCAACAACAAATCTCTTCCTTTGGCATCAAAAAGAGAGAAGTCATACTTATCAGCAAGTAAATCAAACCTCTGCAGAAGTAAGCTAAAAAATTTACGGCGGGGTAACTTTCCTCTCTCTCCTGGAGAAGGGTAACTATCACTCCAGAATTCACGCATGAAATCACCAAAAACAAACAAAGAAAGAGTTAACCTTTCTGGGGTTGCTTGGTGATGCAAACACTGTATAAGGTGAATTAGCAACTTAATATCTTTCGTTTTTTCTTTAAAAATCTGAAGGATACTTTTTTCAACTTCACTCCATTGCACGGAAGCATGCGATAGAGAACCAACCTTCATCATTTGATCATCGATAAACTCGTATAAGGGATCATCGTATAAACGCTCACCTACATGAGATTCTTTAGATATGGGTGTTATGATGGTTTGGCGATATTCTGTGGTATTCATAAAATCCCTTACCAACCACAGCTTTTACGTAACGGAATTAATACGTTTGATAAATTTTCAGTATTAAATTTAAGACCATTAACAAGATCTATATCTGAGCGTAATTGTAAATTGGAAGATGATGCTATTTTCTTCATCATATCAATAGCAAAAATCCCCCTAGAACTGCTGACGACAAAGCCAGAATCATCGGTTCTCCATAAGCTAGATTCGAATGTATTGGCTGATATATTAACTCTGGCTTGCTCAATATTTTTATGAAGTAATAGGTCCAAATGACTAATATTATTGATACAACTCATCATTAGGACAGCACCCTGTCCATCATTACTATGACTTGTCGTGGGTAAAGTTACCCAGATATCAGAATCAGCACTTCCATTTCCGCTTGAAATTAAAGGGAGTAAATCACCTTTTACTCGCTGTTGTTCAACTGCCATACCCCGAGACCAGAGTTCTGGTTTTATTTCTTTTAATAAAGCGATTTCTGGTAAAGATGTTTTGAAAATACGATCAAAACAATCCAAGCGCTCCAGCCGAGCTGTAATATTAGTGCATGCTTTAGCTTCATTTAAAAGTGAACTTTGTTCAGCTCGAACATCACTAATAAAAAACAACTGGAACAAAATCACAGTAAAAATAACGATGCTAAATTGATAATTCATCAAGAAATCTCCAGTTTCTGGCATTTGTAAGTCAGAGTTCTAAGAGGTATTCCTAAGCTTTTTGCAGCTTTCGTTTTATTCCCAGAGTGTTTATTTAATCGCTCTTGGATAACTTTAAATTCAAACTCACCAAGGAGCTCTGTTAAGTTTCCAATATGATTAACACCTTCGTTAAAATCGAATAGCGACAATGCATTTGAGTTGTCTGAAATATAAGATAACGAAATTGGTTGCCCGTCCTCAACTTGAGAACAAGATAATTCAATCATGCTTTTTAACTCTCTAACATTACCTGGAAAATCTAATTTTTTTAAATGCTCCAAAGACTGCTTCGTCAGGGACCCAACATCCCTTTGATAGCTTTCATTATATTGCTCAATAAAATACTCACTCAATAACTCAAGATCTTCTTTTCTATCCTTTAATGCTGGAAGTAATACCGGACATTGCATTAATCGATAATATAAATCTGGACGAAATTCTTTTGATTTAACTTTCTCTTTTAAATTTATATGGGTTGCAGAAATCAACCTAAAATTTGATGTTAGTTCTTTCTTTCCCCCAAGAGGACGAAAGCTTTTTGTCTCAAGTACACGTAACAATTTAGATTGGAGGTGCGTTGGCATATCACCAATTTCATCAAGAAATAATGAGCCACCATCCGCCTGCTCAATCAAGCCTGCATGGTAAGAATTAGCACCAGAAAATGCCCCTTTTTCATAACCAAACAGCTCACTTTCCAATAAGTTTTCAGGTATGGCGGAACAATTAATCGCGACAAATTGCCCTTTGTTATAATCGGATATCTGATGGATCGCTTTTGCAGCAACTTCCTTCCCTGTCCCCGTTTCACCATGGAGCATAACCGACAGTGGTGATTCAGCCGCCACTACGATTTTCTTTTTTACATCTAACATTGCCGAAGAATTACCAATCAATGTCTTAGACAAACTTAATAATTTTTGCCCCCTCTGATTCACCTTCCTTTCTGTCGTCAATGTTTCAGATAAACTTTCTTTTTCCAAGCCTACCTTTTGGAGATCTTTTAATAACTCCCATTGCGTTGCATATGCTTCAATATACAATTTGAATTCAGGTACTACGGCTAATTGCTCTAACTTGATTGCATCACCAAATATAACTAATAAAGAAGGACATGATTCTTTAGCGCATGGTAAAGGATAAATTAAACATGCCTCTCCATTGCCTAATGACGATGTCAATATTTTAAAGTCTTGATTGTTTTGCCAATAAACAAGATCAGATTGAGGTATAAGCTTATACCTACCTTCTTGTAACACATGAGAAAAAGGCACATCAAAATCCACGACTGACCAGTTGGAAATATCATCATTCTCACTTTGATAAATCAATTCTCTACCACTGTCGCTTAATTCAACCGTTAAACACTTGGCTATATTCAACGTTTTTGTTAATGAATTAATAAAAGTATTCGATAGCGTCTTAGCATCTCTCAACTTCATTAATTCTGTTATAGAGATTAACCATGAGTTCATCTTATTCAACCTCACCAATAAACTCACCATCTTGTACTGACATCGAAACATGAGTAATCGCATCTTTGTCGACTAGTTTATTTAACAACGCTAATGAGATTGGTGGTAATAATTGACCATCAATGATCGCCTCTAACATACGCGCACCATTTTCTGAACGGTTAGCACGATTTAATATCTCATCAAATAACTCATCCGCAATCGTAACTTTCGCTCCATAGCGTTGCTTAAATAAATTTTCTAAACGAGATAATTTACCTTTAATGATTTCAGACAGGACCGCTCGAGATAGTGGTAGATATGGAATGGTCTCCATTCTTGCCAATAGTGCGGGTTTAAAGAATGCAGCAAGCTCAGGATATAGCTTCTGATCTAACTCTTCTGGATGATCGGCATAGTCGACAATCGTCTGATAACCTAAGTTAGAGGTTAGAAAAAACACCACATTCTGACAGTCAATTAAGCGGCCTTCACCATCGGCTAACTCACCTTTATCGAAAGCTTGGTAGAAGATATTTAGCACCTCTGGATGCGCTTTTTCTACTTCATCGAGTAACACTACCGAATATGGCATCTTACGAATTGATTCGGTTAAAATCCCACCTTCACCGTAGCCTACATAACCAGGGGGAGAACCAATTAAGCGTGATACGGCATGTTTCTCTTGGTATTCAGACATGTTAATGGTGGTTAGGAATTGCTTCCCACCATAAAGTTGCTCCGCAAGCTGAACCACGGTTTCTGTTTTACCCACGCCACTCGGACCAACAAGTAAGAAAGCGCCTTTCGGACGCCCTGCTCGTCTTAAATCGGCTCGAGCAGTTAGTAAATGCTTATGTACCTGCTTAATCGCGGTATCTTGGCCTTTAATGGTTGCTCCCAAAATATCGACAAGGTGCGTAATTTTATACAGCTCATCTGAATTCATTTGGTTAACAGGAACTCCCGTCCAGTCAGCAACCACTTCTGCAATTTGTTGAGCCGTAACATGTGGATGAACTAAACGGTCATCATGCTCAATAAGATCTAACTGCTGGTATTTTTGATTAAGGCTTGCTTTTAACTCGAGCAGTTCTTCAGCGGGTAACTCGTCTGAAGATATAAGCTGGGTTCGTAATGATAAAATGTCATTAACTAATGCCTGCTGAGTCTGCCACTTATTTTCTAATTCGCTTTTCTCAGCATTTTCAATTTCTTGTTGTGTTAGAAGCTCATCAAGGCGATCTTTATCTGGCTCTTGACCTAAATAAATGGAACGCTCAATCATTTCAATTTCAAGCTGTCTTTGATGAGCAAGCGTAGCAAGAGCAGAAATGCGTTTAGGTGGAACCGCTAAGTTAATCGCAATTCGAGCACATGCGGTATCTAACACATCAATTGCTTTATCTGGCAGCTGACGACCCGAAATATAACGGGCAGATAACTCAGCTGCCGCTTTTAATGCGTCATCAGTAATTAATACTTGATGCGACTTTTCGTAAACCGAGTTTAACCCGCGTAAAATATCAACCGCTTGGTCAATGGTAGGCTCATCCAACTTAACCAATTGAAAACGTCGAGTTAAGGCAGGATCTTTTTCAAAGTACTTTTTATATTCTTTCCATGTCGTCGCAGCAATAGCACTGAGCTCACCACGAGCAAGTGCGGGTTTGAGTAGATTAGCTGCGTCGCTTCCCCCTTCTTGATTCCCCGAACCAATCAAGGTGTGGGCTTCATCAATAAAAATGATAATAGGCTTACTCGATGTTTTCACATCTTCAATCACGCCTTGAAGACGTTTTTCAAACTCACCTTTAACCGAAGCGCCTGCTTGCAATAAACCTAAATCCAAAGACCAAAGATCGACATTTTTTAACTGCTCGGGGACTTGACCACTAACAATTCTCAATGCCATCCCTTCAATAATGGCACTTTTACCTACCCCAGCATCGCCAACCACAATAGGGTTGTTTTTGCGACGTCGGCATAGGATATCAATCATCAAATTAAGCTCTTCATCGCGGCATAACACCGGATCCAACTCACCATTGCGAGCGGATTCAGAGACGTTTTTACAATATCGAGATAAATAATCCGAAGTGGATGAAGTGGCCGATGATGCATTACCTGATTGCGGTGAAACAACGTCCGTCTCACCCGAATTAGCTAAAAGTACATCGAAATCTTTTTTTAAGGTCTCTCGATTAATCGCTTCAAACACAGGAATAATATTCAGTGCTAGGTATCGGTCTTTACGTAAAAGCGCGGCTAAAAACATCGCACCAGAGCGTAATTGATGCTGATTTAACTCAGTAGTAGAAAGTAGCCAAGCTTCTTGTAGTAATTCTACTAAAAGAGGTGAAAAGGCAGGGTAAGTATCTAGTCCACTTTCCGTGTGATAGCTTAAACTGAGCTTTTCTTTTAAAGATAAAGTATCAATATTGGCTTGCTTTAAAATCACTCGTAAATCAGAAATAGGGTTATCAAGTAAAACATTAAAAAGGTGCTCGATCGTGATTTCAGAGCTTTGCTTTTCAATACATAAAGAAGCCGCCTGTTCTAAAGCAAATTTAGTTTGTTCATTTAACTTAGAAATGAGCGTTGATAATTCAATTCGGAGCATAATGATACCTTTAAAGTAACTGATTCAATTGGGTTAACACATCGGAAGACTTATTATTTAGTACGTATAAATACCCAGAAAAAACAACGCACAAGCCCAGAAGAAACATCGCAAAAACAGACCAAACTGGAATTTGTCGACCTAATTTATATTTAGAGTGAACAACATGCTCGGTTGCTTTAGAAAGAGATCTCGGCTCTGAATCGTTGAGCGATTTTAATAATTCATGTAGCTTAATAATCACCCTTTCTCTCTCAGCAAAGCCATTGGAAACCACCTTGTACTTGCCTTCAAAACCCAAGTTCAAGCAGTGAAAAATAAATTCCAAAAGATCTTTATATCTCACAGGATCATTTTCTAAACGAGTGAGAATAGAAAAAACCTTCTCACCACCCCATGTTTCATCATGAAAACGAGAAAGCAGTGAATGTTGCGCCCAAATACTTTTTGCCCCCCATGACGTGCCCATTACCGACTCATCAAGAAAAGCGCACAATACATATCGGTAAGCCATAATGACCGAATGCTCATAGCCATTTTCAGCTAATTCCATTTCAATCGCCGTCACTTCTTTAACCACTTGATGGTAAATATCAGCAATAGACGCGCATTCCGAAAGCTGCTTTACTCTGAGTGCTAAACCAAATAATGGTGTGGCAACATCTATCAATAAGTTTGGATTATCACCACGTAAGGGAAACCAAAAGTCTTGATCTCGGTCTATATTCTCACTTCCCTCATACAGCAACTCATCGACTGCAACATTGGTATTATTGGTTTTCATCATTAACTCCTAATTGCCCAAAATTGCAGGTCAAGATCTTCAAATGCTCCTGCTACATGAAATGCAAACCCGGTTGAATGCTTTAAGCTTTCCCATGCAGGGCTAGTCTTATCAAGCTGATAGTAGGTGTAACCGGCGTGATACGGTAATTGACGCGGAGCAACCGGTAATGCGTTAAGAGGAACACCAGGTAATTGAAGAGAAATAAGCTCTCGTATTTTTTCAACCGATGACACTTTCGTTTGCTGAATAAATAAACGGCGTAACTCATCAACTGGCATCTTAGCCTTCACCGCAATAATAAATTCGGCTTCTTCAATCAATTGAGGATCTTGTACTGGAGCAACCATCAAACCGTATTGACGTTTGTGTAATTGTATTGAAACCGCTCTTGGCTCAAGCACAATGCTTAAACTCTGGCGCAAATGGTGCACAACAGGCCAAAACGATTCAGCTGGATTATCATGGTTATAAGCTGAGATTGAGGGTGGTAAGCGGCTTTCGTTGGTAAACGTTGCTAATTCCCCTGCTATAGAGCTTAAACATTCAAATAATCGTTCAGGGTGCAAACCTCTTAATTCAGATAAATGCTGTAATTGTGGCTGAATTTTATTTAACGCCTGCAGTAGCATGAAATCAGACACATCTGCCACACCACCTTGTGTCGGCGAGGAGATTTGTTGAGCGATATTTTTAGCTCTTTCGCGTATAAGCCCAGCGATTTCACCTACCACACGATGTAAGCCCGCATGACAGAGCACATTGGTATGGCAAGGAATAAAACTCTCATCAAGCATAATGCTGCCATCTGGTCTTTTTTCTCGAATCCGGGCGATCGCCATTGATGCATAAGAGGTTCTGTCTTCCTTTTCTAGCATCAATTGAATTTTAAGCGGTGCAACACTTACGGGCGTTGAGCTCCCCTGTATTGAATGAATATCGCGCTGCTCTTGAATTCTCTGTTGATAACGCCCTGTGCCTTTTTCTTCTGGCCAGTCAATTTCTAACAAAGAATCACTGCGTAAAGGGATCGCCAAATAAATGATTTGGTTGGCTAAGCTGGCGTCTTCAATATCAAGAGGATCAGGTAACAAGTCTTCCTGTGGAATACAAAATATTGAGCCATCGGGCATAATGCCAACCGCTCTCTCAATCGCGATTCGACCAAATGCTAAATACTCAGGATTAAGAGATAGCTCTGTTACCCCGTATAAGTATGGGCTCACAGCCTTTGAACGTTCATCCGCATAATACTCAAGATAACGTTGCTGTTGCTGAAAGTGTTGAGGCTTCATAAAAAGCCCTTCACTCCAAATAACACGGTTACGTGTAAACATGAATTACTCTACCTTTTCTAAGATGACTTCGTAGTCGCGGAAATAAACCAGTAAATGATATAAATGATCTTTATTTATAATTTTTACTGTTTTTTTCCATTCACTATTATCGGGGTCTGAAAAATGGACAACCACGCCGATATAATTAGTCTCATCACTAATTTCAAAATCACTTATAAATTTAAATTGTCCGGGCGTTAAAGCGTAGTCATAGCTTTTTACAAAATTGCTTTTGAGCGCTTTTTTAAAGTCATCTCGAATTTGATGATAATCGGTCGATAACAACATGGAATCATCAACAAGCTCGAAGAGTTGTATCTCAACAGGAGATGCAACCCCTTCTACGTTTGGGTTTACGCCATGATCTGCAAACATGCTAATAGTGATTTTTGTCGGCTCTGGCTCTGGTTTTGGATCAGAACTACATCCCGATAAAAATGCCAACATGATGAGTGCGGAAAGAATAAACTTCATGCTTATTTCTCCAGTTGCATCTCTCGGATCCGGCGATCATAAGACTGTTCAAATATTTCCCAGAATAACTTATCAAAGCCTCGCTGACGGTTTGAGGTTAACTCTGAAAAATAATTCTGATACATATTCCATGCCCAAGACTCGGGAGCATTAGTATCCGTATCCCCTGTACGCTTATAACTATTAAAACGTTTAAGTAATACTTCTGGAGAAAAGGCCATTAAAATATGCTGCAACGCTTCTGATGTTGCTTCTTGCATGGCTTGATTGTGATTGCGAATATTGTTAAGACTTTCCTCAATCGCGGCAGGAGGAGATAAGTGCACCATGCTTTTCTTATTATCGAAGAGAGTTCTCATCGTCTCGGTATAGTTAAGACCAAGCCTTAATGGGTTATCCTCAATAGGCTGTAAGTTGCGGTTAATCACACCAAAACGTCCATTTTCTACTTCGCTATGAATATTCAAGATCCCTTGAATACACGCTTTTAGACTTTCACCAAGCTCTTCTCCCAATTTATGGACATCTTCTATTCCAGAACTATTACCTACTTGAAGTTCTAACCCACTTAACAATGGTCCCATTA
This sequence comes from Vibrio sp. E150_018, assembly GCF_053544035.1. Taxonomy (NCBI): domain Bacteria; kingdom Pseudomonadati; phylum Pseudomonadota; class Gammaproteobacteria; order Vibrionales; family Vibrionaceae; genus Vibrio; species Vibrio sp. E150_018. The sequence goes on along the minus strand of NZ_JBHGNY010000007.1, from coordinate 43,373 downwards.
CCAAATGGCTACTCACCTCGGCGCTTTTATCCTGCATAGAAGTTTGAGCTAATTCTTGCTCTAAAATTTCTAGGTTATTCTCATCCATATTAAAGCTCTCAATATTTTTCGGGTTATCTAAAATAGGGTCACTATTTCCGTTAATATGATTTTCTGAATTCAAGTCCATTTTTTTCTTTCGAACAAATCCCAATATTCTTTTCAATCTCATTGAGGACGTCAGTTCAAACTCACTATCCGCTTGAGGTGTAAGGTCGGATTCTTTTTTAGTTTCATTTTTATTAATTAAAACTTCTAAGTCATTACCAATATGATCATCAGATTCGTTACTGATATTCTTTTCTCTATCTAGCTCTTTAATAGGGTCTAGAAATTTCTCATCATCACATTTTAATTCCTCGGAATTTGGTCTAATATCCATGGACACTTCATCATCTAATAATATATTTCTACTTTTATTTATAAACTCTTCCAATGAATGGCTATCCGATAATTCATCATCTTCCATTAACTTAACTCGAATATAATAATATCCAACCTTTAACACGTCTTTATGTTGTAATTTGGCTTCATTATCGGAACCTAATGGCATATCTGAATCATTAATATAGGTCTGCCCACATAAGTCTCTTACGCAGTAAGCGTTATCGGTATGGAAAATTTCAAAATGATTTTCATAAATATTATTTTCATCATCATATAACGTCCAAACAGAGCGATCATTCGATCCAACAATGCCACCGTCAGCATCAAAGATATGGCTAGGATTCAAACCTGGCTGTAATATTTTCACATTAGAAATGGTTAAAAATAATTTGTTACTTCCTAAAGCCATTTTATTGCCTTCCTTGAATTAACACGCTGCCATTTCTATTATTCTCACCTAAGAAAGAGGTCCATCCCAAAAACATACCTGATGAGCTATTAATCGTTTTTAATGCTTCGTCATCCATAACCAGCTCAATATCATAAGCAAGCTGATCTCGAACTATGAATTCAATAAGCTTTCTTAATGGTTCAAAATTCTCTCCTGATGGCAAAAACTCAGAAAATTTCTCTTTGGTTAAATGAGAAATACAAATCGTAAACTTCCCACTAGCATCTTCAATAAAGCAACCTAATACGGTATCTACCCCTAAGGTCATATTTTGCTTTCCTAAAAATCCCCTTTGCTCTTGCGAAATTCTGACGTCACGAATATTCCACTCTTTGATTTCAACTTTCGATAAATCAAAGCAATGTGCAATAATTCCCTCAACAACTTGAGGTGACCGGCTTCGACTTGCTAATAATCCAGAATAAGAAAGCATCTTACTCCAGTTAATTGGTGTATCTCCTCGTAAAGACACATCAAATAGCCCTATTAAAGCAAAAACTTGAGATGAAAAATCATCTTCTGCACCTGGTCTAAAACGTACGTGATATCGATATTTTCGCCAAATCCGATAAGATAAATTTACAATTCTATTATTAAAAAAATCAAAAAATGGTCTACGAAGTCCACCAGGTTCCTCATTAACAAGTTGTTCCAATATATAACCGGGAAGTGGTGATGATCCGCCAGACAAACCAAGAAAGTTAGTCTCTAAACTCAACTTGCCATCAGGAAAATAGGTTAATTTAGTAATATCTGAAGGAGAAAAGCCTAAACTAGGATTACCAGAAAAAGAGAGTCGACACTCCCTTTCCCAATCACTTTTTTCGGGTATACTCCCTTCAAATAAATGAACCAACTCAATTAATTGATAAAAACTAAAGTCATGCACAGATTCTGATAATCGATGCACCTCTAATTTTTCTAAATCAGTGGTTGCATCCCTACCTGTAAATTCCATGTATATTTCTCATTATTGTTCGTATTAATTACTGTTAATTGATGAAAAGAATTAATACTTGCATATAAAGCAAAAAATCGACTGAGTACGGTTCCAAATAAATACAATTCACCTTCAGAAGAAAATGCACTTTGATTAAGGTACAGCACTGACTCTAAACCTCTAACTGATCGACCACGTATAATTTTATCAATAGGATGAGATTCAATTTTTTCAATTCCATCCAAACGCTTCTGACTTATCTTTTCTGCTTGTCTATCGACTAAAGCTTTAAAGTCATACGCTCTGAAAATACTGCATAGCGCATCTTTCGATAATAGAGATAAATAATTAAGTGATAAATTTGAAATCAATGTCCAAAGTAAGCTCCCATCAAGCACGGGCCTTAATGTCTGTGTAGGAATTGTGATGTTCTCAAAAGACGCAAATATTGGTGATGTATCCGTAGCTTGATCAATATCCCCGATGCTTAACTCAATCGGCAATAATCTATTGGTACAAGTCAGCTTTATTGATACTGTTTCATTGCATTGAATAACTTGCTGCTCATCGCTGCGAACAAAAGACAGCCAATTATCAAAGCCATCATTGCTAAGACTGTCCCTGACTCTTACTCGGTAGTAATTTGCAGAGCGATGATTCGTTCGTTCAATTTCATGCTGAAAACTTTCAAAAGCTGAATACTTTCTTCGTTGCCCTCTGATTCTTCCTTGGGCTTCTTCTTTCGTTTCCAACCAGCCATAAACTTCATTGACACTAAACACTTCATAATGAGAAGTAAGGCGACTAGATGGCGTGATTTTGTACTCTGTAGATTTGCCAGTTAAATCAATAGGATCTGAATCGTGATCGAACAGGTTAATAACCGGTGAACAATACAATTGAAAATGATCATTCGTTACTCGAACATCAGCAGGTAAGGTTTTTGAAAAAGCGATTTTCAGCTTGAAGCCATCTACAATATTTTTAGGTAATGCTTTGTCTAAGCCGTTCAAATCAAAGAAATAAAAAGCATCTTGAAATGTTAAGTACTCTTGTAATATCCGGTAGCCTGAATAAGCATTCTTTGGATACGGGAGTAGCCCATCATCATCAGAAAAACCCACTGAACTCAACGACTCTAAAGGTATATTAAACTCTACACCTTTCGCTTCAACCGTAATGGAATCAATATAGTGATTGAGCCATAAGTAAATCATCTGCGAACTATATTGGTCCGAGCCTAGAAAAAACCGAATACTAGATAAGTTAATGTCACCTAAACTCATCGTTCCCTGAAGTTGGAAATCAAGTTCAATTGTCGTAGCTTTACGCGTGTGATGTGGGAGCACTTTTTCTATCGTCATTGGATAAATAGTAAAATCACGACAAGTCTTAAATTGGCATTGCGTACCATTCACCTCTCGGCTATTAATACTCGTACCTGCAGAGATAATTTGGCCATCGGTTAAATTCTTTTTAGGACAGAATTTAACGATAGACATACTAGGGATAGGCCTTAAGTAATTAGGCCAAAGCATGTTAATAATAGAATGTGTAAATTCAGGAAAGTCATCTTCAACTTTTTCACGTAAGCGCGCCGTTAGAAAAGCAAAACCTTCTAATAATCGCTCAACATCTGGATCAGTATTTTGAGCATGTAAAAAACGTGATAATTGAGGATATATATCGGTGAAATTTTTTCCTTGCTCTTTTAAAAAAGTAAGCTCTTCCCGAAAATATTTATCATGTGCCATTATTAAAACACTCTGTATTTTTTATTATGATCTAGCATTAAATCAAGTTTGACTTTTTTATGTATTGCTTGGTGGTCAAGCTCAGCTAAGATCTGAAAACGTAAAGAAAAAACATCAAAGTTATCAAGTGATGTATACACTGAAATATTCTTTAATCTTGGCTCATATATATCTAAACACTTCTTTATTGCTAATCGGATTGTCATCGAAAGATCGGTAACTTCTAACGTCGCATCATTAAAATCGATTAACCCTAACTGTGGACTACTCTGAGAATCTCCCATTCTAGTATTCAGAATATTTGAAATATTATTTCTGACAGAATTAAGGACCTCACTTAAATTTGGAGCCTGAATAATATTTAAAGGCTTAGCATCAGCTTCCAAACGCTCAAGGAAACTGATACCAAACGCACTATCTTCTGGTGCTATATAGGCCATTACTACGCTTGGTCCAGACGACCGACAAGAGATAGCTCAAAGCTTGCTCCCATATACTTGAAGTGAGGTCGTACAGACATAGAAACCTGATACCATCCAGGATTCCCTTCAACATCTGACACTTCAATTTTGGCTGCACGTAATGGGCGACGACTACGAACGTCTGCTGGCGGATTTTCTTGGTCAGCTATGTACTGCTTGATCCAACCATTCAATTCACGCTCTAAATCTTGGCGCTCTTTCCAAGAGCCGATCTGCTCACGCTGTAATACTTTAATATAGTGAGCTAAACGGTTAATAATCATCATATAAGGTAACTGCGTACCTAGTTTATAATTAGTCTCTGCTTCTTTGCCTTCTTTAGTATTTGGGAAAATCTTAGGTTTTTGGATTGAATTAGCAGAGAAAAATGTCGCATTATCGCTACCTTTTCTCATCGTTAAAGATATGAATCCTTCTTCAGCTAGTTCAAACTCTTTGCGATCCGTCACTAACACTTCTGTTGGAATCTTAGCTTGTAGCGCACCCATTGATTCAAAGACGTGAACAGGTAAGTCTTCAACCGCACCACCACTTTGAGGCCCAATAACATTTGGACACCAGCGGTATTTCGCAAAGCTATCAGTTAAACGGCTAGCAAAAGCAAAAGCGGTGTTACCCCATAAATAATGACTATGAGATGCCGTTACGCTCTCTTTATAATTGAACGATTTGATCGGGTTCTCTGTTGGGTCATAAGGGACTCGTAATAGAAATCTTGGCGCAGTTAGGCCAATATAACGAGAATCTTCTGAATCACGTAATGAACGCCACTTAGTATATTTAGGGCTTTCAAAAATTGATTTTAAGTCTTTCAAGTTTGGTAGTTCTTCAAAAGAATCAATGCCAAAGAATTCAGGGCCGACACTTGAAATGAATGGAGCATGAGACATGGCGCCAATGGAAGCCATATATTGTAATAAGCGCATATCTGGCGTTGATGGTGTAAATGCAAAATTACCAATTATCGCGCCTGTTGGTTCTCCGCCAAACTGACCATAGCCTGATGAGTAAACATGCTTATACAATCCAGACTGAGTGGTTTCTGGCGAGAATTCAAAATCTTCTAGCAGCTCTTCTTTCGTCGCATGCAAAAGATCTATTTTATTGTTCTCTCTGAAGTCAGTTCGGTCGACAAGAAGCTTTAAACCTTTCCATGATGATTCCATCTGTTGAAATGTTTCATTATGAAGAATCTCATCCATTTGAGAGCTGATTTTCTTATCAAGCTCAACCAACATCTGATCCACTAATGACTTATTAACTGGCTCTTCTGTACGGTTCGCACTCACAAGATTTTCAATGAAAGCCGCAATACCTTTTTTGGCAATATCATAGCCTTCTTCATTTGGAGTAATACGAGTTTGTGCCATCACTTCATCTAATAAGCTACTACGCTCTAATGTTGTATTATTAAGAACCTTTTCAACTGTAGACATAATCTTTCCCTAATTAATAGCTTTATATAATTGATTAAACGTCTTTATTAGAACTATCAACAAGCTCTAACTCGGAAAGTAATCGATTACGGTCTTCTTCAGAACCTAACAACTCTTGCATACGTTCACGGAATGCAGGAATATTTCCTAAAGGACCTTTTAGTGCAACAAGAGCCTCACGTAATTCAATTAGCTTATTTACTTCTGGCACCTGCGAAACAACAGAGTCTGGGGAAAAATCTTCAAGTGATTTAAACTGTAATTTAATTGATAGGTCATCACCTTTATCAGCGGATAATTTATTATCTACAGAAGTATTAATACTGAGATTATTTTCTCGCATTACAGATTGAAAATTATCTTTATTAATTGAAATGGCTTTTCTTTCTTCAATTGAAGTATCTTCTGCATGCCCTTTAAAGTCACCAACCACTAAAATTTTAAATGGCAATTCAATTTCAGACTGGGTATCACCAGTAGCTGGAATATACTTAATGTTAATTCTCTCTTTAGGAGCAACACTTCCTTCCTTTGACATAATAACCTCAATCATGGTTTTAAATTAAAACTAAAAACTGCTAGACAGCAGATAATGGCGATCATTATGTATTATTTGAATCAGGAAAAAGGTTAAAAACAAATATTTGAGATTAATATCAAAAATTAAATAGCAACAAATGAAATATTTATATTAATTAATAACATGCAAAGAAAATATCTAAAGGACAGGCAGGAATAAATTTACAAAATAAAGAGGGTTGAATTTATATTCATATCATTAATAGGGTAATTATAGTTGCTAATTTAAAATATGCGTTTAAAAACCATCAATACGTGAACTATTTAAGTTTAAATCGAAAGGGGATGACAAACTATAGGGAACTAATATTTAAGAAAGGAACCTAAACAGATTGTTTCTAGTTCTAATCGTATGGTTGCAAAGAGATGAATACCAAAGTAACTTAAAGTGAAGAATCAGGTGAGTAAAACGGTGAAAATTGAGAATAAATGGGAAGTCGGTAACCTTAAAAAATCAGACATAAAAAAAGAGAGCCTAGGCTCTCTTTTTCTTAATCTTAAAGACTGGTTCTAATTAAAGAGCAGCTTTTGCTTTTTCAACTAGTACTGCGAAAGCAGCTTTGTCGAATACAGCGATATCAGCAAGGATCTTACGATCGATCTCGATAGATGCTTTCTTAAGACCGTTGATGAAACGGCTGTAAGATAGACCATTTTGACGAGCAGCAGCGTTAATACGAGCGATCCATAGTTGACGGAACGTACGCTTTTTATTGCGACGGTCACGGTATGCGTATTGACCAGCTTTTGTAACTGCTTGGAAAGCTACGCGGTAAACACGTGAACGTGCTCCGTAGTAACCTTTAGCTTGCTTTAGAACTTTCTTATGACGTGCACGAGCTTGTACACCACGTTTTACGCGAGGCATTATGCTTCTCCTAAACTATTTGATTAAACTAAAAAATTAAGCGTATGGAAGCATACGAACAACACCTGCTACTTCACATTTTGGAAGGATGGCATTTGGACGAAGCTGACGCTTGTTTTTAGTAGTACGTTTAGTCAGGATGTGACGTTTAGTTGCGTGCTTGAATTTAAAGCCGCCACCAGTTTTTTTGAAACGCTTCGCAGCGCCTCGGTTTGTTTTCATCTTAGGCATGATGAATAACTCCGCATTGTATGTATTAATCGTTCTACGTGCTAAGTAAATAGCTTTTAAGACGCAGTGTTAATAAACATATCGGTTAATATTATGTAATTAGGGCGAATAAAACCTCATCAATCACTGCATAACAGCGAATGACGAGGTTGTATTACTTGTAAGGCCGTTAATTACTTCTTTTTAGGGGCTAGCATCATGATCATTTGACGACCTTCTATACGCGTTGGGAAAGATTCAACCACTGCTAACTCTTCAGTGTCGGCTTTCAAACGGTTTAGAACGTCAACGCCAATTTCTTGATGCGCCATTTCACGGCCACGGAAGCGAATAGTTACTTTCACTTTGTTGCCGTCTTCAAGGAAACCAGTCAGGTTGCGTAGTTTTACCTGATAGTCTCCGATATCAGTCCCAGGACGGAATTTAATTTCCTTAATCTGGATCTGCTTTTGCTTCTTCTTCTGCTCTTTAGCAGCTTTGCTCTTCTCAAAGAGGAATTTACCATAGTCCATAACACGACAGACAGGTGGTTCAGCGTTTGGACTGATTTCTACCAGGTCCATACCAGCTTCAAGAGCCGCTTCCATAGCTTCATTGATTGAAACAACACCTACGGCTTCGCCGTCTGCACCTGTTAAGCGTACTTCTTTAACGCCTCGAATTTCATCGTTTAAACGATGCTGGTTTTGCTTGGCCGGTTGTTGGCCTTTTCTTCCGCCTTTAATAGGTTATTCCTCCAGATTGAGCTTACGGCTTGAAACATCGGCTTGAAGATAAGAAATGAAATCTTCAACTTTGAATTTACCGAGGTCCTTACCTTTACGTGTACGTACTGCAATTTCGCCAGCTTCCATTTCTTGGTCGCCACAAACGATCATGTAAGGCACACGCTTTAAAGTATGTTCGCGGATTTTAAAGCCAATCTTCTCATTTCTCAAGTCCGCTTTTACTTTAAAGCCAGATTTTTGCAATTTTTGTGCAACTTGTTGCACATAATCGGCTTGTTTATCTGTGATTCCGGTAATAACAGCTTGTTCCGGCGCTAACCAAGTAGGGAAGAAACCGGCATATTCTTCGATTAAAATACCGATGAAGCGCTCTAGTGAACCTAAAATTGCACGGTGAATCATCACTGGAACTAAACGTTCGTTATTTTCACCAACATAAGTTGCACCTAAACGGCCTGGTAAGTTGAAATCAAGCTGAACCGTACCACATTGCCATGCACGATCTAGACAGTCGTATAATGTGAATTCAATCTTAGGTCCATAGAACGCCCCCTCACCTTCTTGGATTTCGTATGAAATATCCATCGATTCCAATGCCAGTTTTAGATCGCTTTCTGATTTATCCCAAATTTCATCACTACCTACACGCTGTTCAGGACGAGTTGACAGTTTCACAACGATATTTTCAAAACCGAACGTGTTATATACATCATAAACCATCTTAATGCATTGCTTCACTTCGTCTTGAATTTGATCTTCTGTACAGAAAATATGCGCATCATCTTGAGTAAAACCACGAACACGCATAATGCCGTGTAAAGCACCTGATGGCTCATTACGGTGACATGAACCAAACTCAGCCATACGTAGTGGCAGATCACGGTATGATTTCAAACCTTGGTTAAAGATTTGCACGTGACCTGGGCAGTTCATTGGCTTAATTGCATATTCACGGTTTTCAGAAGAAGTCGTGAACATCGCATCAGCGTACTTATCCCAATGACCAGAGCGTTCCCAAAGCACGCGGTCCATCATTAGTGGACCTTTTACTTCTTGGTAGTCGTATTCTGTCAATTTCTCACGTATAAACACTTCCAGTTCACGGAAAATAGACCAGCCATTATGATGCCAGAACACCATACCTGGTGCTTCTTGTTGCATGTGGAATAAATCTAAGTGTTTACCAATTTTACGATGGTCACGTTTCGCTGCTTCTTCTAAACGAACAAGGTGCTCTTTTAGTTGTTTTTTATCAGCAAATGCTGTGCCGTAGATACGTTGCAGCATTTTATTGTCGCTGTTACCACGCCAGTATGCGCCCGCTACATTCAATAGAGTGAAATGTTGGCAGAAGCTCATATTTGGTACGTGTGGACCACGACACATGTCAATATATTCTTCATGATGATAGAGACCCGGACGATCGTCACGTGCCACATTCTCATCTAAAATTTCGATTTTGTAACTTTCACCACGTGATTCAAACGTATCACGCGCTTCTTGCCAACTAACGTTCTTCTTGATGACTTGATATTTGGTTTTCGCAAGTTCTTTCATACGCTTTTCAATCGCGTCTAAATCTTCTTGCGTTAAAGAATGCTCAAGATCGATGTCATAGTAGAAGCCTTTATCGATCGTTGGACCAATCGCCATTTTAGCTTCAGGGAAAAGTTGCTTAATCGCATGACCAAGCAAGTGAGCACATGAGTGGCGAATGATTTCTAAGCCATCTTCATCTTTAGCAGTGATGATTTCTAAGCTCGCATCATTTTCAATAAGGTCACACGCGTCAACACGGTTACCATCAACACGGCCTGCGATGGTTGCTTTCGCAAGACCAGGACCGATTGATAAAGCAACATCCATAGTTGAAACAGCGTTGTCGAATTGGCGAGTACTGCCATCAGGAAGAGTAATTACAGGCATGATATATCCTATTTCCAGTGGTGCCACATACCAAGTAGCACATGAGTTTAAATTTAACCTACATAATCAGTAGGTTATAAGAAGAGAGTAAATTGTTTTCAAAGATTTGGTACAAGTTTTAGTACTAATTCAAACTTTTCCAAATATGAAAGTAAGTATTCTAAAGAAATTCACTGGAATTGAAAGATTACAACGCAAAATAATATCCATTGGCTAAAGTTAAGGTGTAGGCCTGTTATTTGATATTACCTTTACAAACTTATGATCTATCCGCAACGATACACATTTGCCGTGGAGTCCATATTCAAGAAAAGCTGTGAGGAATTACACTATGGTCAGCGCTAAAGATTTTGCCTCGTGGTTAAAGGATAAATTTATCAATGAGACACAAGGCGTCACGTTAACTCGACGTGATATTAACCAACTGACAGGGCGTCAGGGCTTTAACCTTGGGTTCGTGCACGATACTCATTACGAGCTGATGCGATATGGTATTGCCTTCGTCACAGATACGGCACGTGAAAATTTTTATCTCATCCCAGTCAATGATTGCAAGCACTGGCGCTCAGCACTTGAAAGTCAATTTGAGAAAGAGCTTTACTGCAATATCTACCCTATTGAGCGCTCTTCTGGTTAAGCTTTAATCTACTAACCTTATAACATGCAAAAGAAAAGCAATTTATTTTCACTGGACTGACCAATTATGTTCGATTGTCATATATAATCTCGGCTGTTTTTTCTATTAGTAGTGAATTATGTTTCTAACACCTTATTTCTCAACTCAAGATAGCGCTTTCCAATTTACTCGTCAGCAAGCAAGCCATTTTGCTAAAAAAGTGGCGGGTGACTTTAACCCTATTCATGATGAAGACAGCAAACGTTTCTGTGTTCCTGGTGACCTTTTATTTGCCGTTTTATTGCAACAGGAAGGTATTAGCCAAAAAATGAGCTTCCGTTTTTCTGGCATGGTCTCTGATGGTGTTGCTTTACATATAGAAGAGAAAGGGCCTCAAGACAGTGCTTTAGTTGATGAAAATGGTAAAGAATACCTACTCATGCATCACGAAGGCGAAAAAAGCCAAAATCAAAACTTTATTGAACATGTCGTCACAAACTACGTTCAGTTTTCTGGTATGAATTTCCCCCACATCATGGTTCCTCTAATGGAAGAAGAACAGATGATGATTAATACTCAACGCCCTCTCGTGATCTACGAAAGCATGGATGTTGAGTTCTGCCGCTTAGATCTCTCTCATCCAGAAGTCGAGTTTACTGGTGCGACGTTTGATGTCACAGGTAAGCGCGGTGTAGTAACGTTGAACTTTGCTTTTAAAGAAGATGGTGAAGTCGTTGGTAAAGGTGTGAAAAAAATGATCGCGAGTGGCTTGAAGCCCTATCAACAAGAAGATATTGATGAATTCGTCAATCGCTTTAATGCATGTAAAGCCGCTTTTACTGCCGAATATAATTCATAATTTTTCAGCTCAGCAGTCACTCCTTACTACAGCCTATACATAAAAAAAGTGAAGCCCTCTGAGCTTCACTTTTTTATGTTTAAAAGACTATTTCAAACCGATATAAACTCAAAATCTATATCAACTCATCGCTTTAACGGTTTCACTAGGCTATCTAACCCTTCCACTTTTAACGCTAAGCATAATTTCAATAAATCCCCTAACTCTCCTTTAGGAAATTCCGCTTTATTTTGAAACCACAGCAGATACTCTTCAGGCAAATCAATCAACATGCGCCCAGCATACTTACCAAATGGCATGGGCATACGAGCCAGCTTTATCAGGTTTTCTTTTTCTAACACTGTGAGTTCCATCTAAGATAATGAAAATACTAAAAAAACGCCTGCAACTAAAAGGCAGCGTTTATTCAGTCGTTTAACTCAAAGCAGATTAATGCACTGGACGCGTATCATTATCATTAAACTTACCAAAGTGCTCTTCAAGAACTTCAGGAGTTAATTTACCTTCTGCTTCTAGCTGCTTAAGTTTTGCAACAATTGCTTTTTGCTCTTCAATGCTTGGTAATGGTGTTTCTGGAGCTTCTGTCATCTCCGCCGACATTTGCTCTAGCTCTTTTTCAATATCATTACTCATGATCTAATTCCCAAGGTTACAATTTATAAAATCAATTGCATTAATTCTAACGATTTTGGCTCACAACTGCCAGAAAACCATCTTGAAATGACAATAGCGAACCTTATTTATACCCAAGTGACTTCAAGGTGCAGAATTCAGATATATCATCCAAACCTTTATACTTCGTTAAATTGAACACAAATAGAATGACTATGATCATATTCAATTTGTCTTGCCCAAAGCTTGTTTTATTCTTGCTGAAACTCGCACCTTAAAGTGATTTGGGTATATAGCTTACTTTTAATTTGTCATTAGAGAGAACTTTTTCACTCTCTCATGGTCATAGAACTCAAGTTACAAATTGTCACATTTGACGACATTTCATAAACGTATTAATCAGACACATCAGGAGATATTTTGACCATGCATTCGGACACTTTTGCCCAGCTCCAGCAATATTTGAATTCTCAAGTGATTGGCCAAAATGAACTAGTTAAACAATTATTAGTGGCACTACTCGCCGATGGACACATTCTAGTGGAAGGTCCTCCAGGACTGGCTAAAACCCGTGCAGTTAAAGTATTAGCCGATTGTATTGAAGGTGACTTTCACCGCGTGCAATTTACTCCCGATCTTTTACCAGCTGACTTAACGGGTACGGATATCTTCCGCCCTGAAACCGGAGAATTTACCTTCCAAGCGGGTCCAATATTTAACTCATTAATCTTAGCCGATGAAATTAACCGTGCACCAGCTAAGGTACAAGCGGCAATGCTCGAAGCGATGGCAGAAAAGCAAATTACGGTTGGACGAGAATCTTATAAATTACCCGACTTGTTCCTAGTGATGGCCACCCAAAACCCGATTGAACAAGAAGGCACTTACCCTCTTCCTGAAGCGCAGTTAGACCGTTTCTTGCTGCACCTTGAAGTAGACTACCCAAATGCGGAAAGTGAGTTAGATATTTTGCGCCTTAACCGCGGTGAAGCTCAAGGCCAGCTTGCCAGTCAGCCGGTGAAGCTATCTCAACAAACCATTTTTGATGCTCGACAAGCAGCACTTTCGATCCACATGGCAGAAAATGTTGAGCAATACATTATTCGTTTGATCATGGCCACGCGTCAGCCATCACAATACAACCCACTGTTAGCAGAATGGCTACAAATGGGAGTGAGCCCTCGCGCCACTATCGCACTTGATCGTTGTGCTCGTGCGCATGCTTGGTTGGCAGGTCGCGATTTTGTTAGCCCTGAAGATGTTCAAGCAATGGCCTTCCCTGTTCTACGTCATCGTTTATTACTTAGCTATCAAGCACAAGCAGAAGGCATAACTTCTAACCGCGTGATCGCAGAATTACTGGCACAGGTTGGCAGTGCATGATGGAGCAAAAGTTACCCCCTTTTGCCACGGGCGTAGAATTAAGCTTAAAAGAATTGCTGTACTACAAAAGCCATACCGTGCATTGGCAGCCGCCAAGTAAAAGCCTATGGTCACAACTGAACGGCAGTCATACTAGTAGCCAGAAAGGTCGTGGTATGAATTTCTCAGAAGTTCGTCAATATCAAGCGGGCGATGATATTCGATCTATTGATTGGCGAGTCACTGCGCGTACCGGAAAAGCGCATACCAAACTGTTTACTGAAGAGCGTGAACAGCCCGTGATCTTATATTTAGATCTCAGTGCAAGCATGCGTTTTGGCTCACAATTGTTATTTAAAACGGTTCAATGTGCGCATCTCGCCAGTTTATTAAGCTGGCTCGCAGTAGAGCAAAAAGATCGCATTGGCGCCGTGATTGATATGGGAGACCGTTTGATTGAGCTAAAACCGACCGCGCGTCAACAAGGTGCATTACATATTAGTCATCAATTAGTTGAGCTTAATAATGAGTCAATTAAACAGCTACAAGCCCAGCAAAAAACCAATACAACACCAACTAAAGAATTACCATTCCAACAAGTACTTCAAACCCTGCACCGTATGTGTCCGAAAGGCAGCGATATCGTTTTCATTAGTGATTTTAAACGCTTAAATTTAGACGGAAAACCACTACTGAATCAACTCAGACAACATAATCGCTTGCAGTTTATCCATATATTCGATCCTCTAGAAATGGGGAATACTGATTTTCGTGGCAGTGAATATGTCAGTAATGGTGAACAAACTCGCTGGTTGAACTTTGGGCAAAAAAATACCCGAACACAACTAAAAAACCGCTATATTGAACATCTCAATCAAATAGAGAAAATCTGTAAAAGCCTCGCTATTCCGATGCGTTCTTTATCATGCTCAGAACCTTTATTATCTCAACTAGGTGCACCTTCATCATCCGCACCAAATTCAGGAAATATCAATGAATAACGCTCCATTATCCGCGGTATCACAAGCTCAACCGGCGTTGTCTGAGTCAGGCTCTCAAACGCTTTCTTTAGCACCGTTACATTTACCAACAGAACCCGGTTTGTGGCCTATTGCTTGGGGATGGTGGGCTTGTGCGGCCATCATTATTCTGGCGATCATCATTGCGCTAATTATTGCCTCTCGTTATAAAAAACGCCGTTTAGCGAAAAAGGCTGCCCTGCGGTTACTGGCGCAAAACAGTAGTAAACAGCAAGGCCAGAAAAAAGTCGCCACAGCCAATGACCTACTTCGCCAAGTCTGCTTCTCTTATTATCCAAGACCGATGCTTGCCAGCTTACATGGTGAACGTTGGTACACATTTTTAGATGAACAACATCCATCGAATAAAAACAACTTCCAATCCAACCAGAAAAACTGGCAGACTGCTTTATATGAAAAACAAGATGTTTCACAAGATCTTGCAAACCAACTTTACCAACAAGTAGAGGAATGGATCACCCAATCACTACCGCCAAGCAAAAAGAAAATCAAAGCCGCTCAACAAGCATTTAAGCAATCGGCCAATGCTCTGAATGATGGTATGGTTTCAGCGGCTCGCCCGGCCAACCCATCACCAAAAGTACGACAAGCTCCAAAGTCATTAATTGAAAAAGAACGAGTTCTCAACGAACTTGAGTCCAAAGTTCAAAACCCAACAGATAAAGGTTCCAAAGACGATGTTTGAGTTTCATTGGGTGTGGGTGTTTCTCGCCTTACCACTGCCTTTGATTGTTTATTGGTTTGCTCCAGCTCATAAACCTAGGGCTGCCATTATTTTACCTACCTTACCAACAGAAGATAATGTCCAACAAAAACAACATATTGGACTTAAAGTTCTCGCTATCATTATCTGGTTATTATTAGTCACCGCTGCGGCAAGACCAATATGGTATGGCAAACCTGTCGAATTCCAACCGAAGCATCGCGATATGATGTTAGTCGTCGACTTATCCGGTTCTATGGCACAAGAAGACATGAATTCACCTTCAGGCTATATCGACCGTTTAAGCGCGGTAAAACAAGTATTAACCGATTTCATTACCAAGAGAAAAGGCGACCGTTTAGGATTAGTGTTATTTGCTGATCACGCTTATTTACAAACCCCACTGACGCTTGATCGCACCACTGTTTTGCAGCAATTAAACCGTGCCCAATTAAATATGATAGGGACTCAAACTGCGATTGGTGAAGGCTTAGGTATTGCCACTAAAACCTTTATCAAAAGTAAGGCTGAGCAACGCGTTATCGTACTACTCAGTGATGGTAGTAATACCGCGGGCGTCATTGATCCAATTGAAGCGGCTCATATCGCCAAAGAAAATCACGCCATTATTTATACCGTTGGCGTGGGTGCAGGTGAATTACAAATAGATAGCTTCTTTGGTAGCCGTACCGTAAATACCGCTCAAGACTTGGATGAAAAAACACTCACTCAAATTGCACAAATGACTGGCGGAAAATATTTCCGCGCTAGAGATCAAAAAGAATTGAACGAAATTTACGACACCATTAACCAATTACAACCGGTCAGCAATGCGACTCAAACATGGCGTCCACAAACTGAATGGTTTACTTATCCACTCGCTTTAGCGTTGATTTTGTCATTTATCCTTGCCGTATTAAGGAGACGACATGTCTAATTTCCAACTTCTTAATCCTACTTGGTTATATGCGATCATTCCTGCCCTATTACTTAGCGTATGGTTGTATCGAAAACCGAAAACTACCAGCTTAATTGCTAACCACCTAAGTCAACAATTAGGGTTAGACCAAACCAAAACACACAGCTCAGTAATTGGAGTATTACTCTCTGCTTGGCTGATTGCCATCATCGCTCTAGCAGGGCCAAGCTTTCAGAAACAGCAGGTTCCAAGTTTTGGTGTAAATAATGCACGAGTGATAGTGATGGACATGACTTTATCTATGTACGCCACCGATCTGGCTCCAAATCGTTTAACCCAAGCTCGCTACAAAGTCATGGATTTACTACCAGCATTGAAAGAAGGCACCACCGGGCTCGTCGCCTACTCGGCCGATGGTTATATGATTAGCCCATTAACCCATGATGCCAACACGCTGAAAAACTTAATTCCAAACTTATCTCCCGATATCATGCCGACTCATGGCAGTAATGCGGGTGCTGGCGTGAAAAAAGCCATTGATATGTTGACTCAAGCTGGCCACCAGCAAGGTGACATTATTTTAGTTGCCGATGGGTTAAGTTCTGCGGAATCAGACAACATCGCGACCCAACTTAAAGGTACGAATTGGAATTTATCTGTAATGTCAGTTGGCACAGCACAAGGCGCACCGATTCGCCTACCAAGTGGTGATATGTTTACTCATGATGGTGTCACCGTGGTTGCGAAAGCCGATCTCAACGCACTGCAATCATTAGCCCAAACGGGACATGGTGTTTATACCGCGCTTCGCACTGATGATGTCGATATTCAAACGCTTGCCCAAGCCCTCAATCATGTGGAATTAAACACCAGTAAACAAAATAAAGGATCGCCAGAATTGGAAGTACATATTAATAATGGTTTTTGGCTATTACCTATCTTGCTTATTTTTGCTCTTGGTTCGTTTCGCCGTGGTGGAATTTTCAGCCTAGCACTTTTAGTCAGCCTACCCTTGCTGCAACCTCAAGATGCTTTCGCGGCACAAGAAGCCCAACCAAAGACGACGCTTGAATCTAGTTTTGACATTACATCAGCATTTAAAACACCCGACCAGCAAGGTTACCAATCTTATCAAGCCAAAGATTATGCAAAAGCCGCCACGCAATTTGAAAACCGTGCATGGCAAGGCGCGGCTCAATATCAGGCAGGCAATTACCAAGCGGCGATTCAATCTCTACAAGGCTTAAAGGATGAAGACTCTCGCTACAACTTAGCCAATGCACAAGCCCAAGCAGACCAGTTAGAACAAGCTAAACAAGGTTATAAAGACATCTTAAAAATCAATCCAAATCATGCGGATGCGAAAAAGAATTTAGAGATCGTCAATAAAGCTTTGCAGCAACAAAAGCAGCAGAACAACCAACAACAAAACCAAGACAATAAAAATAACAAACAAGACGATCAGCAAAAGAACGACAAAGACTCGCAAGAACAGCAGTCTAAAGATCAACAAAGCCAAGACTCGAAGGGAAATAACGCTCAAGATAACTCGTCTCAAAGTGACCAATCTCAAAAGAATCAGTCACAAGACTCACAATCGCAAAACAACCAAAACAAATCTGCTCAAAAGCAAAAGCAAAAGCAAGATTCTCAACAAAATCAGAATCAATCTGAGCAAAATGAGCAAGAGCAAGAGCAAGATAATAAAGATCAGCAACATAACTCTCAGCAGAACAGCGAAGAAAAGTCTAAACAGCAGCAGGCTCAAGCCCAACAACAAGCAGAGCAATCAAAACAAAAAGAAGATCAACAAAAACAACAAGCGATGGCTGCGAGTCAGCAAGATAACAACAACCCAGCAGGTAACACGGTCGCGGTTGATCCAAAACTCAATAAACTAGAACAGATCCCTGATGATGCAAGACGCTTACTACAAGCTCAAATGGCGCTTGAAGCCCAGCAAAATCCGCAACCAGAATCTAACGGTCAGCAATGGTAAATCGACGAATGGAAAACACAATGTATTCAATCTTTTCTCAACTATTGTCTCAGTTAAGCGCCTCAAAACTAAAGCGTGCTTGCCATAAACAATTCGCCCTATTAAGCGCTGTTTTAATGTCACTTGCGATAAGTCATAGTGCATTTGCCAATGATATACAGGCGACCGCTTCCGTCTCACAAACCCGTTTAAGCACCAATGAAGTATTTAATCTACAAGTGGCGTATATGGGCGCAGCTCACCGAGAAGATTTCGACCCAAGCGCACTAGATAAAGACTTCACTCAAGGAGCGGTACAATTTGGTTCATCGCGTTACAGTGTCAATGGCAAAGTCACATTAAGAAGTGAATGGAACATCAGTCTGGCGACCAATAAATCTGGTAACGTTATCATTCCGAGTTTTGAAATCAATGGCGTTAAAACCGATCCCATTACCTTGCATGTCAGCAACGATCCAAGCACGCCAAAACAAAGCGACCTAATTAGCTTTGATGACAGCATTTCAAAAACCACTTTATACCCAAAAGAGATGGCGACTTTCACTTCTCGATTATTGGTGAAGACCGACCCCCGTGGTTTGCAAAACACTAAGCTCACGCCACCTTCAGGTGATGGCTTAAGCATCAAGCCGATCGGCCAGCCTAACCAATATCAAAAAATCATTAATGGCATTGAAACGACGGTTGTAGAACAAGAGTATCGTGTAACCGCCGAACAATCTGGAACGCATCAGCTTATCCCTACTCGCCTACAAGCCTCTGTGATTAGTATCAACCGCACAACCGGCATCCGTCGCATTGTGCCAGTCGATGTGCAACCAAAGCCTATCACCATAACGGTGAAGGAGAAACCTTCTTCATACCAAGGCGCATGGCTGCCTACTCAATCACTAACCTTGCAACAAGGCTGGCAAGACAGTGAAGGTAACATGCTAGATTCATCTACCGCTATAGATACCACAGTTGGTCAACCGATTACCCGAATTCTCGCCCTAGCCGTCCAAGATGTGAGCGCAGAAAGTTTGCCTGAACTTAAAATTGACTACCCAAATTCAGTACGTGTTTACAGCGAAAAACCAAAATTTGGCCAAGATGAATCCGGCAATACTGTCATGACACTAAAGCAAGTCATCATGCCGAAAAAATCCGGTGATATCGCACTACCTTCCGTAAGCGTGCCTTGGTGGAACTCAAAAGCCAACCAAGCAGAAACCGCCAAGGTAAATGGAATCACTCTAAAAGCGAAAGTAGATGAGAATGCGCCACAACCATCGCAAGCGTTAAACGTGCAGCCTGAAAGTACAACTAACACTACCGAAAGTGATAACGCCGCTGAACCTAAAGCCGCACCGGCAATTAATAGTACTAAGGCAAGTTTTTGGCCATACACGACTGCTCTATTTGCCGCTTTATGGTTAATAACACTAGTATTATTCGTGCAGCAAAAGCGCAAACAACCTCAACTACCAACTGAGGAAATCACGCCAAGTAAAGCACAACCAAATAGCTTTATTGATGCGGTTAAATCCAAAGACGGTGCAAAAATTCAAAGTGCTTTTGCTCAATGGCAAGCTCAACATTCAAATGTAGCCGCCGATCTCAAACACAGTATCCAGTCAGAAATCAACGCATTGATGGCAAGCTTATACGGCCCTCAACAGCAAGATTACGACACTCAAACCTTGCTAAAATTAATCAAGCAAGCAGAAAAACAAAGCAAGAAAAAGCTAAATAACAAACAAGATGAGATCGCTAAGCTGTAGGTAAAAAGATAGCCAAAGCCGGAAACGAAACACCCCATTGATATTTGATCAATGGGGTGTTTTTGTTGTGAAGCGATAGGTTGGGGTTGAGAGGTAATATGATTTTTGCTGGTAGATGCTAAAAGTTGGGACTGGGTTTGGACATAAATGAATTACTCCGGCCCAGTCATCCCGCACATGAGCCTAAGCGAAGAAGATGCGGGATCTGGCTTTTAAACATAAAATTGAGCTAGAGAGATGGATAACTCAACGTTGGACAATTCCGATTTACAGTGCTGCTGTAGTTTTAATATTTTGGATAGGACTTCTCATCACTGACAAAGGGAAGACTAAAATAGTTTTGCATTTGAGGAAGTGACGTCCTACTAACCCTGCATAAATCAAGCAACATCAACTGAAATTGGTAGAGATTCTGCTGCTGCCTATCAGGAAACCCATATATATACACATTTTCGAGTTCAGCAGTACTGGTATGAGAAAAATTAAGTCAATTGACACGTTGGTGAGATGTAATATTGGTCAATATTAGCTCACTTTGGGGCATAAATAAGTCATTCACATCAACCCTCCCCCGCCCTCCCTTGGCTGTAAATCTTTATACCAAATATTTTCCATTGGTAAAGAGGGAGTTATTTGTGATCGCTTGTTGTGTAATGGTATTAGCGTAAAAAAACACTGTAACTATTCAGCGCGTGATAAGTAGATTCCTGCTCTCGCTTAGGCTCGGCTGGAATGACGCTCTCATAATGTGCGGTGAATATTGAGTCGATATTGCAACTACAAGCGACAAAGACCAGCTCTTCCCTTTGATAAATTAATCCACTTGGCAACAGAAGTTGATATAAGGGGAAGCGGGGATGAGGTTTATTACGCCAAATCCTTTTGGAGCAAATATGCTTATTCCCCAGCTGTCACCCCGCACATGAGCCTAGGCGAAGAAGATGCGGGGTCTTGCTTACGTAACTTTCATTGGTGTGAGAGATCCCGGATAACTCATCCCTCGTTTCCGGAATGACGAGCTTGAGAGGAGCTAACACTTTGGATCATTAACTGATTTTGGGAAATAAATATTTATAAAAGGCAGCTGACCAATGTGAAGTGATCGCTGCCTTTATGGAAGAAGAATTTATTATTCTCCGTGGATTTTTATTACGATTTTATATTATAAGTGGCGTAGAATTACTTATGATATAAACGGCTTTGTAAGCGAGTTTTCAAAGCGCCATCCGTTAAACCTGCCGCATGGACTTCCAAATCATGCCAATCTTGCGCAGTAAACGCTTGGTAGGTCTTATCGATTAAACCTTGCTTCACATCATCCGCAACAAAAGCAGCTTCTAGAGCACATAACGTAACATCCAATAATTCGATACGATTAAATCCAAATACCGTTTCTGCAATGTGGTATTCCTTAGCGACATCGGTACCAAATAAGCCCGCATCATCAGTATTAATCGACAAACGCACGCCCTTTTCATATAAGCAACGTAAAGGGTGATTATCGAGCTTTTGTTCAAACTCCGTGACTAGAATTCGGTTACTGGTTGGAGCCACTTCTAAGGTAATGTTTTCTGCAATCAATTGCTCAATCAAAGCGTCATCTTTAATGGCTGCAATACCATGACCAATACGTTTTGCACCAAACTTTAAAGCATCACGCATACTTTCAGGGCCACGAATTTCACCCGCATGATAAGACTTAGGTAATGGGATATTATCCACCAAATCATGAACGTAGATGAAATCTTCAAATTCACCCGCCATTTCGTTACCGGCAATATTGAAACCTGTGACAATTTCACGCGAGTTGTTCGCGATAAAATCTACACTTAAATTCAGATGCTCTAGGCTTAAGTGGCGCACACCACAGCCTTGCAGACGCGTTTCTGTGCCATATTCATCTTTTACTTCATTAATCGCACGCTCAATGCCATCCATAAATTCGTGGTATTTATTCGCATTCAACGACACCGCGCCATGAGCATCTTCTTCACAACATAAGTGGAAGGCAGATGTGATCATTTCACAGTAGATCATCCCCTGTTGCGCATTACGGCTCAGGTAGTCTTTCATGATCAGGTAGTAATCATCGGCATCACGAACGAGATCGGCCACAACATCATACGCTTTTACGAATTCACCAAAGTCAGTTTCATCGTATTGATAACGACCATTCGGAAACTCCGCTTTATCATAAGCACCATCGGCATAGAGAAAATCATCAGGTAATGACACCTCATGTTTTTTAGCTAAGATCAAAGCCATTTCAGGCGTTACAGAACCTTCAATATGTTCATGCAAAATTACTTTAGGAAGCGTAGCGGTCATGATTTTATCTCTATTGATTAATCTATTTATGGCACCTTACCGTTCCATTTTATTAATGCAACAGTAGAGTATTAAAAATTACGTACTGAAACACAGCAAACGTTTTCGCTAGGTCGCACTGCTAACCTGCTCTACTAACTGTACAGGTTAATCGCTCAACGCTATACTTGTTCCATTAAATGTACATGTGGAGATTATTATGAAAATCGTATCGTTTACTGAAGCTAGAAATAGCCTCAAAACCGTTTTAGATGGTGTCGTTAATGATGCCGACACTACCGTAATTACTCGCAGAGATTCTGAAGATGCTGTGGTTATGTCTCTAGACTATTACAATAGCCTAATGGAAACCGTCCACTTACTTCGTTCCCCTAAAAACGCAGAGCATCTAAACCGCTCAATCGAGCAGTATCGTTCTGGAAAACCAACTGAACGAGAGTTAATTGATGACTAGTCAGCAGCGTTTATTATCGTGGACTGATGAAGCTTGGGGTGATTACGTATACTGGCAACACCAGGACAAAAAAACACTAAAGCGCATAAATAAACTCATTAATGATGTAAAGCGCTCTCCATTTGAGGGCATAGGTAAACCTGAACCGTTGAAAGAGAACTTATCTGGTTTTTGGTCTCGCCGCATTGATGATACAAACAGACTTGTTTATGCCGTAGACGCTCAATCTATTACGATAATTTCGTGTCGCTATCACTACTAGGTTTGGCTGTATCATAATCAAAAAGTGTGGATCGTGCTTTTCGTTTATATATCCTTAATCGTGTTTAAAATGCTTTGCAATGTAATTTGTGCGTATAATAATTATATAAATGATAGTTTTCACGTTGTATACGGTATTGAATGATGTTTGTGAAAAAAATGGAAGCACCCAAAGATATGCAGATTGGTTCTATTTTTGAAACCAAAAAGCATGGTCCTGTGGTGGTGGTTGAATATTACAATACTCATACCGTCATTATAGCCTTTGAAAATACGGGCAATATTAGATCCACAACAGCAGCAAAACTTCGCAATGGGCAAATCATCGACCGCTCTGTGCCTGCACAATCCTCTATGGTTGGTAAGCAATATGAATCACAAAAGCATGGCCTATTAACGGTAAAGCAAGTTGATTCAGGTAATATTGTGGTGCTAGAAGATAATAATGGCACTGAAATTAGACTAATACTTGCTGCGGTTCAAAAGCTGCGAGAACGAGCAGCAGAAGACAGTAACACCAATGCAGAATTAGAACTCCCTACATCACTTAGTGCCTTAACAAAAAGAAATAAAAAAACTAAAGACGTAAACTCCCTTCTTAAGAAAATGCTTACCGACTATGGTAAGTAAATCCCTCCCCGTGTTTATGATTCCCCCCAATCTATAACGTTGATCAATGTCACGTTAAGTTATTCATTTCGAATGTCATACTAATTTAG
Source organism: Vibrio sp. E150_018 (assembly GCF_053544035.1). NCBI lineage: Bacteria > Pseudomonadati > Pseudomonadota > Gammaproteobacteria > Vibrionales > Vibrionaceae > Vibrio > Vibrio sp. E150_018. The sequence continues at coordinate 19,917 of NZ_JBHGNY010000007.1, read as the reverse complement.
CCTTAAATTGCGTGATCTGATTCACAAGGTCATTTTGACTTTGTGAGGGAGATCTATATTGATTCGAGACAATTTCGCTAACATCCTCCCATCAACACAATAAACCCTATAAGAGATAATAATTATGAAAAAGATTATGGTTGTATGCGGAAATGGTCTTGGTACTTCATTAATGATGGAGATGGCAGTAAAAGAAGTGGTTAATAAAATTGGCTTTTCAGCAGAAGTAGAACACGAAGATTTATCCTCAGCGACATCCACTAAAGCCGATATTTGGGTAGCAGCAACAGATATTGCAACTCAATTAAAAGAAATGGGTAAAGAGAACGTTGTAAGCCTTTCAAATATCTTTGATAAAGAATCAATTGAAGAGCAATTAAAAGCATTCATCTGAGGGGGAATATAATGGAAAACTTTTTTGAATTTATGCTGGGCTTATTAAAAGAGCCAGCAATCATGGTCGGTTTAATTGCTTTTATTGGTTTGGTTGCTCAGAAGGCTGATGTTTCAACAGTTCTTAAGGGTACAATAAAAACCGTAATGGGCTTCCTGATTTTAGGGTTTGGTGCCGGAGCATTAGTTGGCGCTTTAAATAACTTTTCAATCGTATTTACAGAAGCATTTGGTGTCAGTGGTGTCATTCCCAATAACGAAGCTATTGTTGCTATAGCACAAGAAGCTTTTGGGTATGAGATGGCATTGATCATGTTTTTCTCTTTCATCGTCAATATTCTCCTCGCTAGATTCACACCGTTAAAATATATTTTCTTAACGGGTCACCATACTATGTTTATGTCTATGCTAGTTGCGGTGATTTTATCTACCGCTGGTATCACTGGAACATTGTTGGTAGCCATAGGTTCAATTCTTGTTGGTTCACTGATGGTGATCATGCCGGCACTTGCTCAAAAATATACAGAAAAAGTAATGGGAACCGACCAACTAGCAATCGGGCACTTCTCTACTTTCTCTTACTTAATATCTGGCTTTATTGGTAGTAAATTTGGTGATACTTCTAGAACGACTGAGGACATGAATGTACCAAAGAGCTTGATGTTCTTACGTGACACTCCAGTTGCAGTAGCCGTAACAATGGCTATTTTCTTCTTGTTTGCCTCTCTTTTTGCCGGTGGGGATTTTGTTGAAACCGTATCTGGCGGTCAAAACTGGGTAGTATTTACTTTTATTCAATCACTTACTTTTGCTGGTGGTGTATACATTGTTCTGCAAGGCGTGAAGATGTTGATTGCGGAAATTGTTCCTGCATTTAAAGGGATCTCTGACAAGTTAGTTCCTGGTGCAAAACCTGCACTAGACTGCCCAATGGTATTCCCAATGGCACCTAATGCTGTATTAATTGGTTTTTTATCATCATTTGCAGCCGGCATTGTCGCTATGGGTATACAAGGCATGTTTGATTGGACAATTATTGTGGCAGGTGTGGTTCCTCACTTCTTTGTTGGTGGTGCTGCCGGAGTATATGGTAATGCAACAGGCGGTTTACGAGGTGCGATTTTAGGTTCCTTTACACAAGGATTATGTATTTCTTTCTTACCAATGCTTCTACTCCCTGTATTAGGAAACATCGGCCTAGAAGCCACTACTTTTGCAGATTTTGACTTTGGTGTTGTTGGTTTAATTCTTGGGTGGATTGTGTCATGAGCTTATTAAGTTTAATTGGCGATAATATCGTTATCTCAAATGAAGAAAATCTGAGTGTCAATGCTGCTCTTGATATCACTTGTCGCAAGCTTCTTGAGCAAGGAAGTATTGAAGCAACATACCTAGAGGCGATTAAGCAAAAGCATAAGGAAATTGGTGCTTATTATGTATTGGCCCCGAAAATTGCGATGCCACATGCTAGGCCAGAAGATGGTGTTAATAAAGCATCTCTTCAGGTAACCGTATTTAAAAATGGTGCTGATTTTGAATCCGAGGACAATGGAATGGTTTATTTTGCCGTGACACTTGCCGCAATGGATTCCGATAGCCACATACAAACGATAATGGCACTGTCAGAGCTGTTTCAAAATGATAATGACATTGACGCAATCATTTCAGCTAATACGGTAGAGGAAATTACAGAGATCTTGAAAAAATACTAATGCTAGGTTGAAAAGTCTTTCCATATATTAAGAATACTTTACTTCCTCAAAGAGCATAATTAAGCAGTAGTAGCAAAAACTCAAGCCTAGAGATGAATTTTTCACTCTAGGCTTGAGTTTATTCGGACTATTTACACTGTAAAATCAGCGCTTAGATTGACGTTGTTCTGCTTTCTTCTGAAGCTTTAATTGACGCTTTTGCTCCATCAGTTTTACCGCATCACCGCCAACATGCTCTTCACCGCGTTGCTTTGCTAATTGAACTTGTTTTTCACGCTCGCGGAAACGTTCAATTTGTTCATCAGAATGAGTACCAAAACATTTAGGGCAACTTACGCCTTGTTCAAACTTCTCACTTTGTTTATCTTCATCGGTGATCGGTAAACGACAAGCATTACAAAGCTCATATTCACTTTTTTCTAATTGATGGTTTACGGCTACTCGACCATCAAATACATAGCAATCCCCTTTCCATAAGCTGTCTTCTTCAGGGACTTCTTCCAAGTATTTCAGAATGCCGCCTTCAAGGTGATAAACCTCATCAAAGCCTTGCTCTTTTAAGTAAGCAGTCGACTTTTCACAACGAATCCCACCTGTACAAAACATCGCGACTTTCTTATGTTTTTCTGGATCGAGGTTTTCTTTTACATAATCTGGAAACTCTCGGAATGTCTCGGTATTAGGGTTAACCGCACGTTCAAAGGTGCCAAGTTCAATTTCATAGTCATTACGTGTATCCACCACAAACACTTCCGGATCTGCGATTAAATTATTCCAATCTTTCGGCTTAACGTAGGTTCCAACGACTTGTTTCGGATCGATCCCTTCAACCCCCATCGTGACGATTTCTTTCTTCAACTTCACTTTAGAGCGATTGAAAGGCATCTCTTGATGATAAGACTCTTTATAGTTAATGTCGGCTAAGCGATCATCTTGACCAAACCACGCCAGCAAAGCATCAATACCCTCACGTGAGGCCGCCACCGTGCCATTAATCCCTTCATGAGCCAATAATAACGTACCGCGAATAGCATACTTTTCCATCAACTCTAATAATGGTGATTGCAGCGATTGATGGTCCTTAAGCTCGACAAACTTATACAGAGCACAGACAACAAATTGACTCATGGAATTCCTTACATAACTAAACAGATACAATTTGGCATCATTGTACTTGAGAAAGATGGTGAAAAATACTGACAGTTTATAAGTCTATTAGGTAATTTTAACCACTTAAGTAAATTCGATGTCATGTGCTGTTATAGATTGGTTAATTTCATCAACTTAACATCGTAATAATTTATAAATAGGCTAGAGTGAATTGGTACACCACATTTAAGTAACAAATTTTTGAGATTTTTCCCTTACCATATCTCACACACTAAGGAGTGAATATGACTAAAACAAATTGGTTGAAACCATTCGCAGTAGCCGCTTTCTTTACACTTGCACTTGCCGCTTGTGACAACAATACGGCAGAAAAAGCTGAAGAAAAAGTGGATACTGCCGTCGAGCAAACTCAGCAAATGACTGACGATGCAGGACAAAAAATGGATGAAATGGCAACTGATGTACAAGAGTCAGCATCTGAAACTTCTGATCAAATGGGTGAGCAACTAGACCAAGCCAACGATGCAATGTCTGACCAAGCCGATGCAGCAGCTGATAAAGTTGATGAAATGACCAACGACATATCAGATCATGCCAATGATGTTCAAGACTCAATGGATGATATGGCAACAGATGCTGGTAACGCGATTGAAGATAAATGTGAAGACATCAAAGAAGGCATTAACGCTGAAGATACGGATTGTTAATCAGTCTCAAGTGAACGTATTCTCCCTATAAATCCCCTGGATCAAAAAAGCCACTGTATGCTGTATTTAGCATCAGTGGCTTTCTAGTATTTATACCCGTCGTACTTGAAGCTGCAGCTTTGTTGCCAGCGTTCATTCGCCCCCCTATCTTTTTTATAAAGAAAGGCATAGACAAGCGATGCTCATGGGGCCTCATTCACTTGTCACCTCACTGCAACTCCAATTACTTTGGGTATATAAATCAGAAACACGACAGCTATTGGAAAATTACCTCTTGCTCAGTTTCTACCAACATCAACCCCGCTCTTAAACCTGGTCTCACTTTAGGATTAGGAAACAGTACCCACTCTGTCGATTGTTGCACTCGGTAAATTGTATCACCATCAACGGCTAATACTTCTCCCTGTTCGAAAGCGGTAAAGTTTTTTACATCATCACTGAAGTTCATTACAAAGCTTTCAGATAACTTGGTTAGTTGCTGGGAAACTTGGTAAACCTTAATGTCGGATTGACTCGATTCTGTGCCTGTTAAGCCTTTAGAAATTAATTGCCTTAACCCTGAATCAATAGCGGTAAATTGCGATAAATCATTCTGACCAAATGGCTTCGCTTTTCCTAGCTCTAAAGTACAGCTATCTGCCCCACAATGTTCGCTTGAATAATAAGAGAATGTGGCGCTCGGCGCTTGGTTTAATACAATGGCTTCAACGCCCGAACACGACAACCAATCACACATTTTTTGACTATATTGGCTACTCTCTTTATATGGCAATAATGCAAAGCGAACATGGTGCGACTCTCGAATCGCAGTATGTAAATCAAAGTGAAGCTTGCGGCATTTAGCCGGCTCAAAAAACTGCACGGTTAACGCTTCAAGCCGCTCCGCTCTCAAGGTTTCAGCGCACGATGGGTAGTTTTGATGATGCTCGCTAAATAATCGATTCAAATCAATATCGTTGTAACGCTCCCCATTGCGCATTGCCTCTGGATTACCCAACATCAACATCAGTTTTACATTGAGTTTTAGCCTACCATTGAGCAAATCATTCACTAACTGATCGAGCAGTTCTATCGGTGCAGTTTCATTACCATGCACACCAGCAGACAACAAAACATGCTCTCGGTCGCTCACTTCACCCTCGTTTGGCTCAATCACCATGACGCCATGATCAAGCCAGTGCCAATTAATTTCCCCTATCGTTCCATTAGTAATAAGAGGCGCTTGTTGATTTAAAGTACTTGCCAGAAAGTTATCCATAACACTTACACCTTTTATTATTGTTGAAATGGATAAATGCTGCCAAGTGCGAGAATTTGCGTCAGCTCATCTAATGCCTGACGGTTTTCATTCAACAATTGTGGATCAGCCAAATCGGTTTCGAGTAGTCGGTCTCGATAAAAACGGTCTACCCAAGTATTTAGGAGACTAAACAGATCATCATTCATTAGCACTTGTGGCGTCACCGCTTGCAGCTCAGCTTCGGTTAACACTACCCTTTGTCGTAAACATGCCGGCCCACCACCGTTACGCATGCTTTCTCGTAAATCGAACACTTTCACTTCATCAATTGGCCCGTTCGAGTTAAGTAATTCCGTAAGGTAATTCCACACATTGGTGTTTTGGCGAGACTCTTCCGGCACTACCAGCATCATCTTGCCGTTGGGTTTCGTTAATAACTGACTATTAAAAAGATAGGTGCTGACAGCATCTTGTACCGACACTTGCTCTGTTGATACTTCAATGGAAATAAAATCGGTTTGTTGCAATGAGAGTTTTTGTTTAATTTCATCAAAAATCGCAATCTGATTTAAAAAAGCTTGCTCATGATGAAACAACACATTGCCGTTGCTGACCGCGATAACATCATTATGAAAAACGCCTTGGTCGATAACCTCTGGGTTTTGCTGCACAAATACGGTTTGTTGTTCAGATACCCCATGTAATCTTGCGACGGCTTGGCTGGCTTCTAAGGTTTGCCTTGCTGGGTAACGAGTCGGTTCAACTTGGCCACCGTAGGCTTGTCTGCCATAGACAAAGACTTCAACGCCTTTCGCACCGTATTCACTGCATAAGCGATTATGGTTAGCAGCGCCTTCATCACCCATTACCGATTGCTGCGGCAAAGCATCGTGGTGAGCAAAGTATTGTTCGTTGTTAAACATAGCTCGAAGCGTGGCACTAGTCGTATCCGCTTCAATCGCACGGTGGAATTTATTATTGAGATTAGCGACGGTAAAATGTGCTCGACCATCCAATGTATCTGCCGATGGCGACATAGTGGCGGCATTGGCTGTCCACATTGAAGAGGCTGAACTGACTGCCGACAACAATTTCGGTGCTTGTTTTGCAACACTGGCAAGCACTTGTTCGTCAGTTCCGCTAAAGCCAAGCTGTCTTAACGTCGGAATATGAGGACGCTCTTGCGGCGGTAACACGCCTTGCTTAAAGCCCATATCACTCAAGGCTTTCATTTTCAGCAAGCCTTGTTTGGCTGCCAGCTTAGGGTTAGATACGGCATTTTGATTGCTGGTTGACGCCACATTACCAAATGACAAACCTGCATAGTGGTGAGTCAGCCCCACTAAACCATCAAAATTGACTTCATACGCTTTCATATCGACTTCCTTACTTAAACGTTAAGCCGGGAGATAATTGCTCAGGTAACGCAATGCTGTCACTTTCAAGTGATGCCATTGGCCATGCACAATAATCCGCTGCGTAATAAGCACTAGGACGATGATTTCCCGATGCTCCCGTACCACCAAATGGCGCAGCACTTGAAGCGCCAGTTAACGGCTTGTTCCAGTTGACAATACCAGCACGCGATTCAATTAATAGTTGCTCATAATGATCTCGATTTGGCGAAATCAATCCCATCGATAAACCGTAGCGTGTGTTATTGGCAATGTGCAGCGCTTGGTCGAAATCTTGATAGCGAATGATGGTCAGCAACGGGCCGAAGTGTTCTTCATCGGCAATGCCCTCGACACCGGTAATTTCCATGATCCCCGGAGTCAAAAAGGCCGCTTGATCATCGACTTGCGTCATTTCTAATAACGAAGTAGCACCTTTCTTTAGTAGATCTTGTTGAGCCGCGAGTAATTGTTTTGTTGCATGTAGAGAAATCACACTACCCATAAATGGCGCAGGTTCAGCATTCCACTCACCAACGCCAATATCTTTACTCACTTCAACTAAGCGCTTAATAAAAGCATCCCCTTGCGCGCCTTCTTTCACTAGCAAGCGACGTGCACAGGTACAACGTTGACCTGCTGAAATAAAGGCCGATTGAATCGTTAAATGTACGGCTGCATCTATATCTTCAATGTCTTCAACAATCAGCGCATTATTACCGCCCATTTCGAGTGCCAAGACTTTCTCTGGCTGACCGGCCAATTGACGGTGTAAGTGATAACCGGTATTCGCACTACCTGTAAACAATAATCCATCAGTGCCGCTATGTGAGGCTAAGGCTTCACCAGTGGTTCTACCGCCTTGTACTAAGTTAATAACGCCATCAGGCAAGCCCGCTTTTACCCACAGTTTTAGGGTTTCTTCGGCTGTCCAAGGCGTCAATTCACTAGGCTTAAATACAATCGTGTTACCAGCTAACAACGCAGGAACAATGTGTCCATTCGGCAAATGCCCTGGGAAGTTATAAGGACCAAATACCGCTAGCACACCATGTGGACGATGACGTAGTACCGCTTGTCCATCTGGTATATCCGTCGATTTTTCACCGGTTCTTTCATGGTAAGCTTTCAGTGAAATGGCCACTTTGCCGACCATCGCACCAACTTCTGTTAAGGTTTCCCAATACGGCTTACCGGTTTCTTGTGAGATCACTTCAGCCAAATGCTGTTTGTTTTCAGCTAGTAATTGAGAAAAGGTTTCTAATAACTCAATACGTTTCTCAAGTGGCGTTCTCGCCCAACGAGGAAAAGCAGTTCGCGCGGCATTAATCGCCTTATCTACATCCTCGGCTGTCGCTTCTTGACCTTGCCAAATCACCGCATTATTTGCAGGATTGGTTTTATCAAATGATTGACCCGTTGCATTGCACCACTGGCCATTAATGAATAGATTTGGATGAGACATTACGAATTCTCCTTTGGAAATAAAGTGACAGCGCGGATCACATCGCCCGCTTTTACGCCTAATGCTTCGGCAGTATGGAAAGAAATATAAATAGATCGGTTTTCAAATGACACTTGGCCTATTACGGCTCGGTAATTTAAGAAATCTTGATTGGCAAGTAAGTAAACAGGGCTATCTAGCGATACCGTTGGAGATTGAATAGAAACAGACCACAGCTCACTGTCTCTGACCGCACGAATATCTTCAATTCTCGCCTCTAAGGTTGGGCCTGCATCGAAGATATCGACACAATCTTCATATTTCATCCCTTCACTATTTAATATAGCGGCTGCCGGTTCAGTTTGAGGGTGGACTTTGCCAATGACCTCTTTCGCTTCTTGAGTTAAGAACTCAACGTACATTGGGTGTTTCGGCATAAGTTCGGCAATAAAAGCTTTCTTACCCATGCCAGATAGATGATCAGCCTCAGCAAAATCCATACTGAAAAAATGTCGACCTAAGCTTTCCCAAAATGGTGAGCGGCCTTGCTCATCAGAATAACCACGCATTTCAGCGATTAATTTGTCAGAAAATCGGTCTTGGAAGTTCGCCATAAATAGAAAGCGAGCTTTAGATAATAGGTAGCCATTTTGACTGTGACGGTAGTCAGGATCTAAGAAAAGTGTACACAGTTCACTATAACCGGTGTGATCATTACTGAGGAAAAGCGTTGGCATGCTGCGATAAACACCCAACTTTTTGGAGGCATGTACTGTCGTGCCTACACGATAGTTATACCAAGGTTCATCTAGGCCAATGGCCACTTCAATGCCACTCACCCCCACGACCTTGTTCAATTCGGTATCTTCTAAAACAAACAGGTAGCCTTGTTCTTCAAGCTGAGCATGTTGATGCCAAGTATTAAGCATCCGTTCAATTCGTTGCGCAACTCGTTCTTCATTTTGTGGAAGTGACGTAAAACCGACTCCCGTTTTACTGGCAAGCTCTACAATTGCGGCTCGGTCTTCCAATCTGACCGGTCGAATTATCATCATATTAATATCCTTTTACTGCCCAAATTCTATTTTAAAATACAATGGTTCTATTTGTTGTAATTCCTACTTTTAATATCTCTATGCCAAAGCGATTAATTAGTCACAAATGTCGCATAAAGAATCAAATTGCAAAATATACTATCTACAAAATCCTTATTTGCAGAATTTTAAACATATTTATAACATCTTTTATAAACAGAAAAACCAGAAAAACATGATCGCAAACACAGATCAAAACTTTATATTTTTAAGTATTAAAGAAAGAAGGAATGACTACCAAAAGGAAAAGTAGATATTAATTTACAATAAATGAATAAGATTTCGTTTTATGAGATTTAAAGGCAAGATCAATAGAATAGCTTGCCTTTTATTGGGCATCAATCAGCAAAAAAACGAACAGAGAAAGCCTAACAAGCAAAGCAAGTAATACGATGTTATGCACCAAAGCGTGTCGCTTCGAAACGATTTAAAAACTTATGCAAGAAAAAGCACACCATTAACGTGATCACAATCGCCACACCAATACTACTCATTCTATATAAAGCGCTGAATATCAAATCACCATTAGGGCGTAAATACTGACCAAATAAGATCCCTAATGTGGTCATGGCGCCAAAACCAGCACCAGAACCACTCGCTTCTTTGACATGAGCCTGGCTGAAAATCATTAGGCCAATCCAAAGAAGTGGTACCACGAAGATCAACATGTTTGACCAATCATATAAAATCACTTGTACAACAATGCCAAAAGTCACACCAAGAATGGTACCTATAGCACGCTTGCGCGCATAACCTAACATTCCATCCCAATTCATAGGGAACAGTAGTAATAAGCTGGTCGCTTGAGCCGACATTGAATCTTGTAAATCAAGTACTTGAAAAACAATAAAAGACAAGGTAGCCATGATAGATCCTAATAAAGCTTCATGACGCATTCGATTGGCACTTTTTTCAACTACAGGCCTTGCGGATCGAGGTTCGATATCAGGCCATAAGTACATCATTAAATAAGCAATCATTAATGAGGTACAAGACGAAACAATATTATCTGAAATCAGCACCTCGATATTGGTACTCGGAAAACTAGCAAAGTGCAACATGATACTTAGGTTAATGACCCCAGTAGCACCAAATAAAAATAAGCTACCTTTGCTCATCGCCATAAAGCGGTAGAGAAACATCAAAAAAGCCATAAGTGCCATCATGACAGGATGATCTCCAAGCATGCCCGCGATCAATCCAACTTCAACCGCTGAAACACAAGCAGAAGCCAAAACCTGACGCACAACATGCATATTGACCTGTGGTATCAAACCTAATAATAAGATCGGTGTAACGGTATAAAATACACCGTTTTGCCAACCGAATATTTTACAGATCAAAAAACCTAATGTTGCTCCTGTGGCGATACGTAAACATTGCCTAACATCATTGGCGTTCAATGGGTGATGGCGAAGTAACAACATACTCAACCGCCCTTAATAAACGTAGTGCAATAAACTAATGAATTTAATTTGCGCCTTAGCTAATAAAGCAAAGACAGTATTATCAGGGATCAATTGAGCCGTGGAACGAGCCCCTGCAGCAGCAGGAAAGTCCAATGTATTTACTAATTTCAAATGTAGACGTAAGCGCTGCGCATCTCGTACCCAGCGATCTGAAGACGTTGGAGTGGCTAACTGCCCATTCGCATCAAACTGACCAGAACTTACTCCTGCATCAATACTTTCTACTATGGCATCAAATAACTGCCCTGGACGACCATCAAAAGCCACAATCGCATGATCGCCTTGATGTGTATAGGCAATATTCTTTTCACGGAAATCGGCAATGACATCCACTTTCTGTGATACCAAAGCTAATGCTGGGCTACCAGCACTTTTAAAACTGCCTTCCTGTAGATGTAAATTAGTGACTAAACCATCTTTCTCCGCGGTTACTCGAGTATAAGAAAGATTTAATTCCGCTTGCTTTAAGTGATTTTGAGCCTGACGAATACTTAAATTATCTTCACCACCAAGTCCGCGACTGACTTTGATTTTTTCAAGCTCAGCTCTTGCAGCAAGTAAATTAGCTCGTGCCGAACGAGCACTACTCACTGCCTGATCTCGTTCTTGTTGTGACACACTATGATTCTTCAATAAATTGACCATACGGTTCGCTTCTCGGTTTCTCTGCTCACTGATACTTTCTGCGGCATGAATATTCGCTTTCGCAGCCTCAAGTGCCGCATCTAATTCTTGGTTGTTTTGTCTCGCTTGCTCGAGTGATAAACGCGCTTCATCAACTGCCAGTTGAAAAGGCGAAGCATCGATTTCAAATAACACATCACCTTTTTTTACTGTCTGATTATTATGAACATTGACATGCTCAATACGTCCACTGACTTGCGGGGCAACTTTGACAATCGCTCTCGTCGCCATAGACTCAGTAGTCACTGGCATTTTCAAATCAGCAACTAAGAAATAAATGAAGATAAAGGCAAAGCCAAACATGGCGATACGTACAAGGCGTGCAAATTGTTGATCTGGGGACATAACTCTCTCTAATTTGTTAAATATTTTACTCTCGAACTTTTAGTTGCTCTAACGCATTATGGCTAATATGTTCAATCACAAATTCAAATTCTTGCAATTGCTTCTCTGACACCCCTGATAATATTTTTTTACGAACATCGTAAATTCTGGTCTCCATCTGCTTCAAGATCGTCTCTCCTTCCTTGGTCAAGCAGACTAAACGGGCTCGCTTATCATTTGGGCATGTCTTACGAACAACCAGTTGCTGCTGCTCTAATTGGTTAAGCGTTCGCATCAATGAGGCCAATTCTATTTCTAACCCTTCAGCTAAGCACTTTTGACTAATGCAATCACCGAGTTGACGCAACTTCCATAAAGCGCTCCACCTAGGATAAGTCAGTCCTAAAGGGCTTAATTCAGTATCAGCAACCATGCGCCATAACCGAGTTAAACGACCTAATCGCTCTGCAAGAGGTAAATTGTGAATATGTTGCGTATCAGAAGAATTCATAGCACCCATACCAAGTAAGATAAAATCAATTTAGTTAGCATGCTAACTATTAGAAAGTTGATATTATAAATAGTTAGCAAGCAAAGTAAATAGGCAGCACAAAAAAAACACACAAATCATTAACAATCATTTAAATTATAATGGCTTGATTTATTGACATATCTCACACCTTGTTACACTTTGTATTAAGTTGTTTTGATATTGTGAACTTTATTTGTACAGGGAGTTTCTATGAAATATTTCTCATTGCTACTTATATTGATTGGTCTATGCCTTGCGATTGGTGGTGTATGGCTAGTGTCATTAGGTGGCAGTTTCTATTATTTATTCGCAGGGTTCGCGTTACTTGTCTCTGGCGTATGTGTTTGGCAGCAAAAGCGCACAGCCTCACATTACACTTATGCAATTTTTCTAATATTAACGACCTTATGGGCACTATTAGAATCGGGAATAGATTGGTGGCCACTAGCAACCCGTATGGGTTTACCATTGTTACTGGCAATTCCATTATTAGTCACATTTAAAAAAGCAAACCGCCCTTCCACTCTTTCTCTTTTAGTTATTTGGTCTGTCAGTTGTGTGATTACCCTAGGCTCAATTTTTAATACCACGCACGATATTGAAGGCAATTTATCTACTGAGATTATAAATGCCAATCCAGACATGGGTGGGATCAACAATGGTGCATGGACAAGCTATGGTCGAAGTAATTATGGCCAGCGTTACTCTCCCTTAAAGCAAATCACTCCCGAAAATGTTGATCAACTTGAACCTGCATGGCAGATCCAAACTGGAGATGTAAAGGGGCCAAATGACATCGGTGAAACAACTTATCAAGCTACACCCCTTAAAGTCGGCAATACTCTTTACCTCTGCACACCACATAACTGGCTTGTTGCATTAGATGCAGATACAGGTAAGAAACAATGGATTTTTGATGCTAAAGTACCAGCTGAAAGTCAACGTCAGCATCAAACGTGTCGCGGTGTGTCTTATCTACCAGCGGAAAAAGCATCGGAAAGCATAACAGTGACCGCAAAAGAACCGAATATGAGTACTCAGGATCGACCAAGTACTCAATGTGATGCCCAGCTATTCTTACCCACGTCAGATGCACGATTGATTGCCATTGACCCTAAAACTGGCGCTCGTTGTAGTAACTTTGCGAAAGATGGCGTACTGGATCTCATGGCAAACATGCCATATAAACAAGATGGCTATTACTACTCGACCTCCCCTCCTATAGTGACTAACGGTGTGGTTGTGGTTGCAGGCGCAGTTAATGATAACTATGACATCAACTCACCATCTGGTGTGATCCGTGCATATGATGATAAAACCGGTAAGCTAATTTGGAATTGGGATTCCGCCAACCCGGATGACACAGCACCAATTGGTGAAGGTGAAACGTATTCAGTCAGCTCTCCAAATAGTTGGTCTGTTGCCAGTGCCGATGAAAAGCTTGGCTTAATTTATTTCCCAATGGGGAACCGTACTCCGGATCAACTCGGCATGTATCGTAATGAGAGTGAAGAAAAATACTCAAGCTCTGTGGTTGCGCTGGATGCCAAAACTGGACAAGCCAAATGGGTACAACAATTTGTTCACCATGACTTATGGGATATGGATACCCCTGCCCAACCAAGCCTAATCGACCTCAACACTAAAGATGGTGTACAGCCTGGTTTAGTGGTTCCAACCAAGCAAGGTGATGTGTATGTATTAAACCGAGCCACTGGTGAACCGATTCAACCAATCACTGAGAAACCTGCGCCACAAGGTGCAATGGAAGGTGATTTCACATCAAAGACTCAACCAGTTTCAGCGCTTAGTTTTAATCCATCCGAATTGACCGAATCAAACATGTGGGGTGCTACCTTAATCGACCAGATGATTTGTCGAATCCAATTCAAATCATTGCGTTATGAGGGTCGTTACACGCCACCATCAGAACAAGGTACCATTGTTTACCCGGGTAACTTTGGGGTATTCAACTGGGGCGGTATAGCCGTCGATCCTCAGCGTCAAGTAATGTTTGGTATGCCACTTAACCTCGCTTTCATTTCTACCGTGGTAAATAAAAAAGCGTCTGAGTTCTCAGAAGAAGGCAGTAATACAGGTGAACATGGCGTTAATGCTAACCATGGCGCGCCGTATGCCGTAGAATTAAAACCATTCTTATCACCACTAGGTGTGCCTTGTCAGCAGCCACCTTGGGGCTATGTGGCCGGTGCAAATTTGGTAACAGGAAAAACGGCATGGCAGCACAAAAATGGAACCATCTATGATATGACTCCGCTACCGCTTCCAATCAAAATGGGCGTACCGGGAATTGGTGGGCCAATCATTACTGGTGGTGGCGTCGCGTTCTTAGGCGCATCGGTTGATAATTACCTTCGTGCCTATGATCTCACATCTGGAGAAGAACTATGGAAAGGTCGACTGCCGGCAGGTGGACAAGCAACACCAATGACTTATCTAAATAGTAAAGGTGAGCAAATGGTAGTGATTGTTGCGGGTGGACACGGCTCAATAGGAACAAAATCAGGGGATTATGTGGTTGCTTATAAATTAGCAAATTAAGTTTAAGTGTAACTTCTAGTTAACTAACGATTAAGCAGCCTTCGGGTTTCTTAATGTTTTACCTCTACTTGCACCAACTACCATAAAAGTCGATAAAGCGGAGAAATTACGTCAAGTTATTGAAGACCTCACTATTAAAATTAACAATGAAACGAGTGTTTCCATCACCGTTTCGGTTGGCAGTTGTCATCAACGAGCAGATAAAAGTGATATTGACCAGCTCATGCATCAAGCTGATACCGCACTGTATCAAGCAAAAATTGCAGGTAGAAATCGAGTTGCTTTGCACCAATAAAACAAAAAATCGTTGTACCCATTCAGGTGTCAACAACCTTAATGGGTACAACGGCATTAAGGTATATCAATCGCTCAAAATTTATTTAAAAAATAACGATCCACATAAACAAACTTCACACTATCTAACTGAGAAAGAGTCAGAGTTTCATGCTGTTTACGTTCCGCTTCCGTTAACGTTTCAAATGCTCGGTCATAGTTATCTTTTGCTTTATCATACGTCGAACCCATACGATCTTGCCCTGCAAAGGTTATATATAAGCTGAGATACTCTAAGCCTAACCTTTCATCAACAAACTCATCATAACCTTCAGCAGAATGTCCTAATAAAATATTTCCCATCGATGCTAGAGACAATAAATCACCTTGCTGTAATAATGTCACTCGCCATTGATATGCCGTTTTATAATCATCATCTAGCTCATAATTTTTGATCAACTGTCTATAAGCAGGAATGTAGCCTTTATTCGCCGCTTTGATTAACCACTCGTTCATCTCTTCAAAACGATTCGATTGAAAGAAATAAAAGCCCTCACCTTTTTGCAAATTAAGCGCTTGTTCATACATAGCTAATGGTTGCTCAGCCTTTAAAGCTTGTTCAAAATATTCTTCGGCTTTTTCTTCATCACCATGGTCTTGGTTATAAAATTGATAAAGATAAAAATTAGCATCACTCGGTTCAGTTTTTGCCAACTCTAATAACGATTCTAGATAACGTTGTTTCCATTCAGTCTGTTCAGCACGGCTCAATAACTCGGGTTGGTTATAAAGCTCAAACATTGCTGATCGATAACCACTTTTAGCCGCTTCTAGTAAATATTGAACCGCCACAGGTTGATAGCGTGATGATGGGTGATAGGTTAATAAACTAATGGCATACAAATACTGGGCATTCACATTTCCCTCTTCTGCTGCATATTGTAGATAGCCTCTTGCTTCTTTATCTTTAAACTGAGCTCTCAGCAACTCACCTTTTTCAAAAGCCGCCTTTGGTGTCAATTGATCAATATCGAATGGCTGCTGAGCGACAGCGCCAAAAGAGCACACGATTGAAAGTAGAATGCTGGCACCTAATCTAACCGATATTAACACTTGAACCTCCAATAATAACGCCACCACAATCGACAGCATCCCCGACTCTCGCGGCAGGTTTGCCATCAATCATCACAGTAGAAGAACCGCCTTTTATCGCCCTAGGATGTGGTGGATTTTTAGGTTTATCGTGTGGCGCAAGTGGATCACCTTGTCTCGCCACCGCTTTACCATCAATTTTGACTGTTGGTGACCCTGCAATAATGGGTGTCGCAGGAAAACCATCATGATCAGAGCCTAAATCTCCGATTAACGCTGCATTTGGCATATTATTTCCTTTTAATTAAATAGCTGATTTATTACACATCTCAGCGAGGTATTACCTCAATGGCTGAGTTCCTTCCTGATTGAAAATCAAATACTTAGATTCATTACACATAAATTTAATTTGTCATTAAAAGTCTCTTTATCAATATTCTTTTTTTGCCCGTTATGAAATGAAGTAGCTAATCCAGACTTATGCTCAAGCTTATATATTGATGTATCCTTTTCTCTATATAAGTAAGTCACTGTAGACTCACTATCATTACTAGTTGCAGAGCAAATATATTTCTCATTCTCTTTCACTCTCAGGCCTGATGATTCAAAAAAAGAAGCCATTAACTTTTTATTCATAACCCTAAGACACCTTTAGTGTAATTTAATTAACTAGTTAAATATTCCTAGCAACTAGTATGCCTACTTTTTATACGAATCACACACATCAGTCTTTGATGAAATAGCAACATATTCTTGACCATACTTTCTTATAATCATTGGCCCTTGAGTATCATAGGTTCCATCTTTTGATACATCTAAAAAACAAATATGAATATCTAATTTATTTTCTCTCATTACCTTTATAGAATAAATCCAATACTCATCTTCAATTCTTATCTCATTATTTTTTATAATTGGACTAGGTAGCTGAGAAACTTCAGGTAAAAATCTTTCATTATCAGTTTGCATTGGACGTAATGAGCTATTAAAACTAGTAATATCAAGGTGTTTATAGATATCATTTAGGTCTGCCGCACTTGCAGAAACTGACATAAACAGTAAATATACAAAAACCCAAGATTTCATAATCCCCCTTAATTAATAACACTTCTTTCTTCTCGATGAATAGTTACCTTTAAAACCCATCAAGTTCTAAGCCTAAAAAACCAGAATCATCTCGCTCAATCAACTTTATTGCTTGTTTAAAGTTTTCATTAAACACTTCATCGCAATATTCCGACTCGTCAGATGGACGAATTACTCCATACTGATAGCTTTCACTCAGTAATGAATCAAAACTGACATCATCTTCAAACATGAACATTAACTTAATACTCAACCTCTTGTTTTTCAATAGTTAAACTTTGGACTGAATCTCCCAAGCCAAACTTTGAACCTGGCATTATCACTATTTCAGGAAATTCTTCTAAAGAATGATATGAATAAGAAAAGTCACCATTAATTGTACCATTATCAATTTTAACAGACGCATTATCTATAAAGGAAAGGTCATTTGTGCAAATGTTATCGCAAGGATTGTTTATCTTTTTAATTACCCATTGTTCATTTTCTGGGACAATATAAGTTTTATGTTCTTTTATAATTAACACTTCACTTTTTGAAAATGATGAAAACATCAATAAAAACAAAAGTAAAAACTTTTTACCTAGCATATTAACAAACCTATCCACATCTATATTTTATTTGAATACAAAAATCACCCACAACAATTGACTAAAAATGGAAGTCCGATTCAATTTGAAATAACAGTGCTCTTCTTAATCCATCCTATATGACCATCATATTCAACCTTATACCACGTTTTACTTTCATTTAAAGTGTCAATGTAAACAACATCACCATCAGACAAGCGAATTGAATGCGCTTTAGATTCTGATGGTTCAGAGTATAAAAACACTTCATCTTTAACAATAACC
This sequence comes from Vibrio sp. E150_018, assembly GCF_053544035.1. Lineage (NCBI taxonomy): Bacteria > Pseudomonadati > Pseudomonadota > Gammaproteobacteria > Vibrionales > Vibrionaceae > Vibrio > Vibrio sp. E150_018. The sequence continues at coordinate 1,950 of NZ_JBHGNY010000007.1, read as the reverse complement.
CCTATAGTCCTCACCTTCTTTTTAATTAAAATCGATTTAATAGGTGCGTAATATTTATCATCAATAACATTAGGTCGAGTTAACAATTTCCAACAAATATTCCCATCAATCAAAGTCAAAAAAGCCCTACCAGGCATATTTAAACTTGAACTATCAAATGATGATGAAAATTCAATCTCATATTTATGATCACTTAAATAGAAACCATTAAAACTATTATCACAATCAATCCAACGCCCTCCACGAGAAACGATACATAAATCACCTTCCATTGAACCATCTGAAACTTTTTTTATAAATAGAGTCAATGTTGTGTGATTTAAATTGCTTTCAGTTCCTATCGATTTTGATTCCCACTCCCATGTACCTAACCAATTAGCTTGGGAAGCACTCACTGAAAAAGGCAACAACAAAAACATTAATATAACTATATTTTTCATATAACAGCCTCCAAGCAGTCATTAACACGATTTAACCACCCTTTTAAAAAAACAGAGTTAGATGGTTTATTTAACACTAATTTCCGATAATAATCCTTTCTTATCTCAGCTAAATTTTTAAGCAACGTAATTTGATCTGATATTGAATTTATAGTATTTATTGTATCCACACCAATAACGCCATCTATAGATATATTTTTATTGTATTTATCTTTTAAAAGTTTTTGTACTTGTTTTCCTGCTCCCCCAGATGTAATTGTCCAATCATAAATCATCAATCCAACCATATCATCAAGAACAGAGCAAAAACCTTTAGGTTGCCAATAACGTTTTCTGTAAATAATTTCAGCTTCTTCTTCTGTTAATTTTTTTAAATTATCTAATGTTGGCTCAATCCCTAAATCACTTTTCGCATACTTTAGCCATGTGTTCCATGCAATACCTTTATTTGTTGCACCACCTTCATCGTTAGGGTTATTAACATATCCACCTTCATGTCTAAATATAATCTTTGATATTCTATTAAACTTTTCAGTGCAAATATCAACTTTATAACTCCACTCACCAACAACAGCCTCATCTAGCCCCAAAATTGTTCCTTTACCTACGATACCGTCGACTTGGCCTACTTGATAAGAAATATGTGTTTCGTGAGTTGCTTGATAATTTTGTTGAAAAGCTTTCACTTGGCGTTCTGTTGTACTACCAAAATCTCCATCGGCTCCGTATTTCCCTAAATCAAAGCCCAGCTTCATTAACGCTTGTTGAATCAATTTAATTTCTGCGCCTTTATCGCCTTTTCGATAAGCGGTAAAAGAACCTTCAGCTAATTGATTTAACGTCGCTGAAGGTTTCAGCAAGTCTGATTGTAAAATATTTTCTGCTTGTTCTTGGTTGTCAGCTTTCGCACTATCCGTCTCATTACTCAACACAGCAGAAGTACTAGAATTTGTCGCCAACGGACACGGCTTCACCGTACTCACACCTGCGGTTTCAGCAGCTATAAAAGATCTTGCTGCAATTGGTCGTGGTGGCTGCGGAGGAGCAACCGGTTCAATACCTTTAGGAAGCATGGTTGATTGAGCGCTGTATTTCGAAGCGGAGCCTGCACTACCTCCAGAATTGATATTCACGCTTGCGCCAACTAAATGAACCCCTGCGGCATCCACTTTTACAAAGCTACCACCGACTTTTAAAGTCACCTCTGATCCAGCCTCAACAACTAGCTTACCACCGCTGGTTAAGCTCACTTCTTTTCCCGCTTCCATAACATGAATTGAGCCGACTTTTTGTTGTATTGAACCTACAACCTCTCGAGACAAATCACCTTTTACATAAGTTGTGCTTTCACCCTCTACCGTTAGGTTGTGATTGTTTTTGATCTGAGTAAATTGGTCGTTCTCAACCGTTAAATGCTGGTCGTGGTTGACGTCAGTAATGTGGTCATTGAGTGTTTCAGACCTAAAGTCTTTTTGCGCGTGCAGGTAAATCTCTTCTGAGTCCGACTGGT